>NZ_JAOZYC010000201.1:0-34145 GCF_035798155.1 Streptomyces endophyticus | reverse complement strand
CCCGGCGTTTGCGGACCCGCCCGGCCTACTCCAGCTCGCCCTGAGCCGGTTCGGCGCCCTGCTCAGCGTCGGGGGTGGCCCCGGACGGCAGCGCGGGCAGGGCGGCCTGCTCCTGACCCCCGGCGCGCCGGGCCCTGCGCCCGCTCGGCGTGGGCACGCCCTGCGGCGGCACCGTCTCGCCCAACGAAGGGGAAGCCGTCTCGTGCTCGGTCGACGTCACCACCGCGCCCTGGGACGCGGCCTCCTCCGGGGCGGGACGTCCGCGCCTGCGGCCCGTACCGCTGGAGGGAGTCTGTGCCGACTCCCCGCCGCCCGACACGCTGCTCTCCAGGAACGCGTCCGTCGAAGGACCGGCGGCCCGCCGCGCCCTGCGGCGCCGACTGCCTCCGCCGGTGGCCTGCGCGGGAAGGTTCGCGTTCGCCTCGGCGGAAGCCTCCTGGGACCCGGTGGCCTCGGAGCCCTCGACGGAGACGTTGGCGGGCGCGCCGTCGGGAGCCTCATCGGGCCCCGCCTCCTGATCGGCAACCACACCGCCGGCACCAGGAGTGACCCCGGCACCAGGAGCGACCCCGGCGCCAAGCGCGACCCCGCCCTCGGGAACGACTCCGGCCCCCGTCCCGATCGGCACTTCGAGGACGTACGCGCTGCCGCTCATCCCCGGCATCTCGTGCGTCTGCAGCACACCGCCGTGCGCCCGCACGATGCCGTGCACGATCGGCTCGTGCACCGGGTCACCGCCCGAGTAGGGGCCGCGCACCTCGATGCGTACGTTCGTGCCCCGCTGCGCGGCGGCCACGACGACGGTCGAGTCGACGTACCCGGAGGTGGCGGGCGTCCGGGCGTTGCCGGTCGCGTCGATCCCGGCGACGTCGGCGATCAGATGCGCGAGCGCGGTCGCGAGCCGTGCCGCGTCCACCTCGGCCTCGATCGGCGGCGCGTGCACGGCGAACTGCACCCGGCCGGGCCCGATCAGCTCGACGGCCCCGTCGACACCTGCGGCCACGACGGCGTCGAACATGACGTTCGTACGGGAGAGCAGCGAACCGCCCTCGTCCAAGGTCTGATAGGCCAGCACGTTGTCGACGAGCGTCGTGATGCGCGAGTAGCCGGCGGAGAGGTGGTGGAGCACCTGGTTGGCCTCGGGCCACAGTTGCCCCGCGTCGTCGGCGGCGAGCTGCCCCAGCTCGTGCCGCAGCTCCGCCAACGGCCCGCGCAGCGACTGCCCGAGCACGGCGAGCAGCTGCGTGTGCCGTGCGGCCAGGGCCTCGTAACGGTCCTTCTCGCGCTCGGTGAGCGCCGCGCCCCGCTCCTTCTCGGCGGACAGCTCCTCGGCGTGCTGCTCGCGGACGGCGGCGAGTTCACCGGTCAGCTCCTCGCGTACGGACGTGAGCTCGGAGCCCAGCTCTTCGCGTACGGACGTGAGCTCGGAACCCAGCTCCTCGCGCACCCGGGCCAGCTCGGCGGCGCTCTCGTCACGGGCCCGCTGCAACTCGGCGGCGTGCTCCTCGCGCTCCCGCTCGGCGGCCTCGTCGCGCCGGGCGATCTCCTCGGCGTGCTCGACGGCCAGCTTCTCCGTGGAGCGGCGGTCGGCGAATGTCATGACGGCGCCGACCAGTTGCTCCCCGTCACGCACCGGCGCCGTCGTCATGTCGACGGGCACCTTCGCGCCGTTCTTGGCCCACAGCACCTGGCCGCGCACCCGGTGCTTGCGACCGGAGCGCAGCGTGTCGGCGAGCGGGGACTCCTCGTACGGGAACGGTTCACCGTCCGGACGCGAGTGCAGGATGAGGGGATGCAGCTCCTGCCCGCCCAGATCGCTGGCCCGGAAGCCCAGGATCTGTGCGGCGGCAGGGTTGACGAGCACGATCCGCCCGTCGGTGTCGGTGCCCACGACGCCCTCGGACGCGGCGCGCAGGATCATCTCGGTCTGCCGCTGCGAACGGGCCAGTTCGGCCTCGGTGTCGACGGTCCCCGACAGGTCCCGTACGACGAGCATGAGCAGCTCGGAACCGCTGTACGACTGGCCGCCGCTGGTCCCGTACGGATCCACCGCGTCCCGCGCGCCGTCGGAGAGATTGGCGGAGGTCACCTCGACGGGGAACTCGCTGGCATCGGTGCGCCGCGCGGTCATCCGCGTCGGCTTGGTCCGCCCGCGTTCGTCGGTCACGGTGTCGGGCCGGCGCATGGAGCCGGGGATGAGCCGTGAGTCGAACTCGGGCAGCAGATCGAGCAGGCCGCGCCCCACAAGTGCCGTTCCCGGAGCCTCGAAGGAGCCCAGGGCGATCGAGTTGGCGTTGACCACGGTTCCGTTGGTGTTGACGAGCAACAACCCGTCCGGAAGCGCGTCAAGTATGGCTGCGAGGCGAGCAGCGCCTCGGGATGGCCTGCTGCTCACGACGACGGTTCCTCCCTGATTACTGCGACTTGCCGACCGCGCGCACCATCCTGCCTTGTGGTCCGCGGCGTATCACGGGAGGGAGTCTACGGGCAGAGGTTGGACTGGAGGCGCCGGATGCGACGGAGCCCACGTAGAGGATGTGTTGATCCCGGGCGGGCCGAGTCACGAGCCTGTGACCATTGGACCGAGGGTCACGGTCCGGTCGCAGGCAGCACGGGCTCGAGCTGCTGCCAGCGCGCGATCTCGCATCCGTTGCCCAATGTGTAGGAGGAGTCGACGACGCGCCCGTGCCAGGTCCCCGTGACGCGGGCGGTGGCCTGACCCCCGTACTGCATGGTGCAGCGCGCGTCGCCGGCGACGGGAGCGAACGGATCCACGCCCTGCGTCTCCAACTCGTCGAGCCGCCCGCAGGCCGCGCCGGGATCCGAGTGCGTCCCGCCCGCGGGCGAACACTCCAGCTCGTACGTCCCGTCGCTGCCGTTGTCCGAGTCGGCGACGGTGATGGTCAGGTGGTCGAGCCCGGCGTCCGCGTGCGCGGCGACGGGAGTGACCGCGAGGAAGGCGAGCGGGCCGACGACGGACGCGACGGAGCCGATGATTCGAGAAGAAAAGCGCATGGACATGCCGTGCTCAACGCCCGTACCCACCCCGACGTTGCGGCCCGACACCCCAGGCTTTGCCCTGTGGCCTGCCCTCCTAGTACCGTGGGGGGCGATTGGTGAGGCGGCGTTCCGCTGTGTCATCATCTGCACGCACCCACTCGCGCATCCGCGAGAGGGAGCAGCGCTGGAGGCGTCGCCTAGTCCGGTCTATGGCGCCGCACTGCTAATGCGGTTTGGGGTTTACCCCCCATCGAGGGTTCAAATCCCTCCGCCTCCGCAGCAAGATCCGAAGCCCCGGTCCACCAGGACCGGGGCTTCGGTGCTTCCCGGGTGTGACCGCCGAACGCCCCACAGTGCGTTTTCGCAGGTCAGGCAGGGTGGGGCAATCGGATTTCACATGGCGGCGGCAGTCATGTAATGTTCTTCTTGTCGCCGGGACGGGCCGAAAGGCCGGGAACGGAGACAACAAAAAAAGAAAAAACAAGCACTCGTAGCTTAACGGATAGAGCATCTGACTACGGATCAGAAGGTTGCAGGTTCGAATCCTGCCGAGTGCACACAGACAAGAGGCCCCGGAGCAATCCGGGGCCTCTTGCGTTTTCCGGGTGTTGTCAGTGCCGTGCGTCATCCTGGCTCGTATGACGTGGTGGTGCACCGGAATGCGGTGGCGTGGGGGTGGGCCGGTCTTCGGGTGGGTGGGGGACGGCGGGGGCGAGCGGGAGAGCGGGGTGCGGTTCGGGGAGTCGGTCGCGTTCCGGGTCGGTGGGGAGCGGCGGTGTCTCGGGGTGTGGCGGGGAGGGCGGTGGACCGTCTGTCCGGGGCGGGATGCCGTGCCGGTGCGGGGGACGCGGGCGCAGTGTGCGGAGTGTGCCGCGATCGACCGGTCCCGGTCCGTGGCCGCGGACACCATCGCCGATGACCCGCGGCCGTACCACGTGTATTTGGCGTGGTTCGGGGACGGGCTCGTGAAGGTGGGGATCACGGGTGTGGAGCGGGGGAGCGCGCGGCTGCTGGAGCAGGGGGCCGTTGCCTTTACGTGGCTGGGACAGGGGCCCTTGATGGCGGCCCGGCGGGCCGAGGAGCTGCTGCGGGTGGCGCTCGGGGTGCCGGACCGGATTCCGTACGAGCGCAAGCGCGTGGTGCGGGGCGGGCTGCCGGGAGTCGGCGAGCGGGGCGCCGAGCTGGTGCGGGCGCATGGCGTCGCGGCGGGGCTCGACCAGTGGCCGGAGTCCTTGGAGCGGCTGCCGTGCCAGGTGGTGGATCACGGGGAGGTCTTCGGGCTGCGGGCGATCGACCGTGTCGATGCCGTTGTGAGCGGGCTCGGCGAAGGGGCCGTCGTCGCGGGGCGGGTGGCCGCTGCGGCCGGGCCCGATCTGCATCTCGTGGAGGCCCGCGGTGAGCGGCGGCTCGTCGTCGATACGCGGGTGCTCGCCGGGTGGCCGTTGGAGCGGGTGCCGGAGGGGGCGAGCGGGGCTGGTGGGACGAGACTCGCGGTGCGGGAGATCCCGGGAGTGCAGGGTGGGCTCTTCTAGCCAGGGCCCGGTCGGCCCGCCGATCCCTCCGTCGATCCCCTTTTGCCGGGCCGGGGAACGAGGGATCGTATGGACATGAGTGATCACGCCGATGCGACTGACGGGCCGGCGGTCCGGCCGTTGCCCGCCTTTGAACCGCCTTATTACGTGGTGGTGTTCAGCTCCGTGCGGACCCCGGGGGACCGTGGCTACGGGGAGGCGGCGGACCGGATGGACGAGCTGGTCAAGGAGGTACCGGGGTACCTGGGGCACGAGTCCGCGCGCAATCCCGGTGGGCTCGGGATCACCGTCTCGTACTTCCGCGACTCCGCCGCCATCGAACAGTGGCGGTCCGTCGGCGAGCACCGCGCCGTGCAGAAGCAGGGCCGTGCCGAGTGGTACGAGCGGTACACCGTGCACGTCGCCAAGGTCGAGCGCAGTCAGGAGTTCGAGCGTGAGTGAGACCGATCCCAATCCCAACCACTCCGGCCCCGTGACTGGCCCCGTGACCGACGCTGTGACCGATCCCGTGACCGGCTCCGTGCCCGAGGCCCAGCAGGTCGCCGCGTTCCTCGACCGGTACCGGCTGCCCGGCCTCGTCGATGTGCACACCCACTTCATGCCCGAGCGCGTACTGCGCAAGGTGTGGGCGTACTTCGACTCCGCCGGGCCGCTGGTCGGGACCGAGTGGCCGATCACGTACCGCGAAGAGGAGAGTCAACGGCTCGCCACGCTGCGGGAGTTCAAGGTCGAGGCCTTCACCTCGATGCTGTATCCGCACAAGGCCGGGATGGCGCGCTGGCTGAACGAGTGGGCGGCCGACTTCGCCGCCCGTACGCCCGACTGCCTGCACACCGCCACCTTCTTCCCCGAGCCGGGCGTCGAGGCGTATGTGCGCCAGGCCCTGGAGTCGGGGGCGCGGGTGTTCAAGGCGCATGTGCAGGTGGGGGCCTATGAGCCGAACGATCCGTTGCTCGACCCCGTGTGGGGGCTGCTCGCCGAGGCCGGCGTGCCGATCGTGACGCACTGCGGGTCAGGGCCCGCGCCCGGAAAGCACACCGGGCCCGAGCCCATCGCGCGGCTGCTCGCCCGGCATCCGCGGCTGCCGCTGGTGGTCGCGCACATGGGGATGCCCGAGTACACGGACTTCCTTGAGCTGGCCGAGCGGTACGAGGAGGTGCGGCTGGACACGACCATGGCGTTCACCGACTTCGTCGAGCGGCAGGCGCCGTTCCCGAAGGGCGAGTTGGGGCGGCTCGCCGATCTCGGGGACCGGGTGCTGCTCGGCAGCGACTTCCCGAACATCCCGTATCCGTACGTGCACCAGCTGGAGGCGATCGGGCGGCTCGGGCTCGGGGACGACTGGGTGCGGGCCGTGTGCAGGAACAACGCCGCCGCGCTGTTCGGACTGGACTGAGACCCAGGAGCCCCAGGAGCCCCAGGAGCCCCAGGAGACACAGGAGGCTCAGAAAACCCAAGGAACCCAGGAGGCCCAGGAGGCCCAGGAGACCCCAAGCACACTCACGGGTTTCTCAGAGATTTCACAGGTTCGGGAAAGGGCGCTCTCAGAGGCGCGTCGCAAGCTTGTGCCATGACCGCGACCTCGCCCCAGGGGCGTACCGAACTGCTGAGGCCGGACGGAAGCCCCGTCCGGGTGCTTGTCGTGGACGACGAGCAGTCCATCACCGAGCTGTTGTCCATGGCCCTGCGCTACGAGGGCTGGCAGATCCGCACCGCGAGCGACGGTGGCGGAGCCATGCAGACCGCGCGCGAGTTCCGGCCCGACGCCGTCGTGCTCGACATGATGCTGCCGGACATGGACGGGCTGAGCGTGCTCGGGCGGATGCGCCGTGAGCTGCCGGAAGTGCCCGTTCTCTTCCTGACCGCCAAGGACGCCGTCGAGGACCGGATCGCCGGTCTGACGGCGGGCGGCGACGACTACGTGACCAAGCCGTTCAGCCTGGAAGAGGTCGTCGCGCGGCTTCGCGGGCTGATCCGCAGGACCGGCGCGGCCGACCGGCGCAGCGAGTCCGTGCTCGCCGTCGGCGATCTGATGCTCGACGAGGACAGCCACGAGGTGTCGCGGGGCGGGGACAACATCCACCTCACCGCCACCGAGTTCGAGCTGCTGCGCTTCCTCATGCGCAATCCGCGCCGTGTGCTCAGCAAGGCGCAGATCCTGGACCGCGTGTGGAGCTATGACTTCGGCGGGCAGGCGAACGTCGTCGAGCTCTACATCTCGTACCTGCGCAGGAAGATCGACGCCGGGCGCGAGCCGATGATCCACACCCGGCGCGGCGCCGGCTACCTGATCAAGCCGGCCATGGCCGCCACTACGACGTCGTGAAGCGCAGGGCCCGGCCCCAGACGCTCCGTACCCGGCTCGTCGTCACGGCCGTCGCGCTGATGGCCGTCGTGGCGTCCGTGATCGGTGTCGTGTCCGCCGTCTCGCTGCACTCGTACCTGTACGACGAGCTCGACAAGCAGGTGCACGGCATAGCGATGCGGGCGGGCGGGCCGAAGGGCGACTTTCCCGGGGCGGGCCCCATGGGACAGAAGGACTTCGGCGACCTGGCGTTCGTGACCGTGGGCGCCCCCGAGGGGACCCTCGGGGCCGAGGTCAGCGGCGGGCAGGCCACCGACGGCAAGGTCAGCGTCGAGGCGACGAACACCGAGGGCGGCAGGCAGCTCGGGACCGACGACCTGTCCCAGTCCGTGCTCGACGCTCTGGAGGACGTCCCCCAGACCGACGACAACTCCACGCACACCGTCGACCTGCCCGGCCTCGGCAGCTATCGCGTCCAGTACGTCACCGGATCCAACGGCGACTACTACGTGGCCCGCCCCACCGCCCAGGTCGACTCCACCGTCAACAAGCTCATCGTCACCGAGCTGCTCGTCGCCGCCGCGGCCCTCGTGGCGGCCGGCGCCGCCGGGGCGATCATGGTCGGCGTCAATCTGCGGCCACTGCGCCGCGTCGCCGCGACCGCGACCCGGGTCTCCGAACTCCCGCTGCACAGCGGCGAGGTGACCCTCTACGAACGCGTACCCGAGTCCGAGGCCGATCCCAGAAACGAGGTCGGCCAGGTCGGCGCCGCGCTCAACCGCATGCTCGACCATGTGCACGGCGCCCTCGAATCGCGGCAGCAGAGCGAGATGCGGGTGCGCCAGTTCGTCGCGGACGCCAGCCATGAGCTGCGTACGCCACTGGCCTCCATCCGCGGCTACGCCGAGCTGACCAGGCGCGGCCGCGAGGAGCCAGGACCCGACACCCGGCACGCGCTCGGCCGCATCGAGTCCGAGGCCGACCGGATGACCGGGCTCGTCGAGGACCTGCTGCTGCTCGCCCGGCTCGACGCCGGAAGACCGCTGTCGTACGAGCCGACGGACCTGTCGCCGCTCGTCGTCGACGCGCTCAGCGATGCCCGCGCCGCGGACCAGGGTCATTACTGGCGCCTGGAACTCCCCGACGAACCGGCCACCGTGCTCGCCGACTCCGCGCGGCTGCACCAGGTCCTCGTCAACCTGCTCGCCAACGCGCGTACGCACACGCCCCCCGGCACTACCGTCACCGCCCGCGTGCACCGGCACGGCCCCTGGGTCTGCCTCGACGTACAGGACGACGGGCCCGGCATCCCCGCCGAGCTGCTGCCGCGCGTCTTCGAACGGTTCGCGCGCGGCGACTCCTCGCGGTCCCGCAAGGCGGGGTCCACGGGGCTTGGGCTCGCCATCGTGCAGGCTGTTGCGGCGGCGCACGAAGGGTCTGTGACGGTCGAGAGTGTGGTCGGGCGCACCGTTTTTACCGTGCATTTGCCGGTCTACGCGGCCGTGGCGGCCACTCGTGCCGACGTCGCGGGGCTCTGCCCCGGACCCCGCGCCTCAATCGCCGGCGGGGCTTGATTTGCCCGCCCCGTACTCACAGCCGGGACAAAGCCTCACCACACAGCCCTAACAGGGCAGTTGGCGAATGTCGGTGGCATGCGAACCGACTCTTCTCCGGGCATCGACCCCACCGCCTCCGCGAGTACCGTCTCCGCGAGGTTCGGGGCGCTGCCGGCGCGGGAGCACCTCCCTGCCGGCAGCGGCGATGTGCCGGTCCTGGACGTTGTCATCCCCGTCTACAACGAGGAGAAGGACCTCGGTGAGTGCGTGCGCAGGCTGCACCACCACCTGGTCCGCACCTTCCCCTACCCCTTCCGCATCACCGTCGCGGACAACGCCTCCACCGACGCGACGCCCGAGGTGGCGCACGAACTGGCCGCCGAACTGCCCGAAGCCCAGTACTTCCGGCTTGAGCAGAAGGGCCGCGGGCGCGCCCTGCGCACCGTGTGGTCGGCGTCCGACGCGCCGGTCCTCGCGTACATGGACGTGGATCTGTCCACCGACCTGAACGCCCTGCTCCCGCTCGTGGCGCCGCTGATCTCCGGGCACTCCGACCTCGCGATCGGCTCCCGGCTCGCCCGCGCGAGCCGGGTCGTGCGCGGCACGAAGCGCGAGTTCATCTCGCGCACCTACAACCTGATCCTGCGCGGCTCCCTCCAGGCCCGTTTCTCCGACGCCCAGTGCGGATTCAAGGCGATCCGGCGCGATGTCGCGCAGGTGCTGCTGCCGCTGGTCGAGGACACCGGCTGGTTCTTCGACACCGAGATGCTGGTGCTCGCGGAGCGGGCCGGGCTGCGGATCCACGAGGTGCCCGTCGACTGGGTCGACGACCCGAACTCGACCGTGCACATCGTCAAGACCGCGACCGACGACCTCAAGGGCGTCTGGCGCGTCGGCAAGGCGCTCGCCACCGGCTCGCTCCCCCTCGACCGGCTCGCGCGCCCCTTCGGTGACGACCCGCGCGACCGGCAGCTCACCGACGTACCCAAGGGTCTGGCCCGTCAGCTGCTCGGTTTCTGCGTCGTCGGCGGCCTGTCGACGCTGCTGTATCTGCTGCTGTACTCCGGCTTCCGCTCGTTCTCGGGGGCGCAGTTCGCCAACGCGCTCGCCCTGTTCGTCTCGGCCATCGCCAACACGGCGGCCAACCGGCGCCTGACGTTCGGGGTGCGCGGCCGGGACAAGGCCGTGCGCCACCAGGCCCAGGGCATCGTCGTCTTCGGCATCGGCTGGGCCCTGACCAGCGGCTCGCTCGCCGCGCTCCAGACGGCCTCCGGCAACCCCCCGCACTCCACCGAGCTGATCGTGCTGATCGCGGCCAACCTCGCGGCGACGATCCTGCGCTTCCTGCTCTTCCGGGCGTGGGTGTTCACGGACCGGACCACGGACCGGACCACGGACCGGAGCACGGACCTGACCACCGACCGGGCCACCCCCGAGCCCGCCCCCATCCCCGTACGGATCTCCGAGACCTCCGAGGTTCCGCAGGCAAGGACCCAGCGATGACCACAGACATCCGACCCTCGTACGACGCGCCTCCCGCGGCGCCTGTCGAGTCCCCTCCCCGCGCCGCATTTCTGACGCGTGTGTGGCGCGGCAGGCCCGAGGACCCGCGCTGGGCCCGCCCGGCCTTCCTCGGCATGCTCCTCGTGATCGCGGCGGCCTACTTCTGGAACCTCTCCTCCTCCGGCTACGCCAACTCCTTCTACTCGGCGGCCGCGCAGGCGGGCAGCGAGAGCTGGAAGGCGTTCTTCTTCGGCTCGTCCGACGCGGCGAACGCGATCACCGTCGACAAGCCGCCGGCCGCGCTGTGGCCGATGGGCCTGTCGGTGCGGCTCCTCGGCCTGAACTCCTGGGCGATCCTCGCCCCGCAGGTGCTGATGGCCGTGGCCACCGCCGGTGTGCTGTACGGGGCGGTGCGCCGCCGGTTCAGCGCCGCAGCGGGCCTGATCGCCATGGTGGTCCTCGCGACGACCCCGGTCGCCGCGCTGATGTTCCGCTTCAACAACCCGGACGCGCTGCTCGCGCTCCTGATGACCGTCACCGTCTACTGCGTCCTGCGGGCCATGGAGCACGGCCGGACCAAGTGGCTGATCTGGGCGGGCGTCGCCGTCGGCCTCGCCTTCCTCACCAAGACGTTGCAGGCCTTCCTGGTCCTGCCGCCGCTGGCGGTGCTCTACGCGGTGTTCGCGCCGGTCCGGGTGCGCAAGCGGTTCGGCCAACTCGCCCTGTCCGCCGTGGCGATGATCGTCGCGGGCGGCTGGTGGGTGGCGATCGTCGAGCTGTGGCCCGCGTCCTCGCGGCCGTACATCGGCGGCTCCCAGAACAACTCGTTCCTTGAACTGACCTTCGGCTACAACGGACTCGGCCGTATCAACGGCGAGGAGTCCGGCTCCGTCGGCGGTGGCGGTGGAGCCGGCGGCACGGGACAGTGGGGCGAGACCGGCCTCACCCGGATGTTCAACTCCGAGATCGGCAGCCAGATCTCGTGGCTGATCCCCGCCGCGCTGATCCTCCTCGTCGCGGGCGTGATCCTGACCTGGAAGGCCAGGCGCACGGACCTGACGCGCGCCGCGTTCCTCGCGTGGGGCGGCTCCCTGCTGATGACCGGCCTGGTCTTCAGCTTCATGGCCGGCATCTTCCACCAGTACTACACGGTGGCCCTGGCCCCGTATCTCGCGGCCGTCATCGGCATGGGCGCGACCGTGCTGTGGGAGGAGCGGTCCCGGATCGCCTGGTCGGTGACGCTCGGTGTGTCCGTGGCCGCCACGGCGGTGTGGGGGTACGTCCTGCTCGGCCGGACCTCGGACTACCTGCCGTGGCTGCGGTGGGCCGTGCTCATCGGCGGCCTCGTGGCGGGCCTGGGCCTCGCCCTCGCGGGCCGTCTGAGCCGTCGACTGGCGCTTGTCGTCGCCGGGTTGGGCCTGGTCGCCTCGCTGGCGGCGCCCTCGGCGTACACCATCTCCACGCTGAACACCGGGCACACCGGGTCGATCGTGACGGCGGGTCCTTCGGGGTCCAGCATGATGGGCGGCCCCGGTGGCGGCGGCAAGGGCGGTCCGGGCGGCGGTGGCGGCAAGGGCTTCCCCGGCGGCGGGATGCCGGGCAAGCAGGGCGGCAAGGGCGGTCAGATGGGCCAGCCTCCGACAGGCGGCAACGCCCAGGGCAACAACGGCAAGGGCAACCAGCAGGGCGGCTTCCCCGGCGGCGGCCAGACCGGCAACCAAGGCACCGGTTCCAAGCAGCAGGGCGGCAAGACCGGCGGCAAGGGCGGCGGCGGAGGCGGCGGCATGGGCGGTCTCCTCAACGGCGCCCAGGTCAGCAGCAAGGCCAAGAAGCTGCTCCAGAAGAACGCCAGTGACTACACCTGGGCCGCGGCCACGATCGGTTCGCAGAACCAGTCGAGCTACCAACTGGCCACCGGCGACCCGGTGATGGCGATCGGCGGCTTCAACGGCACCGACCCGTCCCCGACGCTCGCCCAGTTCAAGCAGTACGTCGAGGACGGAAAGATCCACTACTTCATCGGCAGCGGCTCCAGTGGCGGTGGCATGGGTGGCTCCAGCTCCGGCTCGGCGTCGAAGATCACGAAGTGGGTCGAGACCAACTTCAAGAAGATGACGGTCGGCAGCAGCACGTTCTACGACCTGACGCAGGCCAAGTAGTAGGCCGACCCACTCCAAGCAAAAAGCCGCTTGTACGGCGTACAGCGCACCCTCTACGGTGTATGGGAGACGTCAACCCCATACACCGTAGAGGAGTGTCCATGGCCCCCACGGCCGAGCCGGCCACCCAGGCACCCAAGGCACCCCAGGTCATCGCGGGCCACCCCCAGCGCTGGCTCATCCTCGGCGTCATCTGCCTCGCCCAGCTGACCGTGCTGCTCGACAACACCGTCCTGAACGTCGCGATCCCCTCCCTCACCCGGGAACTGGAGGCCTCGACGTCCGACATCCAGTGGATGATCAGCGCCTACTCGCTCGTCCAGTCAGGACTGCTGCTCACCGCGGGCAGCGCCTCCGACCGCTACGGCCGCAAGAAGATGCTCGCGGCGGGCCTCGCGATCTTCGGCGTCGGCTCGCTGACCGCCGCGTTCGCCGGCTCCACCGGGCAGCTGATCGCCGCCCGCGCGGGCATGGGCGTCGGCGGCGCGCTGATGATGACGTCGACGCTCGCGGTCGTCGTCCAGATCTTCAGCGAGGCCGAGCGCGTCCGGGCGATCGCCCTGTGGTCCACGGTCAGCACGCTCGGCTTCGCCGTCGGCCCGCTGGTCGGCGGCGTGCTGCTCGACCACTTCTGGTGGGGCTCGATCTTCCTCATCAACATCCCCGTCGCGGCCGTCGGCCTCGTCGCGGTGCTCGCCCTGGTCCCCGAGTCGAAGAACCCCCAGGGCGACCGCCCCGACCTGCTCGGCGCGCTGCTCTCCACCATCGGCATGACCGGCGTCGTCTACGCGATCATCTCGGGCCCCGACGACGGCTGGACGGCCACGACCACGCTCACTTCGGCCGCGATCGGCGTGCTCGTGATGGCCGCGTTCGTGACGTGGGAGCTGCGGATCCCGTATCCGATGCTCGACATGCACTTCTTCCGCAACCAGAAGTTCACGGGCGCGGTGGCCGGGGTCGTCCTCGTGGCGTTCGGCATGGCCGGCTCGCTGTTCCTGCTCACCCAGCACCTCCAATTCCTGCTCGGGTACGGGCCGTTGGAGGCGGGACTGCGCACCGCGCCGATGGCACTCACCGTCGTCGCGCTCAACCTCATGGGGGTCGGCGCCCGGCTGCTGCCCAAGATGGGCACACCGCTCACCATCGCGGTCGGCATGACGTGCATGGCGGCGGGGCTCGCTGCCATCGCGCTGCTCGGCGGGGAGGGCTACGGCGGGATGCTGCTCGGCCTGATCGTCATGGGCGTGGGCATGGCGCTCGCGATGCCGGCCATGGCCAACGCCATCATGAGCGCGATCCCGCGGGAGAAGGCGGGCGTGGGCGCCGGGGTCAACGGCACCCTCGCGGAGTTCGGCAACGGTCTGGGTGTCGCCGTCCTCGGCGCCGTCCTGAACGCCCGTTTCGCCGCGCTCGTATCGGTCTCCGCGGCCTCGTTCCCGGCGGCGCTCGCGGCGGCGGACTCGGCCGGTGAGAAGGCCCGTATCAGCGAAGCCTTCTCCTCCGGTCTGGAGACCAGCCAACTGGTCGGCGCGGTCGCCGTGCTCGCCGGCGGCCTGCTCGCGGCGGTGTTGCTGCGCAGGGCGGAACGGGCAGAATCAGCAGTGGTGACTTCCGCTTAGCATCGGTGCGGGTGGGGAGCGGTCCTGTGCGCAGGCCCGCCCCGCCCGCGTACGAGGAACCCCTGGGAAGGAACGCCATGGCGAAGGCAGCGCGGATGAGCGTCTGGCTCGAGGACACGGATGGCGCCGTGGAGCCGAGGCCCAGGGCGTCGCGCGGTCGGCGGGCCGAGCAGCCCAGCGGGCTCGACCGGGAGCGGATCACCCGGGCCACGGTGAAGCTCCTGGACGCGGAGGGGCTCGCCAAGTTCTCGATGCGGCGCCTCGCGGGCGAACTGGGCGTCACCGCGATGTCCGTCTACTGGTACGTCGACACCAAGGACGACCTCCTCGAACTCGCCCTGGACCAGGCCTTCGGCGAGCTGGAGATCCCGGACACGGACGCGGAGGAGCTGCCGGACTGGCAGACGCAGCTGCGTGAACTGGCCGCCACCTACCGGGAGTTGCTCGTCAGGCATCCGTGGATCTCGCCGCTCGTCGGCAACTTCCTGAACGTCGGCCCGAAGTCGCTGCTGTTCTCGCGGGCGGTGCAGCGGGTCATCGCCCGCACCGGCCTCACGCTGGCCCAGCAGCGCGGCGCGGTCTCCTCCGTCTTCCAGTTCGTGTACGGCTACGGCACCATCGAGGGCCACTTCCGCCAGCGCTGTGCGGAGGTGGGCCTCACCCAGGACGAGTACTTTCACAAGGCGATGGCCGCGTTCTCCGTCCCGGAGGAGATGGCGGACGACTTCTCGCACGCGGAGCGGATGATGGAGGCGGTGGAGGAGGGCGGGGACGTGGACGCGATGCGCGACATGGACTTCCAGGTGGCCCTCGACCTCCAGATCGCCGGCATCGAGACGCTGGTGTCCCAACGGCGTTGACGCCTCGGGGCTCCGCCCCGGGACGTCAACCCCGGTACCGGTTACGCCAACCTCGCCGGGAACCCACCCGTGGCCACGGGACCCCACTTCTCCGGCGTCACACGGATGATCGACTTCCCCTGCTTGACCATCGCCTCGCGATACTCGTCCCAGTCCGGGTGCTCACCCGAAATGCACCGGAAGTACTCGACGAGCGCCTCGACGGAGTCGGGCGAGTCGATGACCTCCGCCGAACCGTCGATCTGCACCCACGGCCCGTTCCACTCGTCGCTGAGCACGACGAGGCTGACCCGCGGATCCCGCTTCGCGTTCCGCGTCTTGGCCCGCTCGGGGTAGGTGGAAACAACGATCCGCCCGTCGCCGTCGACCCCGCAGGTCAGTGGTGAGGCCTGCGGGGACCCGTCGGCGCGGGCGGTGATGAGGAGGGCGCGGTGCCGGGGCCGTACGAAGTCCAGCAACTCGGCGATGGAGACACGGGTGTTGGTCGCGATGTTCGGAGCCATGCTTCGCAGCCTAACTCCGGCCACCGACACCCGCCGGTGTCACATCTGCGGCAGCGCGTCGCCCTGTACGGCCTGGATGTCGAGCTCGACCTTCAACGTCGCGCCGATCGCGGCGATGCCGGCCTGCACGACCTGGTTGTAGTTCATCGCGAAGTCCTCGCGCTTCAGCTCGGCCGTCGCCTTGAACGCCGCGCGGGTGCCGCCCCACGGGTCGGCGCCCGTGCCCAGGTAGCTGAGGTCGAGGTCGACCTCGCGCGCCACGCCGTGCAGGCTCAGCTGGCCGTGCACGGTCCAGCGGTCGGTGCCCGCGGGCTCGATGCCGGTCGATTGGTAGGTGATCTCCGGGTACGTCTCCACGTCCAGGAAGTCCGGGGACTTCAGGTGGCCGTCGCGCATCCCGTTGCCGGTGTCGATGGACGCCGACCTGATGACGGCCTCGACCCGCGACTTCTCCACGTCCTGCGCTATGTCGATGCGCGCCGTGAAGTCGGTGAACCGCCCGTGCACGGACGTGATCCCGAGGTGCTGCGCCGTCGCGGCGACCGAGGAGTGGGCCGGGTCGACCATCCACGGGCCGGGCGGCGGCAGTTCGGCGCCGCCCTGGCGGTGCAGCACGATGCTGCCCACGTCGGCCCGGCCGCTCGCCGTCACCATCGCGGTGGAGGCGGCGGGGGCGTAGCCGACGGCGGTCACGATCACCGTGTAGGGACCGGGCGCGAGCGCGGCCGGGTCGTGCACGGCGCCCTCGTCGTTGGCCTCTGCCCGCAGCACCTGCGATCCGGTCATGTCGGTCACCGTGACGACGGCGTGCGGCAGGGCCCACCCGTCCCGCGTGCGGATCCGCGCGCTCAGTCCCATGCTTTTGCTCTCCTAGCTCAAGTTCTTACGTACGTAGGGGGGTGGTCGTGCTCCCCCTACGTGGACGGGCCCCGGCCGACGTACGTCTCGGCCGTCCCCTGCCGTTGGCGACGCCGTCGGGTCCGGGGCCCATTCTCACAACCGGGCCTGTGTGGTCCGCGTCCGCTCAAAGCGCGAACCACACCTTCAGGTGGCCCGGGGCCTATTACTCGCCGGGGTGGCCGAGTTCGATGTCGTGGCCGTCGACGCCGCTGCCGTTCACGCTGAGGCCGGTGGCCACCGGCGGGTAGCCGGTCGCGATCACGGTGTACTCGCCGCCGTCCAGGTCGGTGAAGGCGTACGCGCCGTCGTCACCGGTGGTGGCGGTGGCGACCACGTTGCCCGCGGCGTCCACCAGCGTGACCCGCGCGTCGTTCAGCGCGCGGCCCGCGGCCCGGACGGTGCCCTGGACCTGGGAGCCGGAGTGCAGGTCGATCTCGATGCGGGTGACACCGGAGCCGGTGACCTCGACCGGGAGCGCGGTGGGCCGGTGGCCCGGCGCGTTCACGGCGATCGTGACCGGGCCCGGGACCAGCTCGGCGAAGGTGAACTCGCCGCCAGGACCCGACTGGCCGGTGGCGAGGACATCGCCGCGGACGTCGGTGACGATGACCATCGCCCCGGCGACCGGCGCCTTGGTCTCGCTGGCCCGCACCACACCGGTGAGGCCGCTGGTCCCGCTGAGCAGGATGTCGTACGTGACCGACTCCTCGCCCACCAGGACGGTGGAGGCCTGCGGCTGGTAGCCGTCGGCCGAGGCGATCAGGACGTAGGAGCCGGCGCCGGGGGCGTCGACGCTGTACGAGCCGTCGCCCTGGGCCACGGCGCGGCCCAGCTGACGGCCGCCGAGGGAGATCAGGGTGACCGCGGCGCGCGGCACCGGGGCGGACTCGGCGCCGCGGACGAAGCCGCGGACCGGGGTGCCGCCGACGGGCACGTCACCGGCGGTGGCGGCGACGGCCGCCAGGCGCTGGGTCCGGGTGTCGGCCACGGGCGCACCCGCACCGACGAGGCTCGGCACCTGCTCCGGCGCGGGGGCGGGAGCAGCGGCCTGGGCCGGGGCGGCGGCGGGCGTCGAATCGCCCTGCGCGGCCTGTTCGAGGGCTCCGGTCGTACGCAGGGGAACCTCCTTGATGAAGATCGTGACGATGAATGCCAGGAACGCGATCGGCGCGGCGTACAGGAAGATGTCGGCGATGCCGCTTCCGTACGCGGCTTCCAGCCAGTTGCGGATCGGGCCGGGCAGCACGGACATGTCCGGCAGCGAGCCGCCGGCCATCGCCTTGCCGGCCGCCTGCTGTTCCTGCGGGCTGAGCGAACCGATGGTGTCGGTGGCGTGGTGACTGATGCGGCTGGTCATCACGGAGCCGAGCGCCGAGACGCCGATCGTGCCGCCGAGGGACCGGAAGAAGGTCACCATCGACGAGGCGGAACCGAGGTCCTGGGGGGCGACCTGGTTCTGCGTGCTGAGCACGAGGTTCTGCATCATCATGCCGACGCCGAGGCCGAGCAGCGCCATCCAGATCGCGACGCGCCAGTACGGGGTGTCGTACTCGATGGTGCCGAGCAGGCCCAGACCCGCGGTCAGGAACAGGCCGCCGGCGACGAGCCAGGCCTTCCACTTGCCGGTCCGGGTGATGATCTGGCCGGAGACGGTGGACGAGATGAACAGTCCGCCGATCATCGGGATCGTCATGACGCCCGACATCGTGGGCGTCTTGCCGCGCGCCAGCTGGAAGTACTGCGAGAAGTACACGGTGCCCGCGAACATCGCGACACCGACGAACAGCGAGGCGAGCGAAGCCAGCGTGATGGTGCGGTTCTTGAAGAGGCGCAGCGGGATGATCGGCTCGCTGGCCTTGGACTCGACGAGCGTGAAGATCAGCGCCAGCACGATCGCGCCGCCGACCATCGTGTACGTCTGCCACGACAGCCAGTCGTACTTGTCGTCGGCGAAGGTGACCCAGAGAAGGAGCAGGGAGACCGCGGCGGTGATGAAGAAGGCGCCGGCCCAGTCGACCTTCACCTTCCGCTTGATCACCGGCAGGTGCAGCGTCTTCTGCAGCACGATCAGGGCGATCAGCGCGAAGGGCACGCCGACGAAGAGGCAGTAGCGCCAGCCGAGCCAGTCGGTGTCGGTGATGACGCCGCCGAGCAGCGGGCCACCGACGGTGGCGACGGCGAACGTGGCGCCGAGGTAACCGGAGTAACGACCGCGCTCACGCGGGGCGATCATGGCGGCCATGATGATCTGCGCCAGGGCGGAGAGACCACCGGCGCCGATGCCCTGGATGGCACGGGCGGAGATCAGCATGCCCGGGTTCTGCGCGAAGCCGGCGACGACCGAACCCACGATGTAGACGACCAGGGCTATCTGGACCAGGGCCTTCTTGCTGAACAGGTCCGCCATCTTGCCCCACAGGGGCGTGGTGGCGGTCATCGCGAGCAGCGAGGCCGTGACGACCCAGGTGTAGGCGGACTGGCCACCGCCCAGATCGCCGATGATCTTCGGCAGGGCGTTGGTGACGATCGTCGACGAGACGATGGCGGCGAACATGCCGAGCAGCAGCCCGGACAGCGCCTCCATGATCTGCCGGTGCGACATGGGGGCACCCGCTTCGGGGGCGGCCCCTGAATGCTTGGGATGGCTGCCCCGCACACCGGCCGGTGTGGTTGTTGCCATGGGATTCCTTTTCTTACGTATTACGCGGGTGTACGGGTGGTGATCTGAGCGGTCGACTCGGTGGTCGGCTCAGTGGCGGCCTGCGGAACCGTCGCTCGGGACCCCGTCGTGCGGCAGTCGCCGAAGCTTTCGCGCAGTCGCGTCATGAGGGCGATCAGCTGATCGACCTCGTCGTCGGACCAGTCGCTCAGCCGGTCGGCGAGCAGTTGGGTGCTCCGTTCATTGAGCACCTCCATCTGCTTCGAGCCTTTTTCGCTGAGGCTGAGGATGCGCGAACGTTTGTCAGCGGGGTCGGGATGACGCTCGATCCAACCGCGGTCCGCGACGTGTGCCACGTGCCGGCTGGCCACGGACACGTCCACGGCGAGCAGCTCGGCCATGCGGCTCATCCGCATGTCGCCGTAGCGCTTGAGCAGCGTGAGAACCGCGGCCGAACCGGTCGGGCAGTCGTGCGGAAGGATCCGCGCCATGTCCCTCTTGACGGCTCCGAAGGCACTCATCTGTCGCGCCAGCTCGTCGTAGTGACGTTGTGCGGCCACGGCACCTCCTGACCAAAAGATCTTTATTTGTTGCTTAGGGCAACCATAGAAGCAGTTGGTTGCCACAGGCAAACGAAACCGGGTGATCGAGAATAAAATCGCGGCAAAGATCGAGTGCAAATCAGTAAAGTCGCAGCTCAGATGGCATGCGTGCGGACTGTGGCGCCCTTCGCGGCAATTCGCTAGGGTCCTGCCCCATGGCTAACAACCCCCAAGGCCCCGGCCCCCAGGGCAATAACGACCCCGCGGGCAACACCCAGATGTTCCGCGCCTTCGTCGACGAGCAGCCTCCCGCACGTCAGCAGGCGGCCGCCACGAAGTCCGGTCCCAGCGCCGGCCTGATCATCGGCATCGTGCTCGCGATCGTCGTGGTGGCGGGCGTGGCTTGGCTGGCGCTCAAGTAGGCAGTCCCTGGAGGCAGTTCACTTCCAGTCGACGTCGACGTCCTTGGTCTCGAGTCGCATGCCGAGGGGGACGCGCCACTGGTCGACGCACACGGTCCACGTCTTCCGCTTCCGCTCCCCGGCCCCGATGGGCACGGGGAGCTTCTTTGTGACGTCGACGGTCGCCCAGTCGATACCCAGGGCGCCGATCACGTGCGTCTCGAAGGTCACCTTGCCCGAACGCACCGCGCTGCCACCGGAGTTGCGCAGGGCCAGCGTCACGTCCTGACACCAGCGCTTGTCGGCGTCCTTGAGCACGGGGTCGCCGACCTTGAGCACGGCGGGGCCCGAGGGGGATGAAGGGGACGACGAAGGGGTGTCGCCACGGCCCGAGGCGGCGCTCCCGCCGCTCCCGGAACCCTCGGGACTCCCGGAGCCATCGGAGGGCTTGCCGGTGGCGGGTGGTGTGCCGGAGTCGCCGGGGGATTCGCCGGGGACCTCGGCGGCCGGAGGGGCGCCGCCCGCGTCCGCTCCGCCTTCCGCGGCCTCGCTGCCGCCCGCCTTGCCCGCCGCGCCCTTGCCCGAGGGGGCCGAGGCGGCAGGGCTTTCCGCCGCGGGGGAGTCCAGCGGTACGAGCTCCACCTTGCCGTTGGGCGCGACCCGGTCGCCAGGTCGCGTGGGCGCGGCTCCCGCCGCACCCACGGCCACGTACGCATCAGGTCCGTCGCCACCGTCGAGGGCGACGACGGCGCCCGCGCTCACGCACACCGCGGCGACCGAAGCGGCCCCGACAGCGACCTTCCTGTGACCGAGCAACCAAGTCCGCAGCATCGCGCCAGTGTGTCTGACGCTCCGTCAAATCGGAACCCCGCGGACCCGGTCGAGCGATCAGCCGGTGCTGCCGGCCGGTGCCCTCAGTCGGCGATCAGACCTTCCCGCAGCTGTGACAGCGTCCGCGTGAGCAGCCGGGACACGTGCATCTGCGAGATGCCGACCTCCTCGCCGATCTGCGACTGCGTCATGTTCGCGAAGAACCGGAGCATGATGATCTGGCGCTCGCGCGGCGGCAGCTTGGCGAGCAGGGGCTTGAGCGACTCGCGGTACTCGACGCCCTCCAGCGCCGTGTCCTCGTAGCCGAGCCGGTCCGCGAGGGAGCCCTCGCCGCCGTCGTCCTCGGGCGCGGGCGAGTCCAGGGAGGACGCGGTGTACGCGTTGCCCACCGCGAGGCCGTCGACCACGTCCTCCTCGGAGACGCCGAGCACCACGGCGAGCTCCGGGACGGTCGGCGAGCGGTCCAGCTTCTGCGCGAGCTCGTCACTGGCCTTGGTCAGGGCGAGCCGCAGCTCCTGGAGGCGGCGCGGCACGCGCACCGACCACGAGGTGTCCCGGAAGAACCGCTTGATCTCGCCGACCACCGTCGGCATCGCGAACGTCGGGAACTCCACGCCGCGTTCGCAGTCGAAACGGTCGATCGCCTTGATCAGACCGATCGTGCCGACCTGGACGATGTCCTCCATCGGCTCGTTGCGACTGCGGAACCGGGCGGCCGCGTAGCGCACCAGCGGCAGGTTCAGCTCGATCAGGGTGTCGCGGACGTACGCCCGCTCCGGGCTGTGCTCGTCGAGCGTGGCAAGACGCAGGAACAGGGAACGGGACAGGGTGCGGGTGTCGATGGCCCCGCTTGTAGGAGGTGTCACGGACACCTCGGGGCTCTCGGCTGCCTGGGCCGGAACCGAAGCGGGAACAGGAGCGTCGATCAGCGCGGCAGGCGTCTGCTCGCTCATGTCATCGGTCGCGGCGGGTGCGCCGGGCGTGAGCGTGAGCACCTTCGAGCTGCCCTGGTCTGCGGACATGCCACCCCCTTGAGGTCGCGGACGGTCGCGGCGGACGCTCCCGTCAGGTAAGAGCGCAGCCTCCACCTGAATACCGGACGAGGGGCTGCGCCAAACGCCGTTCCAGCAGAATGTCACATGTCGGCAACACGCTGTAGTGACATGTCGACATGTATGGGATGGATCGGCGCAGGAAGCAAGGGGTGTGGCGCGAGGTGGCGCGGTTTCCGGCGGGAAATGCGCCGCGCGCCTTGTCTACCCGTTCGAGCTAGGCATCGATCCTGTTTGCGGACCGAAGTCGAGCGAAGCTGCGGGCGAGGAGCCTTGACACGTGCATCTGTGAGACCCCCAGTTCCGCGCTGATCTGAGATTGCGTCAGATTGCTGTAGTAGCGAAGCAAAAGGATCCGTTGCTCCCGCTCGGGCAGCTGTACGAGGAGGTGCCGTACGAGATCGCGGTGCTCGACGCCGTCCAGCTCCGGGTCCTCGTAGCCGAGCCGGTCGAGCAGGCCGGGCATCCCGTCGCCCTCCTGCGCCGCCTCCAGGGACGTCGCGTGGTACGAGCGGCCCGCCTCGATGCAGGCGAGCACCTCGTCCTCGCCGATCCGCAGCCGTTCGGCGATCTCGGCGGTGGTCGGGGAGCGCCCGAAGGCGGTCGTCAGGTCCTCGGTCGCGCCGTTGACCTGCACCCACAGCTCGTGGAGGCGGCGCGGTACGTGCACGGTGCGGACGTTGTCGCGGAAGTACCGCTTGATCTCGCCGACGACGGTGGGCATCGCGAAGGTCGGGAACTGGACGCCGCGGTCCGGGTCGAAGCGGTCGATGGCGTTGATCAGGCCGATGGTGCCGACCTGGACGACGTCCTCCATCGGCTCGTTGCGGCTGCGGAAGCGGGCCGCCGCGTACCGAACGAGCGGCAGGTTCGCCTCGATCAGGGCGCCGCGCACCCTGGAGTGCTCGGGGCTGCCCGGCAGGAGGTCCTTGATCTGCGAGAAGAGGACCTGGGTCAGGGCGCGGGCGTCGGCGCCCCGGCTCTTCGCGGGCGTGGGCGGCGCCTCGGGCGGTGTCTCGGGCGGCGCTTCGGGCGGTGCTTCTTGAGGCGCAGTACTGGCCGGCACGGTCAACTCCACCTCTGTTTCCGTCAACTCATCGGTCAAAAGCGGTCATAGCATCACAAGACATGTGCACTGTGTGCAAGCACCGCATAACTCCGTGTTGAAGGCCGAGTTGGGGCACGGGGCCGGGCTCAGGACGCACGAAAGCCCCTCACCGTTCCGGTGAGAGGCTTCTCGAACGTGTGACGGTCCGGCGGGTGCGCTCAGAACTCGTAGTCCGCGATCACCCACGTGGCGAACTCTCGCCACATCGCGACGCCCTCCTGGTGGGCGGGGTGCTCGATGTACCGCTTCAGGGCGTCGGTGTCCTCGACGGCCGAGTTGATCGCGAAGTCGTAGGCGATCGGCCGGTCGGTGATGTTCCAGTCGCACTCCCAGAACGTCAGCTCGGGAATCTTCGCGCCCAGCGCGCGGAAGGCCTCGACGCCCTCGGCCACGCGCGGTTCGTCACGGCTCACACCGTCGTTGAGCTTGAAAAGGACCAGATGGCGGATCACGGGGTGCTCCCTGGGGTGCTGACGGCCGGCTTGCCGCTACTTCCCGCCGTTGACGACCCAGGTCATGAAGTCGCCTATGGACTGGGCGGCGGACGATACGCCTTCGAACCCTATCTGGACGTAATCGGCGGCCGTCTTGGGATCGGTGATGATCACGTAGAGCACGAAGACCACCCCGACGAAGAGCGCGACTTTCTTCGACTGCACCACGTTGCCTCCCCGTACCCGTGTCTGATCCCCGTCCGACCCCTGTCGGACGGCGGCGAGTCTAACGCGGACGATCACCGACGCGACCTTTAAGGACCAACGGCCTCCGCTTACGGGTCTTTTGCCGACACCCCGCACCCCCACAAAGGGGCAGTATTGGTGATGAGCCCGGAGGGTCTGGCAGGAATCCGAAGGGCAGGGACGTGACCCCGACTGCGGGGTCCGCGCCGCAGCTTCCCCCCGGAAGCGGCGCGGGCTACGGGAGTCCGTCCTCATCGGGGGGAGTGGTTTGTCCCCCCGATACCACTCCCCCCGTCCTGAACCGGACGTGAATGCTCCGGCACCTATCGACAGGTGTCGGGGCGTTTCTGTGTTCCTGCCTTCACCTTCCCCGACAGGGGAGCAGCATGGGCTCGCCCATAGGACCCTTACGAGGAGACACATTCCATGGCCAATCAGACCCAGACCCTCGGGCGAGGCACCACCACCGGTGCGGAGTCGTTCTGGTACGTCCTCGGATGCATCTCGTTCGCGGCCGCCTACTTCGCGAAGATCCCTTCGAAGAAGGCCCTCAGCGAGTACGGGCTCTGCGAGATGACCGGTGCCGAGAAGTTCTGGTACGTGGTGCAGAACATCTGCTTCGGCTCCGGATACCTGGCCAAGGTCCCCGTGAAGAAGGCGCTGTCCGAGGTCCGGTTCGGTGTCGAACAGCCCCCGCAGACCCAGCAGTCCTGGCCGCCCGCAACGGGGCCGCAGACGGGCTGAGCGCGGCCGGGCAAAAGCGAAGGGGCGGATCCTTGTCGGATCCGCCCCTTCGGCCGGCGGTAGCGGTGGGATTTGAACCCACGGTGAGTTTCCCCACACTCGCTTTCGAGGCGAGCTCCTTCGGCCGCTCGGACACGCTACCGAGAGGAACTCTAGCCCATGGTGGGCCGTGGTCCGAAATCCGTTTCTCTGAAGAAACGGGTGAGCTGTGTCGCACACTCCTCGGTCAGTACGCCGGAGATCACTTCGGGCCTGTGGTTGAGCCGCCGGTCGCGGATCACGTCCCACAGCGAGCCGGCCGCCCCCGCCTTTTCGTCGCGGGCCCCGTAGACGACCCGGTCCACGCGGGACTGCACGAGCGCGCCCGCGCACATGGTGCACGGCTCAAGCGTGACGACGAGCGTGCAGCCGGTCAGCCGCCACTCTCCCACCCGTCTCCCACCGCCGCCCTTGCCGGAGGCGCTGCGCGCCGCTGTGCTCAACTCTTGTGCGGCCCTGCGCAGCGCCAGCACCTCGGCGTGCGCGGTCGGGTCCCCGGTCAGCTCCCGCTCGTTGTGCGCCCGCGCGAGCACGGTGGTCCCGTCCGGCGCCAGCACGACGGCGCCGACGGGAACGTCACCGCCCGCCGCGGCGAGCCCGGCCTCGGCCAGGGCCTGCCGCATCGGCGGCTTCCAGGGGTCTCGTACGGGATCGGGATCGGGGACGGGAGCGGCGTCGGTGGGTGTCACGGCGAGGAATCTATCCCCGCGGCGGTCACCGCACCGTCTCCAGGACTTCCGATGCGCCCAGGGCGTCGGCGATCTCGCTCAGCGCGTCCGCCCCGTCGAGGGTGAGCAGGTCCTTCTCGGGGACGCCCAGGTCGGCCAGGACCCCGCTGTCGCCGAGCGGGCCGGGCGGCACCACCTCGCCTCCGGCGTCCTCGTCGTCGGACGCCGCCTCGTCGCCCGGTTCGCCGTCCTCCGTCCCGTCCAGGTCCAGGGCGTCCAGGTCGTCGACGGCCTCCGAACCGTCCGGAGCCTTGCCGAGCAGTTCGTCGGTGAGCAGGATCTCGCCGTAGCTGCTGCGGGCGGCCGCGGCCGCGTCGGAGACGTAGATGCGAGGGTCCTCCTCGCCGTCGATGCGGACGACGCCGAACCAGGCGTCCTCTTGTTCGATGAAGACGAGGATGGTGTCGTCCTCGGCGCCGGCCTCGGCCGCCGCCTCGCGGGCCAGGTCGGACAGGTCCGACAGGGTCTCCACGTCGTCGAGCTCTGTGTCGCTCGCTTCCCACCCGTCTTCGGTGCGCGCGAGCAGTGCGGCGAAGTACACCGTGACTCTCCCACTGGTCTCAGGTGTGCCGGTCGGGAATCCCCCCGGCGGGGTTGTGGAGGCGGGGAGTGCAGTTCAAGCCCCGCCCACTCGGAATCGTGGCAGAAAGTCCGGCTCCAAGAGAGGTCTTCCGCGCGCTGTGTTCGTGGCGCGTCTTCCCGGGGCCTCCGGAAGACGCGGATCCCGCGCGGATCGGCGGGGCCCTTCACCAGCGAAACGTGCGCATACGCATCTGCTGTCGCATCCGCGCGGCCCGGGCGCGGCGTGGCTGGACCCTGGCGCGCAGCTCCCGCGCCTCGGTCAGTTCCCGCAGGAACAGGGCCCGCCTGCGCCTGCGCTCGGCGTCCGTCTCCGGCTCCGTATCCGGTTCGGGCCCGCCCGACTCCCGCTCGGGCCGCTCCCGACGCTTCTCGTCCGCCATCGGCCACACCACCCCAGTCCGCCCAGTCGGCGCCAGTCGGCGAGTCCCTTCCACCTTCCCTCCGCACCGGCCGTTGATGCCACCGCACGGGGGAGCCGCGGCCCTGTGGCCGGTTACTGTTGATGACATGCGGATCCACGTCGTCGACCACCCTTTGGTGGCGCACAAGCTCACTACGCTGCGCGACCAGCGCACCGACTCCCCGACCTTCCGGCGCCTGGCCGACGAGCTGGTCACCCTGCTCGCCTATGAGGCGACCAGGGACGTGCGCACCGAGCAGGTCGACATCGACACCCCCGTCTCGCGGACGACCGGCGTCAAGCTGTCGTACCCGCGCCCGCTGGTGGTGCCGATCCTGCGCGCGGGCCTCGGCATGCTCGACGGCATGGTGCGCCTCCTGCCGACCGCCGAGGTGGGCTTCCTCGGCATGGTCCGCAACGAAGAGACGCTGCAGCCCGCGACGTACGCGACGCGGATGCCGGACGACCTCTCCGGGCGCCAGGTGTACGTCCTGGACCCGATGCTGGCCACGGGCGGCACGCTCGTCGCGGCGATCCAGGAACTGATCAAGCGCGGCGCCGACGACGTCACGGCCGTGGTGCTGCTCGCCGCCCCCGAGGGCGTCGAGATCATGGAGCGCGAGCTGGCCGGCACGCCGGTCACCGTCGTGACGGCCTCGGTCGACGAGCGGCTCAACGAGCACGGGTACATCGTTCCGGGCCTCGGCGACGCCGGGGACCGGATGTACGGGGTCGCCGAGTAGCCGACGCCCGACGCCGTACGGGAACGGAAAAAGCCGCGGACGAACGTCCGCGGCTTTTCGCTGTCCGGGTCCCGTCAGCAGCCCGCGCCGGAGGCCGACGGCTTCGGCTTCGGGTGGCTCAGCGCCGAGAGCGCCTTGTCCGCGGCCGGCTTCTTCGTGAGCTTCTTGAAGCCGGAACCGATGATCAGGTCGACCTCGGTCGGCTTCGCGCGCTTGTCCGCCTTCAGCTCGGCGCCGGTCAGCTGCGTGCCGAGGACCGGGAGGGCCGCTTCGGTGGCCGCCGAGGCGCCGAGCAGTATGCCGGGGCCCTTGACCTTCTTGTCGTACGCCTTCGTGGCGTTGCCCACGTCACCGATCTTGAAGCCGCGCTTCTTCAGCTCGTCCGCGGTGTCCTTGGCCAGGCCGCCGCGGGCCGTGGCGTTCAGAACGTTCACGGTGATCTGGGAGGGGGTCGGCAGCTTCTGGGCCGCCTTGCCGGGGGAGGGCGACGCGCTCGGCCGCTTCTCGCAGGCGCCGGACTTCGCCCCTGCCGCGCTGGCCTTGTCACCCCCTGTGAAGACGTCGACCAGCTGGAACGAGCCCCAGCCGATCAGCCCGATCGCGGCGACGGACGCGACGACCGCGAGCACGATCCTGTTGCGCGGGCGCCCGCGCCGCATGCGGGGGTATTTGTCCCCTGTGATGCGGTACTTGCCGCCCATGCCGGGGGGAGTGAGCATGCTCATGGGCGCAGCGTAATCCTGTGCGGCGACGATGCCTATTAAATGATCACGGTCAGTCGCCCAGTCCAACCCAAAAGGGCCAATATGGTCCTGAAGCGCCGTCAGCCCCGAAGTGCGGTCAGCCGAGCTCGAGCACGCGTGCGTGGAGCACCTGGCGCTGCTGGAGCGCGGCGCGCACGGCGCGGTGCAGGCCGTCCTCCAGGTAGAGATCGCCCTGCCACTTCACGACGTGCGCGAAGAGGTCGCCGTAGAACGTCGAGTCCTCGGCGAGCAGGGTCTCCAGATCGAGCTGGCCCTTGGTCGTCACCAGCTGATCGAGGCGGACCGGGCGCGGCGCGACGTCCGCCCACTGCCGGGTGCTTTCCCGGCCGTGGTCGGGGTACGGCCGGCCGTTTCCGATGCGCTTGAAGATCACACGGAAAGCCTACCGGGCAAGGCTCTCCGGGCGCAGCCATGGGGACGCGGTACACAGCCGGGAAATACCGTGCTGAACCGGCTCCAACCGGGTCCAGTCGAGCCAGGCACAGGGGCCTGAAATGAGTGGCGCCGCCGGTGAGTTGACGGAAAGCAGGCGTGTTCGCGGCCCATCCGGGGTAGTCGGGGGCGCCTCGTTGACGGGTGGTTCCCCGCGTCCCGTACGGGGGCGCGGGGAACCGGCCGCAACGGTCGTCAGCGGTTGTTCTTCTTGCCCGGCGTCCGCCGGTCCCGCGAGGTGGGCGGGGTCGTCTTCTCCGTAGAGGCGCGTTCGCCGCGTGCGGCCTCCGCGCGCATCAGGGCGCGCAGGAGCGCGTAGGGGTCCTTGGGCATGAGAGTACTGCCGTCCTTTTCGAAGTCGTGCGTGAGTGTTGACGGGCCGGGGGCGGGGCCTGTCAGCAGCGCAGGACGACGGTGCGCAGGGCGCGGCGGGACGGCGGCGCGGGGTGCGTCGTGGTGTCGGGGCGCGCGGCGACGAGAGGGCGCGGCGGGGCGTACTGGGGCGGTGTCGTGAGGAGCCGGACGGGATGTCCCGTCGGCAGCCGGAGGGCCTCTTCGGAGGTGTCCCTGGTCCCCTCGCCCGGCTCGCAGGAGGAGGAAGCGGCGGCGGGCGGCGGCGCCGAGGCCCCGGCGGGGACGGCGGCCAGCGGCGCGAACAGCAGGGCGAACAGCACCACGAGCGCGCGCACCAGGCCCGGGACACGGTGGCCCGGGGCAGCGGCGGACGTGGCGGTGCTCATGCCCCGTCTCTGCCCACCACCGGCCACGACGTGATCCATGGAGCCGCAGATCCGCCCTCATGGGTTACCGACCCGGCACCCGGCTGACAGCAATCGGGCCCCGCCCGCCCGGCCCCCGCGGTCCCGCTACTTGGCGGACTTCGCCGCCTTCTCCGCCTTGGCGGCGGCCTTCATCTCCTGCTTGTGGGCGCGCACCTTGGTGAGGGACTCGGGGCCCGTGATGTCGGCGACCGAGCGGAACGCCTTCGGCTCGCCGTACGCGCCCGCCGCCTCCCGCCAGCCCGACGGCCGCACCCCGAGCTGCTTGCCGAGCAGGGCCAGGAAGATCTGGGCCTTCTGCTTGCCGAAGCCGGGCAGCTCGTTCAGGCGCCGCAGCACCTCCTTGCCGGTGTCGACGCCCTCCCACACGGCGGCCGCGTCGCCCTCGTAGTGGTCGACGAGGTACTGGCACAACTGCTGCACACGCTTGGCCATGGAGTCGGGGTAGCGGTGCACGGCCGGCTTCTCGGAGAGCAGTGCGGCGAACGCCTCGGGATCCTGGGCGGCGATCTCGTACGCGTCGAGGTCGTCGACGTTCAGGCGCGTGGCGATGGTGCGCGGGCCCGCGAACGCCCACTCCATGGGCACCTGCTGGTCGAGCAGCATCCCGACGAGCGCGGCGAGCGGGCTGCGGCCGAGGAGTTCGTCGGCTGCGGGCTCCTGGGCGAGGTGGAGGGTGACGTCCATACGGCTCATACGTCGATGATCGCGCCGCGCCGTCCGGGTCGCCACGCCGGGGTCCCGGCCCGGCGTGGCGCATAGGGGCGCCGTCCGAGGTAACCCTGATGTCATGACTTCCACGACGCCCGCCCCGTACGATCTCGTGGCCCTCGCCGACGACCATCTGGCCGCGGCCCGCAAGGCCGAGCACGGCCGCAGCGCCGAACTCCTCATCAAGGAGGACCCGCTGTTGCGCCAGAGCGTCATCGCGTTGACCGAGGGCAGCAACCTGGAGGAGCACAACGCCCCGCCCGCGGCCACCCTCCAGGTGCTGCGCGGCCAGGTCCGCCTCACCGCGGTCTCCGGCGACGTCACCCTCACACAGGGCCAGCTGCACCCGGTCCCGCAGGAACGGCACGGACTCCTCGCGCTGACGGATGCGGCGGTGCTGTTGACGGCGGTCACCGCCTGACCTGATCGTGTTCCCGTCGCTACGGGAGCCCTGTTGCCGGGGGCTCCGCGGGTCGGGTTCTGCGCAAAGGAGTGCGGGCATGCCGTCGTACGAGGAAGTCTTCCGAGCGAGCACCGAGGACCCGGAGGGCTTCTGGCTCACGGCGGCCGGCGCGATCGACTGGGACACGCCCCCGACCCGGGCCCTCGACTCCTCGCGCGCCCCCTTCCACCGCTGGTTCCCCGACGGCGAGCTGAACGTCTGTCACAACGCGCTCGACCGCCATGTGGCGGCGGGCCGCGGCGCCCAGCCCGCACTCGTGTACGACTCCCCGGTGACGGACACCAAACGCACGTACACCTACGAGGAGTTGACCGACCAGGTCGCCACCTTCGCCGGGGTGCTCGCCGGTCTCGGGGTCGGGCGCGGCGACCGGGTCGTCCTCTATATGCCGATGGTCCCGGAGGCCGTCGTCGCGATGCTCGCCTGCGCGCGGATCGGGGCCGTGCACTCCGTCGTCTTCGGCGGCTTCGCGGCGAACGAGCTGGCGGTGCGGATCGACGACGCGGCACCGAAGGTCGTCGTGTCGGCGTCCTGCGGGGTCGAGGGGGCGCGGGTGGTCCCGTACAAGCCGCTCCTCGACCGGGCGGTGGACCTGGCGCAGCACAAGCCGGACGCCTGCGTCATCCTCCAACGCCCGGAGGGGCCGGCCGAATTGACGCAGGGCCGGGACGTGGACTGGGCGGAAGCGATGCGCGAGGCGCGCCCTGCCGACTGCGTGTCGATGGCGGCGACGGACCCGCTCTACATCCTCTACACGTCCGGAACGACCGGAAAACCCAAGGGAGTCGTCCGCGACTGCGGCGGATACGCGGTGGCGCTGCGCTGGTCCATGGAGGCCGTGTACGACGTGGGCCCCGGCGAGACCATGTTCACCGCGTCCGACGTGGGCTGGGTCGTCGGCCACTCGTACATCGTGTACGCCCCGCTGCTTGCCGGCGCCACGACCGTCCTCTACGAGGGGAAGCCGGTCGGCACCCCGGACGCGGGTCAGTTCTGGCGGGTGGCGGCGGAGCACGGGGTGAAGACGCTGTTCACGGCGCCGACGGCGTTCCGGGCGATCAAGAAGGTCGACCCGGAAGGGGAGTTCACGCGCGCGTACGACCTGACCGGCCTCGCCTACCTCTTCCTGGCCGGGGAGCGCCTCGACCCGGAGACGTACCACTGGGCGAGCGAGCTGCTCGGCATCCCGGTGATCGACCACTGGTGGCAGACCGAGACGGGCTGGCCGATCGTCGCGAACCCGGTGGGCATCGAGGCCGCGCCGGTGAAGGCGGGCTCCCCGACGTTCCCGCTGCCGGGATGGGACGTGCGCGTCGTAAACGGGGACGGCAAGCCGGTGCCGCCCGGCGAGGACGGCGCGATCGTCGTCCGCCTCCCCATGCCGCCGGGCTCCCTCCCCACCCTCTGGAACGACGACGAGCGCTTCGTCTCCTCGTACCTCTCGGCGTTCGACGGCTACTACCTGACCGGCGACGGCGGGCACGTGGACGAGGACGGCTATGTGTTCGTGATGGGGCGGACGGACGACGTCATCAACGTCGCGGGGCACCGCCTGTCCACGGGCGGGATGGAGGAGGTGCTCGCCTCGCACCCGGATGTGGCGGAGTGCGCCGTGATCGGCGTCGCGGACTCGCTCAAGGGCCAGGTGCCGCGCGGCCTCGTGGTGCTGAAGGCGGGGGTCTCGACCGATCCCGCGGTGATCGAGGCGGAACTCGTCCAGCTCGTACGGGACCGGATCGGCGCCGTCGCGTCCCTGAAGGAGGTCGCCGTGGTGGCGGCCCTGCCCAAGACCCGCTCCGGCAAGATCCTGCGCAGGACCATGCGCGGCATCGCCGACGGCCTGGACGAACCAGTGCCGTCGACGGTCGATGACGTGGCGGTCCTGGACGCGCTGCGCCCGGTCCTCACGCGGGGGTCAGCGGGTGCCGCCGAGCAGTGAGCGGATCGCGACGCGGTCGAGGTTCGTCAGAGCGCGCACCAACTGCGGCGTCAGGAACACGAGCACGAACCCGATGGCCGAGACCGCGGCGATCTGGGCGGGCGACTCCACGTAGTACGCGTGGTGCACGCCGGCGTCGGTCGTGAAGTCGTAGATCCGGTAGCCGGGCCAGTCCAGGTAGCGGTGGAAGACCCAGGAGTAGGTCGGGAAGAGCGCGACCACCCAGCCCGTGACCAGGAAGGTCACGGACAGGACGAAGGACAGCACGCGCCACGGGAACATCACCGTGTGGAAGAGCAGCGCCTTCCACCCGGCGGCGTCGGCGAGCCGCCCCCGCAGCCCCGCGGCGGGCGCGGCGGGCGCCGCCACGTCCAGCCCGAGCAGGCCGCGCGCCCTGCCCCGCTCGGCCGCACCGAGACCGCGCGCGCCGCCCAGCGCCGCCGCGAGCACCGGAAGACCGATCCACACGACGAGCGTGCTCACCCCCAGAGCGAACATCGTCACGGCGAAGACGAACCCGGCGATCGCGACGGGGAGCGACGTGAGCGTGTGGCCGATCTCGCGATGGGTGACACCGGAGAACGGAGCGCGCCAGAACCCCGGGCGGGAGTACGAGCGGGCCGGGTCCCGCGGCGCGGTCGGAGTGGTGCTCGCGTAGGACAGCGTGGTCGAGGTCATGCCACCAGCCTCGCGATTCGACGCCGCCGGGGACATGGGGCTGCGGGGTGTCTTGGGGGTGGGGTTTTCCCCAGGACGGGCGCGGCACGGTCCGCACCGTGAGGCCCTGCCCAGTGCCCCCGTCGCCGTAGGGCAGGAGAGCCCAGCTGCGCAGCGTGTTTCCGAGCGTGCGGATGCGACTGGTGGTACTCACCCGCCGAGGAGAGAAGGCACCGCGAAACGACGTAGGGCCCCACCGCCGAAACGGTGGGGCCCTACGTCTGCCCTGACGGGCGGGTGCGGAGGATACGAGATTCGAACTCGTGAGGGGTTGCCCCCAACACGCTTTCCAAGCGTGCGCCCTAGGCCACTAGGCGAATCCTCCGCCGCAAACAATACAAGACGCCGAGGAGTGCTCGCGACCATGTGGATGATCAAGAACGTCGACGGATCGGGGGTCGGACCACCGGGTTCTTTCCACGGTGGGGGATCGGGTACTGTGGGCGTCAGCCCCTCACGTGGCGCTATCTGACTGAACTCCCCCAGGGCCGGAAGGCAGCAAGGGTAGGTTGGCTCTGGCGGGTGCGTGGGGGGCGTTTACGTTTCCGGAGCGGTGCTCATACCCGTGGCGGGTCCGGTTGTCAGTGGGCGCCTATAACCTCGTATGCGTGTCGTCTCTCGCGCTCTATCGCCGTTACCGCCCGGAGTCGTTCGCCGAGGTCATCGGGCAGGAACATGTAACCGACCCGCTGCAGCAGGCGCTGCGGAACAACCGGGTCAATCACGCGTACCTGTTTTCGGGCCCGCGCGGCTGTGGCAAGACGACCAGCGCGCGCATTCTGGCCCGCTGTCTCAACTGTGAGCAGGGGCCCACCCCGACTCCGTGCGGGGAGTGCCAGTCGTGCCAGGACCTCGCGCGCAACGGGCGGGGGTCGATCGACGTCATCGAGATCGACGCCGCTTCGCACGGTGGTGTGGACGACGCGCGTGATCTGCGGGAGAAGGCCTTCTTCGGGCCCGCCTCCAGCCGCTACAAGATCTACATCATCGATGAGGCCCACATGGTCACATCGGCGGGTTTCAACGCGCTGCTGAAGGTGGTCGAGGAGCCGCCGGAGCACCTCAAGTTCATCTTCGCGACCACCGAGCCCGAGAAGGTCATCGGGACGATCCGGTCCAGGACGCACCACTACCCGTTCCGGCTCGTGCCGCCGGGGACGCTGCGCGACTACCTGGGCGAGGTGTGCGGCAAGGAGGCCATGGCCGTCGCGGAGGGCGTGCTGCCGCTCGTCGTCCGGGCCGGCGCGGGGTCCGTGCGTGACTCCATGTCCGTCATGGACCAGTTGCTCGCCGGCGCGGGCGAAGACGGTGTGACGTATGCCATGGCGACCGGCCTGCTCGGGTATACGGACGGTTCGCTGCTCGACTCCGTCGTCGAGGCCTTCGCCACCGGTGACGGTGCCGCCGCTTTCGAGGTCGTGGACCGGGTCATCGAGGGCGGCAACGATCCGCGGCGCTTTGTGGCCGACCTGCTCGAGCGGCTGCGGGACCTCGTGATCCTGTCCGCCGTTCCCGACGCCGCGGATAAGGGGCTCATCGACGCTCCGGCCGATGTGGTGGAGCGGATGCAGGCGCAGGCGAGCACGTTCGGCGCCGCCGAGCTCAGCCGGGCCGCCGACCTCGTCAACGAGGGCCTGACCGAGCTGCGCGGCGCCAACGCTCCGCGGCTCCAGCTCGAGCTGATCTGCGCGCGCGTGCTGCTGCCCGCCGCGTACAACGACGAACGTTCGGTCATGGCCCGCCTCGACCGCATCGAGCGCGGCGGAGTCTTCACCCCGGGCGGGCAGGGTCCCGCGCCTTCCATGGCGTACGTTCCCGACGACCACGTGAAGGTCCTGGTCCGCCCCGACCTCCCCGGCACGGGACTGCACGGCCGCTGAACGCGCAGCCA
>NZ_JAOZYC010000200.1:0-34406 GCF_035798155.1 Streptomyces endophyticus | reverse complement strand
TGGGTCGCGCGGCGCTGCGCCGACCTGCTGCCCCAGCTCCTGGCGCTCGCCGCGGACGAGGTGCGGCACGATGTGCGCGGCACCGGCGCCCGTCTCGACCTGCGGGCCTCTGCCGGGGTCGCGGCGGCGCTCGCCTCGGTCGCGGGTCTGGAGGTGCCGCCGCGGGCTTGCGATCATGTGACGGGAGCCGCGGGAGCGACTCCCGGCACGAGCCAGCCGTGCGAGGTCTGCCCCTGACCGGAGAAGGCCCCGCATCGCCTACGCACCATAGGAGTTGAGCCATGGCCCTCGACATCGCCGCCATCCGGGCACAGATCCCCGCCCTGAAGTCCGGCACGGCCCGCTTCGACGCGCCGGGCGGCACCCAGACCCCCGCGCCGGTCGTCGACGCCGTCGCCGCCGCACTGACCGGGCCGATGGCGAACCGGGGGCAGACGACGGAGGGCGAGCGCCGCGCCGACGGGATCGTCGTCGAGGCCCGTGCGGCGCTGGCCGATCTGCTCGGCACCACGCCAGGAACCGTCGCGTTCGGGCGCAGCGCCACGCAGCTCGTCTACGACCTGTCCCGGACGCTCGCCAAGACCTGGCGGCCGGGCGACGAGGTGGTCGTCACCCGGCTCGACCACGACTCCAACATCCGCCCGTGGATCCAGGCGGCCGAGGCGGCGGGCGCCACCGTGCGGTGGGCCGACTTCGACCCGGAGTCGGGGGAGCTGCGGCCGGAGCACCTCAAGGCGGTGCTCTCGGAACGTACCCGCCTGGTGGCCGTGACCGCCGCGTCCAACCTGATAGGCACGCGTCCCGACCTGCCGGCCCTGGCCGCCCTCACCCACGAAGTGGGCGGGCTGTTCCACGTGGACGCGGTGCACTACGCCTCGCATGCCGTGGTCGACCTGGCGGCGCTCGGCGCGGACACGCTGGTCTGCTCGCCCTACAAGTTCCTCGGCCCGCACCTGGGCGTCCTCACCGGCCGCGCCGAGCTGCTCGAGTCGCTGCGCCCCGACAAGCTGCTGCCGTCCAGCGACGCCGTACCGGAGCGCTTCGAACTCGGCACTCTTCCTTACGAATTGCTGGCGGGAGCGAGGGCTGCCGTGGACTTCCTCGCGGACCTTTGCGCGGGCGCCGGCGGCAGCCGCAGGGAGCGCCTCGTCGCCTCCTTCGCGGCCCTGGAGGAGCACGAGGACGCACTGCGGCAGCGCATGGAGCAAGGGCTCACGGACCTCGATGGCATCACCCTGTACTCGCGCGCGGAGCGACGCACCCCGACCCTCCTGTTCACGGTCGAGGGCCGGAGCCCGGCCGAGATCTCCCGGCACCTGGCCGACCACGGCATCGACGCCCCCGCAGGTTCCTTCTACGCGGTGGAGGCCTCCCGGCGGCTCGGCCTCGGAGACGCGGGCGGCGTCCGCGTGGGCCTCGCCCCCTACAGCAGCGCGGAGGACGTGGAGCGGCTGCTCGCGGCCCTGGAGGCGGTCCTGTCCTGAAGCGTTCGCGGGTGTCGTTGAACGATCCGCCGATACCAACGTTGTCTCGTTCCTGGAACTGCGCTTGAATTCGGCCGTGGCCATGGACGAACTCAACGCCCTCGCGGACGATCGCGCGCTGCTGGGGCGCACCAGCACCGCCGAGCGCGTCGCGGACATCCTGCGGAACCGGATCGCGGAAGGCTACTTCCCGCCCGGCACGCGCCTGTCCGAGGACAGCATCGGAGGCGCCCTCGGCGTGTCGCGCAACACGCTGCGTGAGTCGTTCCGGCTGCTCACGCACGAGCGGCTGCTCGAACACCAGCTGAACCGAGGGGTCTTCGTACGCGTCCTGAGCGTCGACGACGTCGAGGACATCTACCGGACGCGGCGCATGATCGAGTGCGCCGTCGTACGGTCCCTGGGAGACCCGCCGTACGCCCTCGACCGGATCGCCGGAGCCGTCGCCGACGGACAGCGGGGGGCCGAGCTGCGCGAGTGGAAGAGCGTCTCGACCGCCAACATCCACTTCCACCGCGAACTCGTCGCCCTGGCACGCAGCGAGCGCACCGACGAACTGATGCGCAGCGTCCTGGCCGAGCTGCGTCTCGCGTTCCACGTCGTGGACGACCCGCAGCGCCTCCACGAGCCGTACCTGGCGCGCAATCTGGAAATCGTGGAGATGCTGCGCGAGGGGCGCAGGGACACGGCTGAGACACTGCTCGGCGAGTACCTCGACGACTCCCGCGAAGGGCTGGTCGAGGCATACCGGCAGCGGATGCCGAAGGACGGGTAGCGGCCTTTCGCGGCTCGTCGCCGGCAGGCCCGAAAGCCGTCGCATCTGCGCCGTTTCGACCGTTGTCAGACCCAGCGCATACCCTGTGCTCCGTGACTTCGCCTGCCAGCACGGAATCCGTTCCGCCCCAGCTCAGCGCGGGGCCGCGCCCGGCACCGGGCCCGGCCGCCGACGAAGGGCTCGCGCGCCGCCTTCGCGCGCTCGCGTGCACCGCGCCGCTGCACGATCTGGACGTGCGCAAGGCCAATCTCGCGGGCGAGTACTCGACGTACGGGATGGCGGAGGTGGCGCTGTCCGCCATCGACCTCGTCACACTGAACATGGACTTCGACACGGGCGCCGACCACGAGCAGATAGTGGCCAGGCTCGTGCCCCGCATCGCGGCACAGACCCCACAGCGCCCCGCCGCCGAGCACGAGCGCGTGGCCCGCTGGGTCCTGGAGAACCTGATCAACGTCGGCAGCGTGGACCGCGGCTTCCGCGCCGTGTACGGCACGTTCGCGCCGGACGGCTCCTACGTACGGCGTGACTACGACTTCAAGCTGATCGAGGAAGTCCCCGGCTACGGGGGCAGCGTCTACCTCCGCACGACGGACGAGGCGGTGAACGTGCTGGTCGGCGCCCTCGACACCGACGTCACCAGCGCGCAGATCGCCGCCGAGGTCAAGCTGGAGGTGCTGATCAGCCGCGGCCGGCTCGCGGACGCGCAGCTCGCCGCCGAGCAGGCCAGATACCGGACCGTGCAGTACTCGGAGACGCTCCGCAAGGCGCTGGACGCGACGCGGCGCAACGTGCGCGCCGTCGACTGGCTGCAGGCCGTGCCCGACATGATCGCCGAGGCGCTCGACCACGTCGCGGACCGCTACCGGCACGAGAACGCGATCCTGACGAACATCCGCAAGGCCCGTGACGAGTCGGAGGACCAGGAGCACAAGCGCCGCGCCGCCGAGCTCGTCGACATCGTCAAGGACTGCATCCGCCGTCACACGCAGCTGCAGTCGCGCCTCCTGGAGGCGGGCCCGCTGTTCCGCGCCGAGCAGGACCGGCAGGCCTTCACGGCGCCCTCCGCGCGCGCGGGCCTCGATCTGTACGGGCAGCTCCTGGCGCCGCTGCTGCCGCTTCCGGTGGAGAGCGCGACCAAGGCGACCGACGCCTTCTTCGCGCGCGGCACCGGGCTGCGTACGCCCGTGTCCGTCCGTGTCGGCGACCTGGTCGACATCCTGCTCACGCCCCCCATGGAGCGCGAGCACCTCGGTGTGGAGATGCCCGAGCCGGACCTCATCGCCACGCCGGACGACAGCCGGTTCAGCGAGGAGCAGCTCGCAGTCGCCATGGAACTCCTCGACCTGCCGTCGGACGCGCCGCGCCGACTGTCAGGGCTGCTCGCCGACGCCCGCAGGCGCGATACCGAACTGCCCTACCTGGTGGCCCTGTTGGCGGTCCACGCCGCGAGCCCGCCGGTCGGCACCGCCTACCGCCAGGGCGAGGAGAAGCTGCTCTTCGCCGTGGACGACGGCGCGGAGCTCGACGACCCGGAGTTCGGCGGCGCCGACCTCATCGTGGGCACGGCCCTGCTCGACGCGGTCGGGATGGCCGCGGACCGGACGGAGGCCGCGTGATGCCGACCTGCCTCCCCGTAGAACACGTAGAACACGCAGAACGCATGAAGGAGCACCACCCGTGACCGAGTACGCCGAAGAGCACGCCGAATGGGGCGAGCCCGACGCTTCGGGCTCGGTCAGGGTCCAGGCGCCCGTCACCCCGGCCGATGCCGCCGACGCGGCACGGCTCGTCTCCTTCGGCCTCCAGCCGAAGCTGCAGCCCTCCCGTGACCAGGAGTACGGCGAGCTGCTGCGCCGCTACCGCGAGGACCCGCCCTTCGCGCGGCTCGCCGACGCCGTGGCCACCGGGCTCGGCCTCGTCGTCCTGGAGGTGTCCGCGCGCGCGGGGATGGCCGTGACCGCCGCCGAGGACTCCGTGTTCGCGGTCCGCATGGGCGACTACGCGCGCCGGACGGCCGCCGACTCCACCGACCGCTTCCTGCACGGCCTCGCCCATCTCGCGGTCGCCGCGCTCGCCTTCCCGCGCCCCGAGGACCTCGCCGACGACGGCTACATCGGCCGCGTGAGTGTCAACGGCGTGGACGCCTTCGTCCGGCAGGCCTGCCGCAAGCTGGAGGAGCGGGCCGAGGAGACCGGCGAGAACACCGACCCGGCCACCGAGGCCCCCGGGCTCGAGGCCGCCTGGCGGATCTGGGCGCGGCGCAGCTCCACAGGAGCCACCAAGGACACGCGCCGGCTCGCCAGTTCGACGACCGGCATCGTCGGCAAGGCCGTCGCGTTCCTCACCGACTCCGGCTTCCTGCAGAGAACCGGCGACGACTCGGGCGGCACGTACCGCACCACCGCCCGCTACCAGCTCCAGGTCCGCGACATGGCCGGCACGGCCGCGATGGCCGAACTCCTCGAGCTCGGGGTCGTCCCCGTGACCGACGGGTCCGCGAGCCTGGTGCCGCCGATGGACGAGGACGCCGCCGGGCTCGCCGCCGACGCGGGCCTGCCGTTCCACTCCTGACCTTCTGAACTTCCGTACCTACCACGAGAGTCCGCCATGTACGAGCTGTCCCGGATTCGCCTCTACTCCATCGGGCCCGCCGGTGCACGCTACGCCGACACCGTGCTTGACCTGCGGGGCGTCGGCGAGCCCGTGCCCGACCCCGCCCCCACCCAGGCGGAGTTCTTCGAGAACGAGCCCGTCGGCCCGCCGCGCCGCCCCGCGCCGGCCGGTGTGCTCTTCCTGGAGAACGGCGGCGGCAAGTCGGTCCTGCTCAAGCTGATCTTCTCGGTCATGCTGCCCGGCCACCGGAACACGCTGGGCGGCGCCAGCTCCGGAGTGCTGCGCAAGTTCCTCCTCGCCGACGACTGCGGACACGTCGCCCTGGAGTGGCAGCACACGCTCACCGGCGAGTGCGTCGTCGTCGGCAAGGTGAGCGAGTGGCGGGGGCGGCAGGTCTCCAACGACCCGCGGAAGTTCGCCGAGGCCTGGTACTCGTTCAGGCCGGGCCCCGGTCTGAGCCTCGACTCGCTGCCGGTCGCCGAGGCCAGCGCCGTACGTCCCGCCTCCGAGGGTGCCTCGGGCGCACAGGGGCGGCGCCGCACCATGAAGGGCTTCCGTGACGCGCTGACGGAGGCGGGCAAGGCGTACCCGCACCTGGAGGTGCACTGGGAGGAGATCCACGACCGGTGGATCGAGCACCTCGGTGACCTCGGCCTCGACCCCGAACTCTTCCGCTACCAGCGGGAGATGAACGCGGACGAGGGCGAGGCCGCGGGCCTCTTCGCCGTCAAGAAGGACTCCGACTTCACCGACCTGCTGCTGCGCGCCGTGACCGACACGCGGGACACGGACGGCCTCGCCGACCTGGTGAGCGGGTTCGGGAACAAGCTGGGACGACGCGCCGAGCTGATGGCCGAGCGCGACTTCACCGCGGGCTCCGTCGACCTGCTCACCCGCATCGTGGAGGCCGCCGACGCGCGGGCACGCGCGCGTGACATCCACGCCGCCGCCGAGCGCCGCACGCGCACGCTCGCCCGCCGCCTGTCCGCCCGCGCCGCCGTCGAGCGCGGCCGCACCGGGGAGCTGGCCCAGCAGGTCACCGCCGCCGCGCACACCGTCACCGAAGCGGAGTCGGCGCGCGAGCGCAGCTCCCTGATCGCCGCCGAACTCGCCTACCGCCACGCCTCCTTGGCGCTCGCCGGAGCCGAGAAGGCCGCCGCCGCACAGAAGCGTGAGCTGGCCGACGCGCGCAACCTCCACTCCGCCTGGCAGGCAGCCGAGGCCGTCCTGCGCCACCGCGCCGCCGCGGACCGCTCCGCGCGCGTGGCCGCCGCCATCCGCGAGGCCGAGCGCGACGCCGCCCCCGCGCTCGCGGCCCGCGCCAAGGCCGCGTCCGAACTCGTCAGGGCCCTGCACAGTGCGGCCGAGAAGTCCGAGGTACACGCGAACGAGGAGGAGGAGCGCTCCGCCGTCCTCCAGGAGGCGGGCGAGACCGCACACTACGACGCCACGACCGCCGCCACCGAGGCCCAGCGCGCCCGCAGCGAACTCGGCCACCTGCGCCAGCGGCTGACCGAGGTCGAGCAGGAGACCGCCGAGGCCGTGCGCGCCGGGTGGATCGACGACAGCGAGCCCGACGCCGACCCGGCCCGCGCCGCGCTCGCCGCGGCCGACGCGGAGAAGACCACCGTCGCCGCGTGGGACACCGCGCGCGAGGCCGCCCGCCGGGCCTCCGAGCACGCGCGCGAGGCCGGTGCCGTCGAGTCGCGCGCCGAGCTCACGGCGGCCCGCGCCGCCGACGCCGCGAGCGCCGCGGAGCAGGCCCACCAGGTGGAGGCGCGGGCCGCCGCCTCCCTCGCGGGGGAGGAACGGCTGGCCGAACTGCTCGGTGTGGGCGGGCGGTCCGACGCCGGCGGGGCCGAAGGGCAGGACGCGTCCGGCGGCCGGGACGGTGAGGCGTTCGGAACCTCCGAGGGCACGCTCACCGCCGAAGACCTGGACCGCGCAGCCGACGACCTGAAGGCGCTGCTCGACGGCACGGTGACCGCTGCCGAGCGGCAGCTGTTCGAGCTTCGTACGGCCGCCGCCGACGACTCCCGGATCCTGGGCGCCCTGGGTGACGGCGGCCTGCTCCCGCCGGGCCCCGACGTGCTGGCCACCGTCGAGTTCCTCGGTGAGCACGGCATCCCGGCCCTGCCGGGCTGGCGCTACCTCGCCCAGTCCGTCGATCCGACCGACCACGCGCGCGTGCTCGCCGCCCGGCCCGAGCTCGTCGACGGCGTCGTGATCACCGACCCGGCGGCCCATGAGCGGGCCCGGGAGGCGCTCGCCGGTGCGGCCCTGCTGCCCCGCTCCGCCGTCGCCGTCGGCACCGCCGCCGCGCTGCTCGCCCCGACCCCGGCCGAGAACGCGTCCGACGGACACGGCTCCAGCGTTTTCCTCGTACCGCCGAACCCGGCCATGCACGACGAGCACGCCGCCGACGAGGAGCGGCAGGCGCTGCGCGAGCGCGCGGCCCGGCGCGACGAGGAGATCCGGGCGCTCGCCGGGCGCCTCGCCAAGGACCGCGAACTGTCGGCGCGCCTCACGTCCTGGCGCTCCGGCTGCCCCACGGGCCGCCTCGCCGAACTCGCCGCAGCGGCCGGTGAGGCCCGTACGTTCGCCGAGGAGTCCGAGGCCGAGCTCGCCGAGGCCCGCACCCTGCGCGCCGAGGCCGACGAGTCCGCGGCCGAGGCGACCCGCGTGCGCGACGAGCGCCAGGAGGCGGCGCAGAAGGCCCGCCGCGCCGCCGACGCGCTCGCCGGACTCGCGTACCGCCTGCGCGAGCGCGCCGGCTGGCAGGTGAAGGTCCGCGAACTCGCCGACGAGGCCGTCGAGTCGGAGGCCCGTGCCCAGACCTGCCTGGACCACGCGCGCTCCGCCGACGAGGACCGCCGCGCCGCCCAGCGCTCCGCCGACGACGCCCGCCGCACCGCCCGCACCCTGCGCGCCGAGCGTGCGGAGATCGCCGGCGCCCCCGACGACGTACCGGAGGGAGCGGCCCCCCAGACGTCTCTGCCCGCACTGCGCGAGGCCTACCGGGCCGCGTCCCAGCTCTACGAAAAGGTGGGCGTCGGCGCCGACCTGCGGTCCGAGCAGGCCCGCGCCGAGTCCGACGAGTCCGCGGCGCTCGCCGACCTGGACCGACTCAGCAACAAGGTGCGCACCCGCGCCGCCACCCTGCTGGAAACCTCCGAAGGCGCCGACGGCCCCTCCCGGCAGGCCGCCGCCGCCCGCGCCGAAGAGCTCGTCCAGCTCCTGGAGACCCGCGCCTCCACCGCGAGCGAGCAGCTCGGCCGGCTGCGCGGCGAGGCCGAGCGGCACGCGCCGGAGGACGGCGACGCACACACGGAGCTGCCCGAGGACGTGGTCCCGTCCGACACCGAGCACGCACAGACCCTGCTGCGCACGGCCACCACTGAACTCGCCGTCCGCACCGACGCGCTGACCAGCGCCCGCGCCGCCCACGCCGAGCTGCTCGACGCGCACCGTGCCGCAGAGGACGGGGCCGGGGGCTTCGACGAGACCGCGGCGCTCCTGCGCGACCTGCTGCGCGACCACGCGGACCCGTCGGAGGAGCAGGACGAGCCGGAGCCCTACCCCGGCCCCCTGGACGAGGCCCGCCAGGCGGCGGCCGAGACCCGGCGCTCGCTGCGCGGCTGCGCCGCCGACCTGTCCGCGGCAGAGGCGGCGGTCCGCGAGGCGAGCGACATCCTCGTACGGCACGCGAACTCGACGCGGTACGAGCAGGTGCGTACGCCCGCCCGCCAGCAGATCCGCGAACTGCCCGCGTCCGCCCTCCCCGAGCACGCGCAGAAGTGGGCCGACGCGTTCGCGCCCCGGCTGCGCGTCCTGACCGACGAGCTGGCCCAGCTGGAGCGCAATCGCGACTCGATCGTGGACCGGCTGCGCGGCCTCGTGGAGTCCTCGCTCGCCACTCTGCGCTCCGCCCAGCGCCTGTCCCGGCTGCCCGAGGGGCTCGGCGAGTGGTCCGGACAGGAGTTCCTGCGGATCCGCTTCGAGGAGCCCGACCAGGCCACGCTGGTCGAGCGGCTCGGCGAGGTCATCGACGAGGCGACGAGTGCGGCCGTGAAGAAGAACTCGGACCTGCGCCGCGACGGCATGTCCCTGCTGCTGCGCGGCGTCAGCGCGGCACTCCAGCCCAAGGGCATCGCCGTCGAGATCTTGAAGCCGGACGCGGTGCTGCGTGCCGAGCGTGTTCCCGTCGGACAGATGGGCGACGTGTTCTCCGGCGGTCAGCTGCTCACCGCGGCCATCGCCCTGTACTGCACGATGGCCGCGCTGCGCTCCAACGACCGGGGCCGCGACAAGCACCGCCACGCGGGCACGCTGTTCCTCGACAACCCGATCGGCCGCGCCAACGCCACGTACCTGCTCGAACTGCAGCGCGCGGTGTCCGACGCGCTCGGTGTGCAGCTCCTCTACACCACCGGCCTGTTCGACACGACGGCGCTCGCCGAGTTCCCCCTCGTGATCCGGATGCGCAATGACGCGGACCTTCGGGCGGGCCTGAAGTACATCAGCGTGGAGGAGCACCTGCGTCCGGGCCTGCCGCAGCAGGACCCCGACGGCGAGACGGTGCACGGCGAGATCACGGCCACGCGCATGTACAAGAGGCCTGTCGAAGGCTGACGTCCGACCGCGCGGCAGGGCGGCGGCAGGGCGGCTCAGGAATGGGTCAGCTGCCCGGCCCTGCCGCGCCTGCGTATGTTGACCGAGTCGGGCCGCGCGACGCCGCGCCGTGACCTCGCAGCACGGCGTGCCTGGCGGCGCTCCTTGCGCAACTGCCGGGCCGTGCTGGCCGGGACCGAGACGACGCCGTGCCGCTGGTTCCACACCTGGCGCGTCACCCAGACGTCGAGGACGCCCCATGTCGCCACCACCGTGCTCCCCACGCTGCTGAGCACCATGGGGAAGGCCAGCCAGGAGTCGGCCAGCGTGCAGAGCACGGCGATCATGGCCTGGACCAGGGTGAGCGCGACTATGAGGACGGCCCGCACCGCGGACGTCCGTACAGGATCGGGCATCCGGCGCCGACGCGCCGGCTCATCGATCCACAGCCCACTTCGCTCCGCCGTGCCCATCGCCACGTCACTCCCCACCGCTCGTGGGCCCTCAATGACCCTCAAGCCGATGCCCCCGCACCGGCACTGCACAGTGACTGCCCGAATTGCCGTGCTTTACGCCGTCGGGTCGCCCCTCCATTGATGAAGACGAACGGCGGGCCGGGAAGATTCCCCTTTTGCTGAACTCGCCTGCTCCGGGCGGGCGGTGCGCAGGATTCCGGCCAACTCTTCGCAGGGGCGGGTCGATTGTGATCGTTGTCGATGCGGGCCGAGGGCGGAGGGAATCTCCCGCAATGCCGGACAACTCGTGATGTCAGCACCCCAGTTCATCCGGACACCATCCGGACGGGTCTTCGAGTTGCTCCAGTCTCAGTAGTAGGCTCGCGCCGTTTGTTGACGCACATGTGTGCCCCTGAAGGCAGAGGGGTCGATCTGGGGGAGGCCATGCGCTTTCGCGGGAAGTCCATCCGCCGGAAGATCGTGGCGTTGCTGCTGGTGCCGTTGCTGTCCCTGACCGCCATCTGGGCCTTCGCCACGGTGATCACGGGGCGCGCCGCCGTCCAGCTGATATCCGCGGGCCAGGCGATCGACTCGATCGCCTACCCGCTGGTCGCCACGAGCCGTTCTCTGCAGGCGGAACGCCGCCAGACGCTCGTCTATCTCGCCGATCCCCGGGCCTCCGACGCCCAGTCGGCGCTGCGGGCCAAGCGGACCGCGGCCGACGAGTCGATCACCCGGATCAAGGAAAAGGTGCGCGACGGCGAGATCCGCGACGACCTGGACGGCGACGCCCGGGTCTCTCTCGACACCGCCGTCGAGGGACTGGAAGGCATCGCGTCGCTTCGTGGGAACGTCGACGAAGGCACCGTGACCCGCGCCCAGGCCCTCGAGTTCTACAACCGCCTCATCGCGCCGTCGTTCGACTTCCTGCTCGACCTCACGGCCCTCGACGACGCGAAGGTGGAACGCCAGGCGCGCGCCCTCATCGGCGTACTCAAGGCACGTGAACTCCTGTCGCAGGAGGACGCCCTGGTCGGCTCGGGTCTCGTCGCCCGCCGGTTCACCCAGCAGGAACTGCGGCAGGTCTCCGACCTCGTCGCCCAGCGTTCCCTCCTCTACGAGAGCAACCTCGCGCTCCTGCCCGACTCCGAGCGCTCCCGCTATCAGCGGTACTGGAAGAGCCCGGGCACCAACCCGCTGCGCACCGCGGAGGAAGCGGTCGTGAACGGCTCACCCGGCACACCGAGCGGCGTCACCGCGCGGAGCTGGGACAAGGCCTCGCTGTCGGTGCTCGACGAACTCGTCGACCGGGACACCGCCGCGACCGAGCGCTACCAGGACCGCGCCCGCCCGGAGGCCATCGACGTCCTGGTGCGGGCCGGGGTCGCCGGAGTGCTCGGTCTGCTCGCCCTGCTCTTCTCCCTGTACCTCTCCGTACGCATCGGCCGCGGGCTCGTCCGCGACCTGCGCCGGCTCCGTCTGGAGGCGCACGAGGCCTCCGGTGTGCGGCTCCCTGGTGTGATGCGCCGCCTCGCCGCGGGGGACGACGTCGACGTGGAGACCGAGGCGCCGCGTCTCGAATACGACAGGGACGAGATCGGGCAGGTCGGCCAGGCGCTCAACACCCTGCAGCGATCCGCCGTCGAAGCCGCCGTCAAGCAGTCCGAGCTGCGCCGCGGCGTCTCCGAGGTGTTCGTCAACCTCGCCCGGCGCAGCCAGGTCCTGCTGCACAAGCAGCTGACCCTGCTCGACACCATGGAGCGCAGGACCGAGGACACCGACGAGCTCGCCGACCTGTTCCGCCTCGACCACCTCACCACCCGGATGCGCCGCCACGCGGAGGGGCTGGTGATCCTGTCCGGCGCCGCCCCGTCCCGGCAGTGGCGCAGACCCGTCCAGCTCATGGACATCGTGCGGGCCGCCGTCGCCGAGGTGGAGGACTACGAGCGCATCGAGGTACGGCGGCTGCCACGGATCGCCGTGACGGGACCGGCCGTCGCCGACCTCACCCACCTCGTCGCCGAACTCCTGGAGAACGCCACGGTGTTCTCGCCTCCGCACACCGCCGTGCAGGTGGTCGGTGAGCGCGTCGCGAACGGCTTCACCCTGGAGATCCACGACCGCGGCCTCGGCATGGCCCCCGACGCGCTGCTCGACGCCAACCTGCGCCTCGCCGAGACACCGGAGTTCGAACTCTCCGACACCGACCGGCTCGGCCTCTTCGTGGTCAGCCGACTCGCCCAACGGCAGAACATCCGAGTCTCCCTCCAGCCGTCGCCCTACGGCGGCACCACCGCGGTGGTCTTCATCCCGGACGCCCTGCTCACGGACGCCCCCGACACCGAGGGCGCCGGCTTCCGCCTCGACCGGCCCAACGCGCTGCGCCGCACGGCCCCGTCGGTGACCCAACCGAAGCCGAGCACCGTGGCCGGGCTGCCCGGTCTGCCGGCCTCCGTGCTCAACGGGCCGGTCGAGCTGGAGCCCCCGCTGACGACCTCCGACATGACCCGGTTCCCCGGAGCCCTGGGCGACGAGGACAGCGAGCGCGGCGGTCTGTTCCGCCCCCGCCGCGCTGTGGCCGGGCCTCCCGGTGAACAGCACCAGCAGGCCGAGGACGACGGCGCCGGGGCCGGTGGCACGGACGACTCCCACCGCACGGACGACTCCCACCGCATGGGCGGCCCGTGCCGCCCCGGGGACCGCGACGCGCAGGATCCAGCAGCCGGTCCGGAGGGGCCGCTGCCGCTTCCGCGCCGACGCGTGCCCAAGCTCGTCAGTTCGCACGGCAGGCCCGTGACCCACGACCGGCCCGGGGCGGCCGACCGCGCCGCATCCGAACCGGGCGAGCGGCACGACCGGGGCAACGGCGACGGGCGGCTCGACACCCCGGCCGGCCTCCCCAGGCGCCGCTCCCGTGCGGTCGAGGAAACCGCGGCCCCGCGCGAGACCCCCGGGTCCGCAGCGGACGCCCAGCAGCCCGGCACGCCCACCACCACTTCCGGCGGCCTGCCCCGCCGCGTCCGACAGGCCAATCTGGCCCCGCAGTTGAAGGACGGCCCGGACCTGCGCGGCGACAGCACGGCACCGGCCGAAGACAGGACTCCCTCCGCACAGCCCGCCGACCGGGACGCCGACGAGGTGCGCAGCCGTATGGCATCGCTCCAGCGCGGCTGGCGGCGTGGACGTGTGGAGAACACCGCGGGCGATGAGCGCGCCGACGGTACAGCACGAGGAACGAACTCTGAGGGGGACGGTCGATGACCGCGCCGAAGGCCAATGCGCAGACCACCAACGGTGTTGTCGGCGAGCTGAACTGGCTCCTGGACGACCTGGTCGAGCGCGTCGCCGGTATCCGCAAGGCGATGGTGCTCTCCGGCGACGGGCTGCCGACGGGTGTCTCCGAGGGACTCAGCCGCGAGGACAGCGAACACCTCGCCGCCGTGGCCTCCGGATTCCACAGCCTCGCCAAGGGGGTGGGCCGGCACTTCGACGCGGGCGGGGTTCGGCAGACGGTCATCGAACTCGACGAGGCCTTCCTGTTCGTCACCGCGGCGGGGGACGGCAGCTGCCTCGCGGTGCTGTCCGACGCGGACTCCGACGTCGGCCTCGTCGCCTACGAGATGACCCTGCTGGTCAAGCGCGTCGGAGTGCACCTGGGGACGGCCCGGCGCACGGACCTGCCCGCCGGAGGGTAGTGGATTGGCATGAGACCAGACGGTCAGGAGACGCATCACTGGTTCGACGACGACGCGGGTCCCGTCGTGCGCCCGTACGCCATGACACGCGGCCGCACCACCAGCGCGGGCCGGCACCGGCTCGACCTGATCGCTGTCGTCGTCGCCGAACAGCATCAAGGCGACGCGGCGACGGACCAGACGCTGTCGCCGGAACACGTCGACATCGTCGAGCTCTGCCAGGACGCCCCGCAGTCCGTGGCCGAACTGGCCGCGGGGCTCGATCTCCCGATAGGGGTGGTGCGCGTCCTCATCGGGGATCTCGTCGATGACGAACTGGTCCACGTGACGCGGCCGGTTCCACCGGCGGAACTGCCCGACGCGAGTATTCTCCGCGACGTGATCGACGGCCTCAGAGCGCTCTGATCCGACAGCGGAGCCTGCGGGGCACAGGAACGGGGCGGACGGCGGGAGACACACGTGGCAGGCTGGCAGTTCTGGATCGACCGAGGCGGCACCTTCACGGATGTCGTGGCCCGGCGGCCCGACGGCCGCCTGCTCACGCACAAGCTGCTCTCCGACCATCCCTCGCGCTACGCCGACCCGGCCGTCTTCGCGATCCGCGAGCTCCTGGGCGAGGGCGAAGGCGCGGAGTCGGCACCCGGGGGCGGGCCCGGCGATCTGGTCGATTCCGTCCGCATGGGCACCACGGTCGCCACCAACGCCCTCCTGGAGCGCCGCGGCGAGCCGACCGCCCTCGTCATCACCCGCGGCTTCCGCGACGCCCTGCGGATCGCCTACCAGAACCGGCCCCGCATCTTCGCCCGCCGCATCGAGCTGCCCGAACTGCTCCACGAGCGCGTCATCGAGGTGGACGAACGGGTGGACGCCCAGGGCGAGGTGGTCACCCCACTCGACCTGGGGTCCCTCGAAGCCTCGCTGCGCAGGGCCTACGAAGACGGCATTCGGGCGGTGGCCGTCGTCTGCCTGCACAGTCACCTCCACCCGGATCACGAGCGCGAGATCGGCGCCCTCGCCGAGCGCGTCGGCTTCCCGCAGATCTCGCTGTCCAGCGAGGTCAGCCCGCTCATGAAGGTGGTGCCACGGGGCGACACGGCCGTCGTCGACGCCTACCTGTCGCCCGTCCTGCGCCGCTACGTGCGCCAGGTCGCCGAGCAACTCCCCGACGTGCGGCTGATGTTCATGCAGTCCAACGGAGGGCTCGCCGAGGCCGGGCAGTTCCGTGGCAAGGACGCCATCCTGTCCGGGCCCGCGGGCGGCATCGTCGGCATGGCCCGGATGTCGGGGCGCGCGGGCTTCGACCGCGTCATCGGCTTCGACATGGGCGGCACCTCCACGGATGTCTCGCACTTCGCGGGCGAGTACGAGCGGGTCCTCACCACGCAGATCGCCGGAGTGCGGCTGCGCGCGCCCATGCTCGACATCCACACCGTCGCGGCGGGCGGCGGCTCCGTGCTGCACTTCGACGGCAGCCGCTACCGGGTCGGACCCGACTCGGCCGGCGCGGTGCCGGGACCGGCGTGCTACCGGGGCGGCGGCCCGCTCACGGTCACCGATGCCAACGTCGCCCTCGGGCGCGTCCAGCCGGCCCACTTTCCCCACGTGTTCGGCCCCGCAGGAGACCAGCCGCTCGACGACGGCCTCGTACGCGAGCACTTCGCCGACCTCGCCACGGAGATCCGTGAAAAGACCGGTGACGCGCGCACTCCGGAGCAGGTGGCCGAGGGCTACCTCCAGGTCGCCGTGGCGAACATCGCCAACGCCGTGAAGCGGATCTCGGTGCAGAAGGGCCACGACGTCACCCGCTACGCCCTCACCACCTTCGGTGGTGCCGGTGGTCAGCACGCGTGCAAGGTCGCCGCAGAACTCGGGATCCGGACCGTCCTCGTACCGCCCATGGCCGGCGTCCTCTCGGCGCTCGGCATCGGGCTCGCCGACACCACGGCCATGCGGGAACAGTCCGTCGAGGCCACCGTCGACGCCTCCTCGATGCCGCACATCCTCAAGACGGCCGACGACCTGGAGAGCGCCGCACGCGAGGAACTGCGCGCCGAGGACGTCCCGGAGCAGCGCATTCGGATCGTGCGCAGGGCCCAGCTCCGCTATGACGGCACGGACACCGCGCTCACCGTGGAACTCGCCGAACCCGACGCCATGACCCGCGCCTTCGAAGAACGTCATCGCGCTCACTACTCCTTCACCCTGGACCGACCGCTCGTCGTCGAATCACTCTCCGTAGAAGCCACTGGCCTGACCGATCCCCCCGATCTCTCTCATCTCGCACCCCGTACCGCCGCCCCCACCGCCGCCGCGACCGTCCGTCTGCACACCGGCGGAACCTGGCGCGACGTACCCCTCCACCACCGGGACAGGCTCCCGCCCGGCGAGCCCGTCCCGGGGCCGGCGATCATCGCCGAGGACGGCTCGACGACCGTCGTCGACGACGGATGGCAGGCGACCCTCGCGGACGACGGGCACCTGCTCATGGAACGGTCGGCGATTACAGAGAGTTCCGATCTCGGTACGGAAATCGATCCGGTTCTGCTCGAGGTCTTCAACAACCTCTTCATGTCGATCGCGGAGCAGATGGGCGCTCGGCTCGAGTCCACCTCGCAGTCCGTCAACATCAAGGAACGACTGGACTTCTCCTGCGCGCTCTTCGACCCCGACGGCAGCCTGGTCGCCAACGCCCCGCACATTCCCGTGCACTTGGGCTCGATGGGCACCAGCGTCAAGGAGGTCATCCGCCGCCGCGGCTCGGCCATGCGGTCCGGTGACACCTACGCCGTCAACGATCCGTACCACGGCGGCACGCACCTGCCCGACGTCACCGTGATCACCCCGGTCTTCGACACGGACGGTGACCGGATCCTGTTCTACGTCGCCTCGCGCGGGCACCACGCCGAGATCGGCGGCATCGCCCCCGGCTCCATGCCGGCGAACAGCCGCACCATCGACGAGGAAGGCGTGCTCTTCGACAACTGGCTGCTCGTGGAGGCCGGCCGGTTCCGTGAGGAGGAGACGCTGCGCCTGCTGACCGAGGGGCCCCACCCCTCCCGCAACCCGCGGACGAACCTCGCCGACCTGCGCGCCCAGATCGCGGCCAACCAGAAGGGCGCCGACGAAGTCGCCCGCATGATCGACAACTTCGGCCTGGACGTCGTGCTCGCCTATATGAAGCACGTCCAGGACAACGCCGAGGAATCCGTACGACGCGTCATCGACGCCCTCGAGGGCGGCGAGTTCAGCTACGAGACCGACTCCGGCGCGGTCATCCGTGTGCGCGTGAGCGTGGACCGCGACCAGCGCCGCGCCACCGTCGACTTCACCGGCACCTCCGACCAGCTCTCCACGAACTTCAACGCTCCGTTCGCCGTCGTCAACGCCGCCGTCCTGTACGTCTTCCGGACGCTCGTGGGCGACGACATCCCGCTCAACGACGGCTGCCTGCGCCCGCTGGACATCATCGTGCCGCCCGGGTCCTTCCTCTCGCCCCAGCCGCCCGCCGCGGTCGTCGCGGGCAACGTGGAGACCTCGCAGGCCATCACCGGAGCCCTCTACGGGGCCCTGGGCGTGCAGGCCGAGGGCTCCGGGACGATGAACAACATCACCTTCGGGAACGCGCGGCACCAGTACTACGAGACGGTGGCCTCCGGCTCCGGCGCCGGGGACGGTTTCCCCGGCGCACCCGTCGTACAGACCCACATGACCAACTCGCGGCTCACCGACCCCGAGGTCCTCGAATGGCGGCTGCCCGTCCTCCTGGAGGAGTTCGCGGTGCGGCGCGGCAGCGGGGGAGCGGGCCGCTGGCCGGGCGGCGACGGTGCCGTGCGGCGCATCCGCTTCCGCGAGCCGATGACCGTCTCCACACTGACCCAGCACCGCAGGGTGCCGCCCTACGGGATGGCGGGTGGCGCCCCCGGAGCGCTCGGCGCCAACTCCGTGGAGCGCGTGGACGGTACCGTCACCCGCCTCGACGGAAGCGACACGACCGACGTGGCCCCCGGCGACGTACTCGTCGTCGAAACGCCCGGAGGCGGCGGCTACGGGCCGCCCGAGGCGAGCAGCAGTACCCGAGACAGCGACACCAGCAAGGCAGGAGAGACACAGCCATGATCTTCGGGCGATCTGAACGCCGAAAGACCCCCGTCGAGCCGGTGACGCTCAAGATCCTGGTGGCAGGTGGCTTCGGCGTGGGCAAGACGACGCTGGTCGGCGCGGTCAGCGAGATCCGGCCGCTGCGCACGGAGGAGGTCCTGACAGAAGCGGGCCGCCCCGTGGACGACATCGCGGGCGTCGAGCGCAAGAGCACCACTACGGTGGCGATGGACTTCGGCCGGATCACGCTCCGCGACGACCTCGTGCTCTACGTCTTCGGTACACCGGGGCAGGACCGCTTCTGGTTCCTGTGGGACGAGTTGGCGACCGGCGCGCTGGGAGCGGTCGTCCTCGCGGACACCCGCCGCCTGGAGGACTGCTTCGCCGCGGTCGACTACTTCGAGCGGCGCTCCATACCGTTCATCGTCGGCGTCAACTGCTTCGACGGCGCCGCCCGCCACCCGGCCGACGCGGTCCGCCAGGCGCTCGACCTCGACCCGGACGTCCCCGTGGTCCTGTGCGACGCGCGTGACAAGGAGTCGGTGAAGGACGTGCTGATCGCTGTCGTCGGCCACGCGGCGGAAGCCGCCGAGCACAGGCAGCCCGCGGCGACCTGAGCACGCACAGCGGCGGCTCGTACCCCCGCCGACCGGGGTCCGAACCGCCGCGTACGCGCGCGTGGACGCCTGTACGTCACTACGCGCGCGGGGACATGGCCTATGAGCCGTCCGCGTACCAGCCGAAGCTCTTCTCCACGGCCTTGCGCCAGTTCTGGTACTCGCGGTCCCGGACGCCCGCGTCCATGGCGGGGGTCCACTCGGCGTCGCGCTGCCAGTGCGCCTTGAGCTCGTCCAGGTCGTTCCACACGCCCGTCGCGAGCCCGGCGGCGTACGCGGCACCCAGGCACGTCGTCTCGGAGACCCTGGGCCGGATCACCGGCACGCCCAGGACGTCGGCCTGATGCTGCATCAGCAGGTTGTTCTTGGTCATGCCGCCGTCGACCTTCAGGGTCGTGATCTGCACCCCGGAGTCCTGGTACATCGCGTCGACGACCTCACGGGTCTGCCAGCTCGTCGCCTCCAGGACGGCACGTGCCAGGTGTGCCTTGGTGACGTACCTGGTGAGGCCGGTGACGACGCCGCGCGCGTCGGAGCGCCAGTACGGCGCGAACAGACCGGAGAACGCGGGCACGATGTAGGCACCGCCGTTGTCGTCCACGCTCGCCGCGAGCGTCTCGATCTCGTCGGCGGTCTTGATGATGCCGAGCTGGTCGCGGAACCACTGCACCAGGGCGCCGGTGATCGCGATCGACCCTTCGAGGCAGTACACGGGCGCCTCGGAGCCGATCTTGTACCCCATGGTGGTGAGCAGGCCGTTCTTCGAAGGCACCGGTCGGTTACCGGTGTTGAGCAGCAGGAAACTGCCCGTCCCGTAGGTGTTCTTCGCGGTCCCGGTGTCGTAGCAGGCCTGCCCGAACACGGCCGCCTGCTGGTCCCCGAGCGCCGAGGCCACCGGTACGCCGGCCAGTTGGCCGACGGCCGTGCCGTACACCTCGGCGGACGAACGGATCTCCGGGAGCAGCGACTCCGGGATGTTCATCGCCGACAGGATCGACTGGTCCCACTCGAGGGTCTCCAGGCTCATCAGCATGGTGCGCCCGGCGTTCGTGACGTCGGTGACGTGCACGCCGCCGTTGGTGCCGCCGGTGAGATTCCAGATCAGCCACGAGTCGATCGTGCCGAACGCGAGCTCCCCGCGCTCGGCCCTGGCCCGCAGCCCCGGCACGTTGTCGAGCAGCCAGGCCGCCTTGGGCCCGGAGAAGTAGCTCGCCAGGGGCAGGCCGGTCGTCTCGCGGAAACGGTCCTGGCCGTCGGCGCCGCCCAGCTCGTTGCAGAGCGCCGAGGTCCGCGTGTCCTGCCAGACGATCGCGTTGTGCACGGGCTTGCCGGTGGCCCGGTCCCAAAGGACCGTCGTCTCCCGCTGGTTGGTGATTCCGAGGGCGCTGAGCTGGTCCGCGCGCAGTCCTGCCTTGGCGATCGCCCCCGCGACCACGGCCTGGACCTTGGACCAGATCTCGGTGGCGTCGTGCTCCACCCAGCCCGGCTTCGGGAAGATCTGGCGATGTTCGCGCTGGTCGACGGCGACGATCTCGCCGTCCTGGTTGAAGATGATGCAGCGGCTCGAGGTGGTGCCCTGGTCGATGGCGGCGACGTACTTCACGGAAGTGTCGGGCATGGCTACCCCTTCGTAAGAAGACGTTCGAGAGTGTTTCTGCGCGTCAGAACGCTGCGTTGTAGATGACCCCCGCCAAAGCGCCGCCGATGAGCGGCCCGACGACCGGGACGAGAGCGTAACCCCAGTCGGATGTCCCCTTGTTGGGGATCGGCAGGAACTGGTGCACGATGCGTGGGCCCAGGTCACGGGCGGGGTTGATCGCGTAGCCCGTCGGTCCGCCGAGCGACAGACCGATGCCGACGACCAGGAGTGCCACGATCAGTACCTGGGTGCCGGACTCGCCGAGTCCCTTGGTGAGCCCGAACGCGAGGATGGGCAGAACCAGGCCGATCGTCGCGATGATCTCGGTGATGAGGTTCGAGACCACGTTCCGGATCTCGGGGATCGTCGAGAAGATGCCGAGCGTCGGCGTCGGACCGTCCTCCGCGGAATCCTCGCCCGAACCGACGTTGGCGTTGAACTGCGCGAGATACACCAGGTAGGCGAGGACGGCGCCGAGCATCGCGCCGACCATCTGGCCGAGCAGATAGACCCAGACCTTGTCCCACTTCCCCGTGTCGACCGCGATGCCGATGGTGACCGCGGGGTTGAGGTGACCGCCCGACAGCGGGGCGGCCGTATAGGCGCCGGCCAGCACGCCGAAGCCCCAACCGAACGCGATGACGACCCACCCGGAGGCCTTCGCCTTGGAGTGTTTCAGGGTGACGGCGGCGCAGACGCCCGCGCCGAAAAGGATCAGGATCGCGGTGCCGATGACCTCACCGATGAAGATGTCTCCGTTGCTCATGGCGGCTCCTAGGCCCTCGCCCGGGGGCAGTGCTCCCCGGTCCTCCGTGCAGGGTGCGTTTCCCATGGCTGGTTCTGAACTACGGCTGTCGTAGGCAGGGAAGTCCCGCGCCCCGCCCGGCATCCGTGACGAGCGTGCCCGCACAGTCGGAACCACACGTGGGGGAGCGGGCCTGACCTGCCGCAACCCGACAAGAAAGCGCACCTGGGGCAGGCAGGGCCCCGAGCAGCGGTGGGCCGATTTGCGGCGATGCCGACTGACACCCGGAAGTGTTCACCGGCCGTACTGGAGCGTCAAGGTCGTGGACGGCAACGGTTAACCGGCGGCCGGCGCTCCCCTCCGGTCGTGCGCGGCAGTCGTGACGCGTGCGCCGCGGCGCACGTCGACCCCTTCGCGCCCCGCCTGACCGCAGACCCAACTCGCCCCGGTGAGCGCCTTCGCGGCCTTCTTGAGCGGGGCGAGCAGCGCGGCCGCCTGCCGGTGGTCGGCCACGCTGCCCGGCGGGCACACCACCGTGGCCAGCGACAGCGTCACCGCCTTGCCGCCCGCCGACCAGGGAACGTCGAGCACGGCGGCCGCGAGCGGGCCCATCCGTTCCGGGTCGGCCAGGACCAGGAAGTCGTCACCCCCGATGTGCCCCACCCGCACGGACTCCGACGCCGTGCGCGCGAGGGCCCGCCCCACCGAACGGATCAGCTCATCGCCCGCCGCGAACCCCGCACCATCGTTGACCTGCTTGAACCCGTCGATGTCCAGCCAGCTCAGGGCGAACCCTCGGCCCTGCGCCACCCAGCGGTCCAGCTCGCCCGTCACGGCGTCCGAACCCGGCAACCGCGTCAGCGGGTTGAGCCCGGCGGCCTCCTCGACCCGGCTCTCGGCGAGCGCCCGTACGAGGTCGGTGAGGCGTACGACGCCGACGCAGCGCCCGCCGTCGTCCACCACGGCGACGTCGTCGGCGGTGCGGGCGTGCTCGCCGTCCGCGACGACATCGAGCACCTCCCAGGCGGTCGCGTTGACGCCCACCGTGCGCGGCCGGTCGCCGAGCCGCGCGGCGGGCCGGTCGGCGTACAGCGCGTGCCCGTAGCGCGTGGACAGCGACAGCAGGAAGCGGTCCCGCTGCACCGATCGCATCGGCGCTCCGGCGGCGTCGACGAGCAGCACTCCGGTCACCTCGCCCGACCCGGTGAGCCGGCGCCGCACCTGCTCCGCGGACGCCGAATCGGGCAGCAGCGCCGCGGGCCGCACGAAGTCCCGGACCAGCGGCCCGATCGGCCGCGACGAGCCGACGGCCGGGGGCAGTTCGGGCACGTACACCTCGGAGATCGGCAGCCGGGCCGCCGGCGCGAACAGATTGCCCTGCGCGAGCTGCGCCCCGGCGTCCCGGGCCGCCATGCACTGGGCCTCGGTCTCCACGCCCTCGACCGCGAGCAGCGCGCCGATCTCCTCGCACAGTGTCCGCATGGCCCGCACCGTCGCCCCGCGCGACAGCAGCGAGGCGTCGAGCTTGATCAGGTCCGGCGCGAGATCGTCGAGCAGCCGCAGGGGTACGTCGCCGTCGCCCACGCCGTCGGCACAGACCCGGAAGCCCTCCTTGCGCAGCACCGCGACGCCCTCCAGGAGGGCGCGGTGCGGTACGTGCGTGAACGGCGGCCCCACATCGACGGTCACCTCCCACGGCAGGCGGCCCGCGTCCTGCACCGCGCGCCGCAGCGCATCAAGGCCGCCCAGGTCGGCGAGTGTGCCCGCGAACACGTTCACATGCAGCGGCAGCAGCGTCTCCCGGCGTGCGGCGTCGCGGATCGCCAGCGCGGCGAGCGCGCCGTCGAGCTCGGGCTCGCGGTGCGCCCGCGCGAGCACATCACCCGACTCGGGGCGGGCGAGTATCTCCAGAGCCGCGGCCGATCCCGTGGCCAGATTGACCACGGGCTGGAAGGCGAAGCGGAGGCTGTCCGGCCAGGTGTGCACGCCAGCATGATGGCGTCGCACGGACACCACCAGGCCCGGTTCACACGCTGTTCACGCAGCATTCCCGCACGGCCACGCAGCGTACGCACACGGCGGTCAGCGCACCGCCACGACCGACGAACCGTGGCCGAACAGGCCCTGGTTGGCGGTGATCCCGGCCCTGGCCCCGGCCACCTGCCGGTCGCCCGCCGCACCCCGCAACTGCCACGTCAGCTCGCAGACCTGGGCGATCGCCTGCGCCGGCACCGCCTCCCCGAAGGACGCGAGTCCACCGCTGCTGTTCACGGGTATTCGCCCTCCAGGAGCGGTCGCGCCGTCCCTCAGCAGCTTCGCGCCCTCACCCTCGCCGCACAGCCCGAGGTCCTCGTACCACTGCAGCTCCAAGGCCGTGGACAGGTCGTAGACCTCCGCCAGGGACAGGTCCTCGGGGCCGATCCCCGCCTCTTCGTAGGCGGCGCGGGCGATCGAGGCGCGGAACGTGGGGCCTTCGGAGGCGACCCCGGCGGCCGAGTCGGTGGCGATGTCCGGGAGGTCGAGCACGGTGTTCGGGTACGTCGGAGTCACCGTCGACACGGCCCGTATGCGGACGGGGTCCGCGGCTCCGTGCCGGCGGGCGAACTCCATGCTGGACAGCACCAGCGCCGCACCGCCGTCAGACGTGGCGCAGATGTCGAGCAGCCGCAGCGGATCGGCGACCACGGCGGAGGCGGCGACCTCCTCGGCCGTCACCGTCTTGCGGTAGCGCGCGTTCGGATTCAGCGCGCCGGAGGCGGCGTTCTTCACCTTGACCTGGGCGAAGTCCTCGAGCGTGTCCCCGTGCACGGCCATGCGCCGGCGCGCGTACAGGCCGAAGTACGTCGGGTTGGTCGCCCCGAGCGCACGGAAGCGCAACCAGTCGGGGTCGTCCGGCCGGTCGCCGCCGGCGGGCTTGAAGAACCCCTTGGGCGCGGCATCGGCCCCCACCACGAGCACGACGTCAGCGAGCCCCGAAAGTATCTGCGCCCGCGCCGTGTTGACCGCCTGGGCCCCCGAAGCACAGGCCGCGTAGACGCTGGCCACGCGCGCGCCCTGCCACCCGAGGGCCTTCGCGAAGGTCGCGCCCGCCACGTAGCCCGGATAGCCGCCGCGCACCGTGTCCGCGCCGACGATCGAGCCCACGTCACGCCAGTCGACCCCGGCGTCGGCGAGCGCGGCCCGCGCCGCTGCCACCCCGTACTCGACGAAGCTGCGCCCCCACTTTCCCCAGGGGTGCATGCCCGCGCCGAGAACCGCTACGTCCCTCGTCATGCCGTCACCCCCGTCGGCCGCCAGTGCCACGTCGTCCATGTCGTCCCGGTCTCGGCGTCCCCCTCCTCGTTGAGAACGCCCGGTACGACCTCCACCTCCATGCCGACCGCGAGATCGGCCACGGAGACGCCAGGAGCCCCCTGGCCGAGCAGGACCAGGCGCTCGGCCTCGAGCTCCACAGCGATCAACGCGTAGGGCTGCCAAGGGAGTTCCCGATCCGACACATACGGTTCCGGTGGTCGGTACCTGGAATCCGTGTACGACCAGACGCGTCCGCGCCGCGACAAGGGCAGTTCCGCCAGCTCGCCGCCCGCGCAGGCGGGATTGCGGCACGCCCCGTCCTCGCGAGGAAAGAACACCGACGCACACGCGGAACAGCGCGTGCCCAGCAGGCGGAAGTCGTCCCCCTCTCCACTGAACCAGTCGGCCACGACAGGTGTACGTGTACGCGCCACAGTTCCTCCCCGGCAATGAATCTGACGGAACGTCAGAAGTGTGCCACGGGGAACCGAATGACGTCAGGGGTCCCGCAGAACCGCCCGCGTCCTGCCGGCGTCCGTGATCGGTGAGGGCGCGACCGGGATCCACGGGGGTGCTTCCGGTCGCGCCCGCCACGTCACCGCCCGGTCAGCGAACGCCTGGAGACCGGGAAGTCGAAGTACGTGTCCGGGTAGAGCTCAGGGCGATAGGTGTAGTGCCACCACTCCTCAGCGAGGTTCACGAACCCCTGCGCGCCGAGCGCGTTCCGCAGCAGGTCCCGGTTGGCCCGCTGCACGCCCTGGACGCGCGGATCGTCCGTGTGGGCGAGCGTGTCGAAGCAGTCGAACCCGGTCCCCATGTCCAGCGAGTTGTCGGGGAAGCGCTCCGCCTTCGGCCCGTAGCAGGGCGTGAGCCTCTCCCCGGGCACGTAAGGGCGCGTGGGCTCGGCGGGCAACTTCACGACGGTCAGATCCAGGGTGGAGCCACGGCTGTGGCCCGACTTCTCCGCGATGTAGCCGTCCGCGAACAGGCGCGTCTTGTCGACGCGCGGGTAGAACTCCGCCTTCATCTTCTGGTCGTCGAGATCCTTCGCCCAGCGGACGAAGTGGTCGACCGCGCGCTGCGGGCGATAACAGTCGTACACCTTCAGGGAATAGCCCTCTTTAAGGAGGCCGAGCTGCGCCTTGTGGAGCGCCTGCGCGGCAGGTCTCGTGAGAAGGCACATCGGCTTCTTGTAGCCGTCGACCGGCTCACCCATGAAGTCGTGCTCCGTGTAGTAGCGCATCTCCTGGATGATCGTGGGGTCCACGTCATGGAGTGCCACGAAATCCTTGGGCGCCTTGGGATCGGGCGTCGCATGGGCGGACGAGGGGGCGGCGGCCACGCCGAGCAGCGCGGCGGCGGCCAGGGCGGCGAGTTTCCGCAGAGCGGTGGAGGCTCGAGTCATGGATCAGCGTCTATCAGGAGCCGGGCCCACCGGGGAAGACCGCGGCCGAGTGATCGGATACAGTCCGCGCCGTGCCCGCATCAACCCACTCCACGGTCAACCCCGTCCCGGATTCCCACTGTTCGAGCTGTGGGGCCGCCTACGGGGCCGAGGTACACGGCTGGCCCCGCACCTGCCGGGCCTGCGACTCCGTCGCCTACCGCAACCCGCTCCCCGTGGCCATCGCCCTGCAACCGGTCTACGACACGGTGGGCGCCGGCCTCGTCGCGATCACGCGCACCATCGCCCCCGCGCGCGGGGAACCCGCCCTGCCCGGCGGCTTCATCGACGACCGGGAGGACTGGCGGCGAGCCGTCGTCCGTGAACTCCAGGAGGAGACGGGCATCGTCGCCGCGGCACGCGACGTACGCCTCGTGGACGCCATGAGCGCGCCGGACGGCCATCTCCTGCTCTTCGGCCTCCTGCCCGAACGCCCGGCGCACCTCCTGCCGGCCAGCGTGGCCACGGACGAGACGGACGGCTGGCACCTCCTGCGCCGCCCGACCGAACTGGCGTTTCCTCTCCACACGTTGGCGGTGAAGGCCTGGTTCGAGGGCCGCTACCCGTAGCGGCCACATCCCCGTGAGCGTCCAACGCCACCCTCCGCCGAAAGGCGCTCACAAGCCGCGCACGCGCACCGGGTACGGCGGTTCGACCGCGCCGCCCTCCCCGTCCGTCTCGACGACCACACGCCCCTGGCTCCAGCGCACCCGGAACCGCTCGATCTCCGGCTCCTCCCAGCCGTCCCCGACGTCCCGCGCCACATAGCCGCCGCCCGTACGTCCCGTTGCCGGCGCCCACGCCTCCAGGGCGACACCCCCGCCAGGATCACGCACAGGCAGTACCGACCCGCCCCGAGCGAGCACCGGAATACGCGACAAGGGGGCGTCCACCGTGACCTGTCCGGGCCCCTCGAAGGCCTCGCCGGTCACCGTGTCGTACCAGCGCCCAGGAGGCAGCTGAACGGTGCGGCGATCGACTCCCGGCTCCAGGACGGGGGCGACCAACAGGCAGTCGCCCAACAAGAAGGCGTCCTCGCAGTCACGCAAAGCCCGGTCCTCCGGAGCACCCCACCACACGGGCCGCACATACGGGGCGCCGGTGCGCCGGGCGAGATGCGCGAGGGTCATGAAGTACGGAAAGAGACGACGCCGTTCCTCCAGCGCCACGCGCGCGTGCGCGAGCACCTCCTCGCCGAACATCCACGGCTCGCGCCGACCCGCCCGCAGCGCCGAATGCGTACGGAACAGCGGCATATGGGCGCCCAACTGGAACCAGCGCAAGAACAGCTCCGGTGACGGCTTTCCGTCGAAGCCGCCCACATCAGGTCCGGAATACGGCACCCCGCACAAGCCGAGCCCCATCACCAGCGAGAGCGAGGAACGAAGACCGGCCCACCCGGTGGCGACGTCACCGGACCACGTCCCTCCGTAGCGCTGCAGACCCACCCAGCCGGACCGGGAGAACAGGAAGGGCCTTTCCCGCGGCTGCAGTTCGCGCAGTCCCTCGTAGCCGGCCCGTGCCATGCACAGCGCGTACACGTTGTGCGCCTCCCGATGGTCGCCGCCCCGCCCCTCGACCGCGTGACGGGACGAACGGGGGAGCGTGGGCTCACCGAAGGCGGCGAAGGACACCGGCTCGTTCATATCGTGCGAGAAGCCCGAGAAACCCTGCTCAAGACGCTCCTCGTACAGGCCGCCCCACCACTTGCGCACCCGCTCCGCCGTGAAGTCCGGATACATCGACTCACCCGGCCACACGACGCCGCGCACGGGCCTGCCCACCGCGTCCCGCACAAAGGCGTCGATCGCCTGCCCGCCGTCGTAGAGGGCGTTGCCGTGCTGCGCCTTGACCGCCGGGCCGACGATCGACACCAGCCGAACGCCCTCACCGCGCAGCTGTTCGGCCAGCCGGGGCAAGGACGGAAACCGCTCACGATCGACGGTGAAGGCCTGCCCCGCCGTGAAAGGATCGATGTCCAGATGGACGGCCTCCAGGGGCAGATCGCGCTCCTTGTAGCCCGCGACGACGCGACGCACCTCCTGCTCGCTCCCGAACCCCCAACGCGCGTGCTGGTGACCCAGCGCCCAGCCCGGCGGCACGGTCGGAGCGCCGGTCAGCTGGGACCAGACGTGGAGCACGCGCGCGGGTGTGCCCACCATCACCCAACAGCGCAACGGGCCACCCTCCATGCGCAATTCGGACGTCCCGGCACAGTCGTGCCCTGAGCCCGCACCCTCGCTGCCCTCACGGAGGCTGACGGTGCCGTCCCAGGTGTTGTCGTGGAACACCAGATGCGTCCCCGCATCCGCGACCACGACCTGCACCGGCATCGTGAGCGACAACGGATCGTCCTGCCGGCCGAACGAACCGCCGGGATCCGTGTTCCACAACCGGTACGTCGCGTCGCGCAGCCGCGGGCCCGACGCACGGCCTCCGAGGCCGAAGAAGCGCGCGTCGGCGGAGACCTCGGTCCGCTGCGCCCAACGTGCCTCACCGCCGCCCTCGGGCTCCCACCACCGGGGCGGCAGATCGCGGCGCAGCAACACCCCGCCAGGCGTACGCACCTCCAGAGCGCCGTGCCGCGAGACCACGACGGTGACCCGCTCGGACACCACCCGCCAGCCGCCGTCCTTGTCCGGTTCGAGCACCGCCCGCGGGTCCGCCTCCGGGCCGCGCCCGGCCAGCGCGTACGAGGGCTCGGGTTCGGCTCCGTCCCAGCCATAGAAGAGGGCACCGCTCACGGTGACGATGATGCGCAACCGGGACCGCGTGAACCGCACCAGGCCACCACCCGGTTCGGGCGCCACACCGACCACGGAGCCCGGCACCCGGGCCCGTTCGACGCCCCGCGGGGGCAGGCCCACGGAGTCCGCGCGACGGTGCCGCCACGACGCCCGAACGGAGCGCAGCCCATGGGCCGACCCCACGAACGAGACCGCCTTCGCCAAGCGCACCAGGTCACGACCATCCATGCTGCTCACCCTGCCACCGAGGCGCACGCGTGCGTGCCGCGTTCAACTGCCGTTCATCCGTGGTGCCGGCACATCTTCGCGAGGCCGACTATGTGGGATACGCCCTGGTGCCGAAGTCGATCACATGGCATCGTCCAGTGAGCCGCGTCTGGCGCACACTCCGCGGTGCGCGCCGAGGACGCACACGCCGCGCACGCACTTCCTGGAGCCGCATCATGTCCACCGTGAACCCGTCACCGCTCTGGCAGCCCGATCGTCAGAGGATCGCCGACGCGCAGATCACACGGTTCCAGGCCTGGGCGGCCGAGCAGCACGGCGCGCCCGCCGACGGCGGCTACGAGGCGCTGCACCGCTGGTCGGTCACCGAACTCGAAACCTTCTGGAAGGCCGTCACCGAGTGGTTCGACGTGCGCTTCACGCACCCGTACGCGCGCGTGCTCGGCAACCGTGACATGCCCGGCGCCGAGTGGTTCCCCGGAGCCACGCTCAACTACGCCGCGCACGCACTGCGCACGGCGGACGACCCCGCGCGCGCGGACACCCCCGCGATCCTCCATGTCGACGAGACACACGAACCCCGCCCCGTCACCTGGTCCGAGCTGCGCGGCCAGGTCGGCTCCCTGGCCGCGGAACTGCGCTCTCTCGGGGTACGCCCCGGCGACCGGGTCAGCGGCTATCTGCCGAACATCCCCGAGGCCGCCGCCGCTCTCCTCGCCACGGCGGCCGTCGGAGCCGTGTGGACATCCTGCGCCCCCGACTTCGGCGCACGCAGCGTCCTGGACCGCTTCCAGCAGGTGGAGCCCGTGGTCCTGTTCACGGTCGACGGCTACCGCTACGGCGGCAAGGAGCACGACCGCCGCGACACCGTGCAGGAACTCCGCGACGAACTGCCGTCCCTGCGCGCGGTGGTGCACATCCCGCTCCTCGGCACCGAGGCGCCCGAAGGCGCCCTGGAATGGTCGGCCCTCACCTCGGCCGACGTCACGCCCGTCTACGAGGACGTGCCGTTCGACCACCCGCTGTGGGTGCTCTACTCCTCCGGCACCACAGGCCTGCCCAAGGCCATCGTGCAGTCGCAGGGCGGCATCCTCGTCGAGCACCTCAAGCAGATCGGCCTGCACTGCGACCTCGGCCCCGACGACCGCTTCTTCTGGTACACGTCCACGGGCTGGATGATGTGGAACTTCCTCGTCGGCGGCCTGCTCACGGGCACCACGATCGTCACCTACGACGGCAGTCCCGGGTACCCCGGGACCGGCGCCCAGTGGGCGATCGCCGAACGCACCGGCGCGACCCTCTTCGGCACCTCCGCCGCGTACGTGATGGCCTGCCGCAAGGCCGAAGTGCACCCCGCGCGCGACTACGACCTCTCCCGCGTCAAGTGCGTCGCCACCACGGGCTCCCCGCTCCCGCCGGACGGCTTCCGCTGGCTCCACGACGAGGTGCGAGAGGACCTGTGGATCGCCTCCGTCAGCGGCGGCACCGACGTCTGCTCCTGTTTCGCCGGAGCCGTGCCGACGCTCCCCGTCCACATCGGCGAACTCCAGGCGCCCGGCCTCGGCACGGACCTCCAGGCCTGGGACCCCGCCGGCGAGCCCCTGACCGACGAGGTCGGCGAGCTCGTCGTGACCAACCCGATGCCGTCCATGCCGATCCGCTTCTGGAACGACCCCGACGGCACCAGGTACCACGACAGCTACTTCGACACCTACCCCGGAGTCTGGCGCCACGGCGACTGGATCACGCTGACCTCGCACGGCTCCGTCGTCATCCACGGCCGCTCCGACTCCACCCTCAACCGCCAGGGCGTCCGGATGGGATCGGCCGACATCTACGAGGCCGTGGAGCGCCTCCCCGAGATCCGCGAATCACTCGTCATCGGCCTGGAACAGCCCGACGGCGGCTACTGGATGCCGCTCTTCGTGCACCTCGCGCCGGGCGCCGCCCTCGACGACGCGCTCCGCTCCCGCATCAAGCAGGTGATCCGCGAACAGCTCTCGCCGCGCCACGTGCCCGACGAGATCATCGAAGCCCCCGGCGTCCCGCACACGCTCACCGGCAAGCGCATCGAGGTGCCGGTCAAGCGCCTGCTCTCGGGCACGCCGCTGGAAAAGGCGGTCAACCCCGGCTCCATCGACAACCTCGATCTCCTCAAGTTCTACGAGGAGATCGCCCGCAAGCGAGCCTGACCGCCCCGAACCGTTGGCGCACCGTCACCGAGCGTGTCGTTGTCAGTGCCTCTGATTACTCTGAGTGAGCATCGTTCAAGCGCACTCAGGGGGAATCATGGGGCACACCCAACACAGCCGGACGAACAGCGTGCGGCGCGGCCTGCGCCGTGAAGTCGCGGGAACCATCGGCCTGTTGGCCGACGAGCAGGACTTCGAGGCGATGCGGCTCTATCGCAGCTTCACCTTCGACGACCACACGACGTATCTGCGCCAAGTGGAAGGGCTGCTCAAATCCCAGGCCGCGGCCGGCGGCTACACCACGGTCGCGCTCTTCGACCCGGCCGAGTTCATTGAATTCTGCAGGGCGGAGGGCCTGGACCCGGACAGCGCGGTCAGCCGTACTCGATTTACCGCGGAACTCGCCACGTCAGGGCCCGGGGTCGCCTATCAGGGACAGCCCATGGCCGACCTCGTCCCCGAGCTCGTGGAAGAGGCCGTCCGCCAAGCGACCTGGGAGTTCGCGACCTCCGTCCTGTCCCGGACAGGGGCATGCGCCGTGTGCGGGCAGGACGTCGGACGCATGGCCTTCACCAGGGCCTCCCACCTGGTCTCCCAAGTGATCGAAACACTTGGCGAGGGAGCCCACCACTGGGTGTGCAGCGTGCTCACCGACAGGGAGTCGCTCCATGCCGTCCTGCACGTGGACGCCACGGAACCCGACACGGTCAGGGTCGATGAGTCCGCGGCCATGGAGGTCACGGCCGTACTGGCGCTGGCGATCGTCACCCGGCGAGCCAGCGCGGTCATCGTGCGCAGCTCGGTACCCGGGAAGGAAGACCGCGTCTGCGGCTGGCACCTGAAGGACGAGGGGCTCCAACCGATCCCAGGGGGACGGGTCTTCGACGCCTACTGCACCGACGCGGACTCCGGTGACCTGTCCGCTCCGGAACCGGGCGTGAACTACTGCACCGCACCAAAGGTGGACGACACGAAACCGGAAGGGAAGCATCGGCACTGAACCCCGCGGACAAGCACGAAGGGCGCCCCGCCCAAAGGCGGAGCGCCCTTCGAAGGCACCAGTCGTGCTCGGCTACTCGCCGGACAGCACGGCCTGAGCGGCGTTGCGCGCTTCCTCCGCAGACTCCGCGGCACGTGCGGCAGCCGCCGCGCGCTCGCACTGGGCCAGCGTGTACTTGCCAAGCGTCGCCCGCACATACGGAATCGAAGCGGCCCCCATGGAGAGGGAGGTGACCCCCAGGCCGGTCAGGACGCACGCGAGCAGCGGGTCGGACGCGGCCTCACCGCAGACGCCACAGCTCTTGCCCTCGGCCTTCGCCGCCTCGGCAGACAGCGAGACCAGGTCGAGCAGCGCGGGCTGCCACGGGTCCTGCAGACGCGACACGGCGCCGACCTGACGGTCCGCGGCGAACGTGTACTGGGCCAGGTCGTTGGTGCCGAGCGACAGGAACTCGACCTCCTGCAACACCGACCGGGCACGCAGCGCGGCGGACGGGATCTCCACCATCGCACCGAACTTCGCCTGCAGACCGGCCTCACGGCAGGCATCGGCGAAGGCCTTTGCGTCGGCGCGGTCCGCCACCATCGGCGCCATGACCTCAAGGTAGACCGGGAGGCCCTCGGAAGCCTTCGCCAGCGCGGTCAGCTGGGTGCGCAGCACCTCCGGGTGGTCGAGCAGCGTCCGCAGACCACGTACGCCCAGAGCCGGGTTGGGCTCCTCGCCGGGCGTGAGGAAGTCCAGGGGCTTGTCGGCGCCGGCGTCGAGCACGCGCACCACGACGCGGCCCTCGGGGAACGCCTCGAGCACCTGCCGGTACGACTCGACCTGCTTCTCCTCGGACGGAGCGTTCTTGCTGTCGTCCAGGAAGAGGAACTCGGTACGGAACAGGCCGATACCCTCGGCCCCCGCCTCGACCGCCGCGGGCACGTCCGCCGGGCCGCCGATGTTGGCGAGCAGCGGCACCTTGTGCCCATCAGAGGTGGCACCGGGACCGGTCGAGGCGGCCAGCGCCGCCTTGCGCTCGGCGGCAGCGGCCTCCATCGCGACCCGCTTCTCCGCACTGGGGTCCACGAAGATCTCACCGGTGCTGCCGTCGACGGCGACCACGGTGCCCTCGGCGAGCTCACCCGCACCGGGAAGCGCGACTACGGCCGGCACACCCAGGGCACGGGCCAGGATCGCGCTGTGGCTGGTCGGCCCACCCTCTTCGGTGACGAAACCGAGCACGAGCGTGGGGTCCAGGAGCGCGGTGTCCGCGGGCGCAAGGTCACGGGCGATGAGCACGTAGGGCTTGTCGCTGTCCGGAACGCCGGGCATGGGCACGCCGAGGAGCCGGGCCACGATGCGGTTGCGCACGTCGTCGAGGTCCGCGACGCGACCCGCCATGTACTCACCGGCGCCGGCGAGGAGCTCGCGATAGTGGGAGAACGCGTCATAGATGCCGCGCTCGGCCGTGCTCCCGACGGCGACACGACGGTCGACGTCGGCCATCAGCTCGGGGTCCTGGGCGATCATGGCCTGAGCCTCGAGCACCGCCTGGGCCTCGCCACCGGCCAGATTGCCGCGTGCCATCAGGTCGGCCGCGACAGCTTCGACGGCCTGGCGGGCGCGCCCCTGTTCGCGCTCTGCATCCTCAGCCGGAATCTGCTTGGCCGGCGGCTCCAGCACCGCCGTCCCCATGTGCCGAACCTCGCCGATCGCCACACCGTGGCTCACGCCGACGCCTCGCAGCGTTGTCTCCATCTCACCCGTCTCCGATAGTGCGGCGAGCGCTGCCGCCGCGTTGATTTCCTGCCGACCGTCAGTGACGGGGTACGTCACTTCCAGCCGAAGAGCGCGTCGCCGGCCTTGACGTCGCCGTCCTCGACGACGTCGGAAAGGGACTCGGCCGTGGCCTCGAGGGCAACGACCGGGCAGATCGGCGACTTGCCGGCAGCTTCGACGGCGGCCGGGTCCCAGCGGACCACGGCCTGCCCGCGCTGCACAGTGTCGCCCTTGTTGACGAGCAGCTCGAAGCCCTCGCCGTTGAGCTGGACGGTGTCGATGCCCAGGTGGGTCAGCACACCGTGGCCTTCCTCATCCACGACGACGAAGGCGTGCGGGTGAAGGGACACCACGATGCCGTCCACCGGGGCCACGGCGTCGGAGGCCTCGCGCGCGGGGTCAATGGCGGAGCCGGGGCCGACCATCGCACCGGAGAACACCGGGTCAGGAACGGCGGAGAGCCCGATGGCGCGTCCGGTGAGCGGGGACGTCACACTGGTCATGGCAAGCCTCCCAGAGGCGGAGATTCAGGGTCGCCGTCACTGCCTGTCCTGGACGGCGTACTGTCCAGAAGCGTAAGTCATAAAAAGTCCCGGTTCCCTACGAGAGGTACCGGTTGGCGGACGTAGAGACCGCGGGCAAACGATTTGCGCCGAAGCTCGGGCTCGATGTAGTGTCGTAGCCCTGCCAGGGAGACAAGCGACGCCCTCGAGCGTCCAACATCCCGGCAGCATCTATCAAGTCCTAAGTTGCATTGCGAATCGTATCTCTGCATGTCTGCAGAGGTGTGGCAAGCGGGCCGGAAAAAGACTGATAGAGTTTGAACTCGCCGAAAGAGCCGCGAAAGCGGAACTCCTGTAAAGCGGGCGTCAATCCGAGGGAATCGGCCGGTGAAACGGTCTGATAGAGTCGGAAACGCAAGAATAGCAAGACCGAAGGGAAGCGCCCGGAGGAAAGCCCGAGAGGGTGAGTACAAAGGAAGCGTCCGTTCCTTGAGAACTCAAC
>NZ_JAOZYC010000199.1:0-35639 GCF_035798155.1 Streptomyces endophyticus | reverse complement strand
GAAGCCCGCCTGATCACCCCGCTGCGCTCCGAGGGCGGCCACCGCCGCTACTCCCGCTACCAGCTGCGCATCGCCGCGCGCGCCCGCGAGCTCGTCGACCAGGGCACCCCCATCGAGGCCGCCTGCCGCATCATCATCCTCGAGGACCAGCTCGAAGAAGCGCAGCGCATCAACGCCCAATACCGCGCCGCCGAAGCAGCCGAATCAGCGGAATCGGCCGAATCAGCCGAATCGAAGAAGCCGACGGCCCCGGCCTGAGACCTGCGCTCGGATCACTCCTGGCACAGCTCTTACCGAAAATCTGTTACTACGTCATGATCCACAGAAGCGCAGCGAAGAGAAATCCGAGCAAATGTGCCTGTAGGAGTGATTGATGACGTCTCGCCGCCAGATTCTTGGTGCCCTGGGAGCCGCTCCCGCGATCGCCGCCCTCGGCGGTGTCGGCGCGTACGCCGCCACCGCCGTGCCGGCGGGAGAACCGGCCGCCGGCAGGGTCCGTGTCCGCCCCGCCTCGATCATCCCGGTCACCGGAGATGACACCCCGGAGCAGATCATCGCCAAGGCCGCGAACGTCGTCCCCAGGAACGGGCAACTGGCGTGGCAGCGGCGGGAGATAACGGCGTTTACGCACTTCGGGATGAACACGTTCACCGATCGCGAGTGGGGGTCGGGCGCCGAGGACGCGGCGACGTTCGCGCCGACCGCTGTCGACGCCGACCAGTGGATCCGCACGTACAAGGCCATGGGCGCCGAGCTTGCGATGATCACCGCCAAGCATCACGACGGGTTCACGCTGTTCCCCAGCAGGTACACGCCTCATTCGATCCTCAAGAGCCCCGGGCAGCCGAACGTCGTCCGCACATACGTGGATGCGGCACGCGCCCACGGAATGCGCGTGGGGATCTATCTCTCGCCCTCCGACGGCGGCGAGCTGCCGCATGCCTGGCACGCCGAGTGGATCGAGTCCCTGCGCAAGAAGCAGGCCGAGGGCGGGAAGCTGACCTCGGTGGAGCAGACCGCGGTCGACGACGGCGACCGTGCGCCCGGCGGACTCGGTCGCTTCGGCAACGGTAGTGCCGTCAAGGAGCACACCATCCCCACCCTCGTGGAGGGCGACGACCGGGCGGACGCGGTGCGGTCGGGGAAGCTGCCCACGTTCACCGTGCACGTCAACGACTACGACGCGTACTACCTGAACCTGGTCTACGAACTGTTCACCGAGTACGGGCCGTTGGACGAGTTCTGGCTGGACGGCGCCAATCCGTGGGCCGACGCCGGGATCACCCAGGAGTACCGCTTCGAGGAGTGGTTCCGGGTGATCAACGCGCTGTCGCCGGACACCGTGGTCTTCGGCGGCCCGGCGGGCGTGCGCTGGGTCGGCAACGAGGACGGGATCGCCCGCGAGACCGAGTGGAGCGTCGTGCCGACGACCGCCGACCCGCGGACGTACCACGGCGAATGGCTGCTGCCGCACGGCGCGAGCGTCGCCGACATCGGTTCCCGGGCCCGCCTCACCGAGTCCGGCGTGACCCATCTGTCCTGGTTCCCCGCGGAGGCCGATGTCTCCAACCGGCCGGGCTGGTTCCACCACGCGGACGAGAAGCCGAAGACGGCGGCCCAGCTCTTCGACCTGTACGAGAAGAGCGTCGGACGCAACGCGACCCTGCTGCTCAACGTGCCGCCTTCGAAGGCGGGAACGATCGATGCCGCGGATGTCGCCGAGCTGACGGCATTCGGGCAACGGGTGCGGAAGGTGTACGGCCGTCCGGTGGCCGAGAACGCCGACGGAACGACCACCTTCGACCGGGTCGCGGTCCGCGAGGACATCGAGCACGGGCAACGGGTGGAGGAATTCGCCGTAGAGGCCGAGATCGGCGGAGCCTGGCGGCGGATCGCCACCGGTACCACCATCGGCTATCAGCGAATTCTGCCGCTGGGAACCCCCATCACCGCGAGCCGCGTCCGAATCAAGGTCCTCGCGTCCCGGGCGGAACCCCACCTGGGCCGCACTACGCTCCACCGGGCGACCGACTGACCCACGCATACGGCCGCCGGCCCGGGCCCCGGCGGGTGATCGCCCGGCGGGGGGTCCGTGGTCTGCGCGTGGAGGAGCTGGCCGAAGAGGCGGGCGTTTCCACCGCGCTGATCTACTACCACTGGCTCAGCGGCATGCTCCAGATTGCCCACGCGCGGACATTGATGAGCGAGGCCATCGAGGCCGAGCTCGAACGATTGGGCCGCTGACCGCGCGCACCTGTCCGGGACGGCGTTCCGTGATGTGGGCCGGTGGTCAGTCGACCGGCTTGCCGGGTTCGTCGTGCGTCGAGCAGTGGATGCCGCCACCACCGGCGGCGATGGTGTCGATCCGGACCTGCACGATGTCGCGCTCGGGGAAGTGCTCCTGCAGGATGCTCCGGGCGCGCTTGTCGGCCTCGCGGTCCCCGAACTTGGGCATGAACACGGACTCGTTGGCGACGTAGAAGTTGGCGTACGTCGACACGAAGTCGTCCCCCTCGCCGGTGATCTCGTACAGGTCGGGCTGCGGCAGATCGATGACCTCGAAGGGCCGGCCCTCGGCATCGGTCGCCTTGCTGAGCACGGCTTTCGCCTGGTCCGACGCGTGCGACCAGGAATCCGGGGGAGTGTCGGGGTGTGCCCTGTCGAGGAGTACGACACCGGGCGCGGTGAACCGGACGAGGCTGTCCACGTGCGCGTCGGTGATGTCCTGGCCGCGCACGCCGGCCAGCCAGATCACCTTCTTGATGCCCAGTGTCTGCTTGATCTCGGCCTCGATCAGGTCCCGGCTCTTTCCGGGGTTGCGGTTGTCGTTGACGATCGAGCTCTCGGTGATGAGGAGGGTGCCCTCGCCGTCGTCCTCCACGAACACCAGCACGGTGTCGCGGGCCCACAGGTCGTCGACCTCCAGCGGGATGACCTCGACGTCGCGCCCGCACGCCTTCTGGGCGGCCTTCCGCTGGTCGGGCCTCGCCATCATCACGACGTACTCGTAATCCGCGATGGCACGGGCGACACGGGCGATGTCCTCGCGCACGTAGGGAAGGTCCTCGCCCCACACCGACTCCAGTGCGGGCCACGACATGAAGGTCCGCGCGTGGCTCTCCCACTCGGCACCCATACGCAGTTCCTTCGCCGCCGTGCCCTCAACACCCGGGGTGCTCGCGGCCCCCGCCGCTTCGTTGTCGGTGCGGTGACTTTTACACAGACTGAAAATTCAGTCGAAGAGGGTGGTGTGACCGTCCGCATCGGTTCATCGGTGACAGTGAGCGGCAGGCCTGCCGCGCCGTTCGGGTCGCCCAACTTCCCCTCGTACGCCCAGCGTTGACGGGATCTCCCGGCCACGGGAGGATCGAGAGATTCGGTGCGGGGCGGCGAAACGGGGTTCACGGTGAGTGAGGGCCGTAGGGATGATTTCTCAAGCGCGGACATCGATCGGCAGTTCGCCGCCATCGTCCAGGGCGTAGCCGCTGAGGTGGAGCCCGGAGGCCCGTTTGATCGCGTTCAGCACGCAGCGAGCGCGGGCGAAGGCAAGCCGATGTGGTACCTGGTCCCGCTACGAATGCTCTGCTCGATCACGTTCTTCATGACCCTGTCCTCCTGCATTGCGGCCTATGGCTGCGTCATGAACGACGCGCGGTGGGGGACAGCCACGCTGATCAGTCTCTGCGTGGCGGTCGGGAGCGGCGTCTGCCGACGCGTCGCCAAGGCGAGGTACGACCGGCGTCAGCGGTAGTCAGCGCCGACGAGTACTGCATCTGTCGCATCCCAGGGGCTGACGGTTACGGCAGGCCGGGTGCGGAATTGCGTTGACAGCTCTGGACGCCGCTTGGAACATCGCCACTGACCAATCGATCCGTGATCGACCGACAGAAACGGACTTCATCATGCGCCAACTCGTGTGCCCCGCCGTCGCCACCGACCTGCACACGAGGAGCCATGAACCGTCCGAACTCTCCCGCCTCCGTACGCCATGACACCACCACCGCCGCCACAGCCACCGCCGCCACTGCCGGGCCGGTGGCCAGCGCCCGGCGGCTCAATCTGGGCGTGGTGGCTCACGTCGATGCCGGCAAGACCAGTCTGACCGAGGCGCTGCTGCATGCCGGCGGTGCCATCGAACGGGTCGGCCGGGTGGATGACGGCACGACCCAGACCGACACCCTCTCCCTGGAGCGGCAGCGGGGCATCACGATCCGCTCTGCCGTCGCGGCATTCGCGATCGACGACGTCACCGTCAACCTCGTCGACACCCCGGGCCATCCCGACTTCATCGCCGAGGTCGACCGCTCACTGGTGGTCCTCGACGGCGCGGTCCTGGTGCTGTCCGCCGTGGAGGGAGTGCAGGCCCAAACCATCGTGCTGTACCGGGCGTTGCGCCGCCTCGGTATCCCCGTGATCTTCTTCGTCAACAAGATCGACAGGACCGGCGCCGCGCCCGAGCGGGTCCTTGAGGGAATCCGGAACCGCCTGAGCGCGGCGCTCGTACCGCTCGGCCATGTGTGCAACCCCGGCACGGCTGCGGCCGAGGCCGCACCGTGCGCGTGGGAGGACCCGGTCGAGTCGGAGCGTCTGACGGAATTGCTCGCGGACCATGACGAGCAGCTGCTAGAGGACTGGCTCGTCCGGGACCGGCCCATTGGACCGCGACGGCTGCGTGCAGCCCTCGGTGTGCTGACCCGTGCCGCCGGTGTCCACCCGGTGCTGTTCGGTTCGGCCAGGACCGGTGCGGGCGTCCGTGCCCTGATCGAGTCCGTCACCGAGCTGCTTCCCGTGGCCGTCGGCGACGACGACGCACCGGCGGCGGCGCAGGTGTTCAAGGTCGAACGGGCCGGAGGGCAGCGGGTCTGCACGGTGCGGATGCGCGCCGGAACGCTCGGAGTCCGCGATCGGGTGTCGCTCGGCGGGGACAGGTCGGCGACGGTGACAGCCCTGGAGGTCTTCAAGCCCGGCGGTGTCATGATGTGCGATCGGGCGACGGCCGGTGAGATCGCGCGCGTCCGGGGCCTGGACAGCGCTCGGATCGGCGACTGGATCGGTTGCCGCACGTCCGCCACCGCGGCGGCAGCAGCGTTGCCGGCTCCGGGCTTCGAGACCCGGGTGGTGGCCCACGACCCGTCCCGGCAGGGCGAGTTGCACCGGGCCCTGTCCGAACTCGCCGACGTCGACCCCCTGATCGGTCTGCGACCCGAGCGTGGTGCCGCGCGGATCAGGATCTACGGCGAGGTGCAGCAGGAGGTTCTGGCCGACACGCTGGAAGTTGAATACGGCATCGACGTCGACTTCCGCGACACCGGCGTGGTCTGCATTGAACGACCGTCCGGGACGGGGAGCGCTGCGCTGCGTATGGGCGACCCCGGCCACCCGTACCACTACACGCTCGCAGTGACCGTTGAGCCGGCCGCACCCGGCACCGGAGTCGAACTCGTCGTCGCTGCGGACCGGTCGACGCTGCCCCTGCACGTCTACGGAAACGTGGAGGGTTATCGGGTCGCGCTGCTGGAGTACCTCCACGACCCCTTGGCCGTCGGCCCGCACGGCTGGCGGGTGACCGACGCGCGGATCACGGTGACCGACAGCGGCTACCAACCGCCGGCACCACAGGCCGCGGAGGTCAGGCGCACCACCGGCCTGGTGGTCCGCCAGGCCCTCCGGCGAGCCGGGACGACCGTCTGTGAACCCATCGACCGGTTCGCGCTCGAAGCGCCAACTGAGGATCTGTCCCCGGTACTTGCTCTGCTGGCCCGCCACGGTGCGGTCCCCGATTTCCATCAGGCCGCTGGGCCCCTCGCCGTGATCACCGGAACCCTGCGGAAAGCAGAGGTGAACGCTGTACGTGGGGGCCTGCACGGTGCGGCTCGTGGCGAGGGCGTCCTCGATTCCACCCACGACCACTACCAGCCCGTACGAACCACGGGTGGGAGGCGTGAGTGAAGGGCTCGGTGCGGCCAGGTTCTACGCCGCGGCGTACCGGTCATTCCGTCGAAGTCGAGGTGTCCGCGTCCAGGCACTCGGCGAGGAGGTCCTGGGCGTTACGTGTCCAGGGATGGGTCGGGCCGAGTATCCGGAGGCGGCCGGCCACAAGGAGCTCGAGCTGGTCGACCGCTTCGGAGTGCCGGCCCAGGGCCGTCAGGATCCGGCCGAGCGCATGGCGCGTGTTCAGCACCAAGGGGTAGTCCGGGTCGAAGATCTGCTCGTATCCGGCCAGTGCCTTGAGCGCGTGGGGCAGGGCCTCGGCGTGCTGGCTCGCGCAGCGGAGGGCTGCGGCGAAATTGAGCTCAGCGGTGAGCGTCAGCGGATGGTGCTCCCCGAGGGTGCGGTAACAGTCCGCGAGGAGTTCGGGCCCGGTGGCGATCATCTCGGCCTGCTCCGGAAGGCCTGCCATGCCGGGGTTCGCCGCGATCTCCAGGAAGGCGGACCGCGCCATCAGCGTGAGTGGGTGCCGTCTCCCCAGCGTTTCCTCCCGGACCCGTACGACGCGTCGCCGCAGCGGGGGCACCTCCTGGATCCGGCCGAGATTGGCGAGCGGGCTCCCGATCTTCAAGCATGCTTCCAAGGTCTCGGGAGCATCGGGACCCAGTGCCCTCTCGCAGTCCGAGCGCAGTTCCTGGTACAGGGCTTCGGACTCCTCGAAGCGGCCGAGGCGGAAGAGCGCACGGCCCACGCGCAGGCGGAGTCCGAGAACACAGGCGTTGTCGGTGGGCAAGGCCGCGGTGGCGAGGGCGACGGCGTCGGTCGCCAACGTGAGCGCCGACGCGTAGTCGCCCGACCTGTGCACGGCGACGATCAACCGGAGGGCGCAGTCGGCCGCGCTTTCGACCGTGGACGAGCTGGTGCCCCATCTCGTCACGCGCCGCAGCAACGCCATGACGTGTGGAGCGAGCAGGAGTGTCGCGGGGTCCTGCGCTCCGCGTTCCGGGACCTCCGGCAGCACGGCACGGAGCAGGCGGGCAGCCGTTGTGGCGAGTCGCTCCCGCTGGTCGTCAGGGGTCGCGTGAGCGACGCTGTCCAGCAGGATCCCGTGTACGCGCAGGCAGCGCACCTGCCCCGGTACGAGCTCGGTGAGCGAGTGGTCGAGGAGTCCTCGCAGGGCGGACTCGACACGGGAGCCGTGCAGTTCGGTGCCGAGTTCGGCGTGGGCGAGGAGCTTGAGGGGGAGCGGGTCGCCCGCCCAGCAGGAAAGCAGCCGCAGCAGCGGTGTGGCCTCCGGAAGACCCTGAGTCGTGAGGGAGTCGAGGGAGAGCTGCCAGGTGCGGTTCAGCAGGTGTCTCGGGTCGAAGTGGGACGCCGCGTCGACCGGGTCGACCGCTTCCACGAGATCGGCGGGGCCGGTGTCGATGCCGACGTCGAGCCGATGTCGGTAATCGGCGAGGGTCCAGGGGTCGATGACCTGGTGGGCGAGGAACCCACCGGCGAGAGTGAGTGCCAGGGGGAGGTGTCCGAGACGGTCGGCGACCTCTGCGGCGTCGTCGAGGGTGCCTGCGTGGGGCGCGATGTCCTGGAGGACGAGGGCGGCGTCCTGGCGCGGCAGAACGCCGAACTGGAGCAGTTCCGCACCCGGCCACCAATGGGTCGCGGCCTGGCGGGTGGTGACGACGACGATGCCCGCGGGGCTCGTGCGCAGCCACCCTCCGGCGCGCAGGATCGCCGGGGTGTCGGCGTTGTCGAGGACGAGCAACCAGGGCTCGCTGGAGCGGTCGAGGTAGTGCCAGACGAGATCGGCGGCGGGGCGCAGGCCGCCGCGCGCGCCGGTGAGTTCGGCGTCGGTCGCGCCCCGGTCGGCGGCGACGGCGAGCATGCCGGAGCGCAGTGAGGCCGGGTCGGAGGCGTTGACCCAGAGCCCGACGCGGCCGGCGTTCTCGGTGGCGTGGCGGAAGAGGGTGTAGGCCACGGCGGTCTTGCCGCAGCCGCCGAGACCGTGCAGGACGTAGACGCGGTTGCCGACGCCCGGCTCGACCGCGGCACGCAACCGGTCCATCTCACCCACGCGGTCGCGGAGTGTGACGGGGGCCCGGCCGACGGACGGGTGACGCACCGAGTCGGGGCCCGACCACTCACGGGCGTGATGATGGTGCTCGTCACGGACGTGATGATGGTGCTCGACGATGTGCTGGTCACCGGAAGCCTGGTAGACGCGACCGTATCCGTCGGCCCGTGCCTCGTTGGGGCCGCTCATCGGCGGTCGAAGTGCTGGTCGCGGCCCGCCTGGTAGACGCGGGCGTGACCGGAGGCGGTGGCCTGCTGGGTGACCGACGTGACGTCGGGCGCGAGGGGCCGCAATTCGTCGACGAGTGCGCGCAGGGCTCGGGCTTCCTCGGGGTGTGCCGCGAGCAGCCGTCGGATCCGGCCCTGCCACTCCGCGCCCAGTTCGTCGCGGGACTCGGTGTCGCCGTCGCTCTGCGCGGCCAGCAGATCGGTCCTGGTCACCTCCAGTTCGGCGGATATCGCGTCGGCGCGAGCGGGTTCGGCCCGATGCCACAACGCGGCGACACCGTCCCTGGCCCGCTGCCAGGCCTCGGTCGTCAGCAGGCCGACCAATGTCGTGCCTGCCGTACCCGCAAGGGCGACGATCTCCGGATCCATGAACTCTCCCCCTGGGAACGGACGTTGCTCGTGATCCAGGGTAGCCAGAAGTGTCGGCCCGACGGGGCCCGCGCCCCGCGTGGAGCAGCCCTGGCGGCCACTGGCCGCTGGCCACTGGTCACTGGCAGAGGGACCGGGCCGGTTCGGGGGCGCTGCTCCGTACCGGCCCGGTCCTCCGCTCACAGCATCAGCAGCGTGCGGTTCGCCGCGCGGCCTGTGGCCCGGAGGGGGAGGACCGCGAGGCGTATCAGGGCCAGGGCGTTGTCGTCGCCTGCGACGCGGTTGGTGGAGAGTTCGCCGCACGAGAGGCACTCGTGGACGATCAGCCACTCCCCGTCCGGGCGGCAGGACACCGTCAACGCGTCCATCCGGCCCCGGCAGTTGGACGCGCGGTCGCCGGGGATCCGGGCGTCCACGTGCAGGCTGGTCAGGCAGTTCGGGCAATGGTTGCGGTGGCCGCTGCCCGGGGCGTCCAGGGAGACCTCCAGGCGGCAGCCCGCGCAGCGGAAGTCGCGGGTGCGGTGGCCGTCGCGCCGACGGCGCTGCCGGGGGTCGGGGCCGTCGGACTGTGTGCGGTTACGGCGTGGCATGCCGGGCCTCCCCGCTCACAGCGTTCCGAACGTTTCGAGGGGGAAGGGCGGTTGGGCCAGTGGCCGTACCGCCATCCGCATCAGTACCAGCTGGTTGTCGTCGGGGCTCACCGGGTTCGAGGTGAGCTCGTCGCACCGCACGCAGCGGTGGACGATCATCCAGTCACCGGTCCGCAGGACGGCGATGGCGATCGGTGACATCCGGCCGTGGCACTCGGTGCTGCCGCCCTGAACGTGGTCCAGGACGTGGCGCGAGTGCAGACACGAAGGGCAGTGGTTACGGCTGCGGCCGTCCGGGTCGACGGTGGTCACGGTGAGACCGCACCAGGCGCAGACGAACGTACTGATCTTCAGGGTGGGACTGGGGCTGGGACTGGGGTTGGAATGTGGGGTGTGCTCGGACACCTGTGCTCCTTGCTGGGGAGTTGGTCATCGACAGCAAGAGCAGGCCGAGCGGCCTCGACGGCTGGTTCGGTCGGTTATCCGCGGTGTGTACGTGCGGTACGTGCGGTACGTGCGGTACGTGCAGTACGTGCAGTACGCGTACGTGCTACGTCGCGGTGAGGCGCGCTCGGCGCGGGCCGGGTCATCAAGACACCCTCTCGGTGGGCACGGGGCCCGGTGGTTCGGCCGCACGGGCAGGCGGTGCCGGCGCGGAAGGAAGCTGCGGGGCAAGGGTAGGCAGGCCGGGGCGGCGTACGCGAGTGAATATTTCGGCGCTCTGGCAGCATGAACTCACGGCGGACCTGACCACGGTTCCTCAGGTCGGGCGGACGGAAGTGGCTGTCGGGAGAGGGGAGCGCGCGCGATGCGGGCAGTGGTGTTCGAGGAGTTCGGCAAGGACGCGGAGGTACGGCAGGTCGCCGACCCCGTGCCGCCCCGGGACGGGGTCGTGGTGCGGGTCGGGGCGACGGGGCTGTGCCGCAGCGACTGGCACGCCTGGCAGGGGCACGACCCGGACGTCCGCCTCCCGCACATTCCCGGCCACGAACTGGCCGGCACCGTCGAGGCGGTCGGCGCCGATGTCACCGAGTGGCGGCCCGGCGACCGCGTCACCGTCCCGTTCATCTGCGCCTGCGGGCGCTGCGCCTCCTGCGTCCGCGGCGACCACCAGGTGTGCGAGCGCCAGGAGCAGCCCGGCTTCACCCACGCCGGGTCGTTCGCCGAGTACGTCGCGCTGCACCATGCCGACGTGAACCTCGTCGCTGTCCCCGAGGGCATGACCGACGCCACCGCCGCGAGTCTCGGCTGCCGCTTCGCCACCGCCTTCCGTGCCGTGGCCGACCAGGGGCGCGCGGCCGCCGGGGAGTGGGTGGCGGTGCACGGCTGCGGCGGGGTGGGCCTGTCCGCCGTGATGATCGCGGCGGCGGCCGGGGCCCGGGTGGTGGCGGTGGACGTCTCTCCCGAGGCCCTTGCCCTGGCCTCCGCCTTCGGCGCCGACGTCTGCGTCGACGCGGCAGAGGTCCCTGACACCGCCGCGGCGGTCCGCGAGGCCACCCGGGGCGGCGCCCACCTCTCCCTCGACGCGCTCGGTTCCCCCACCACCAGCGCCGCCTCGATCGCGAGCCTGCGCCGCCGCGGACGCCACGTCCAGGTCGGCCTCCTGCCGGGCGGCGCCCACCTCCCGATGGACCGGGTCGTCGCCCTCGAACTCGAACTCCTCGGCAGCCACGGCATGGCAGCGCACGCCTACCCCCGCATGCTGGAGCTGGTCACCACCGGCACGCTGCGCCCCGACCGCCTCGTCACCGCCACGATCGGCCTGGACGAGGCCCCGTCCGCGCTCAACGCGATGGGCTCGGCGCCGGGCCGAGGGGTCACGATGATCGCGCCCTGAACCCGGCACGTCCAACTACGGTGACTGCTGCACGAGTTGGCCTGACGGCTTCAATGGCTTCAACGGCTTCAGGGGTGTCCCGCTCTCATGTCCCGCTCTCATGTCGCGCTCTCATGTCGCGCTGCGTTCGCTGTCCTTGCGGTACTCGTGTGCGACGGCCGGCGCGTGCTTCTCCTCGGGGCGTCCCGTACGGAGGAGTTCGCGCCATTGCTCGACGCTCCAGTCACCGGGAGTGGTGGTGGCGATGAACTCCTCCAGGAGCCGGACGAACCGTGCGGGGTCGGTGTGGTGCGGGAAGTGCCCGGCGCCCGGGAAGATTTCGAGTCGGCTGCCGGGCATCGCCTGGTACGCGGTGTAGGCGTGCGCCACCGGCAGCACGCTGTCGCGATCGCCCCAGACGAGGAGGGTGGGGACGCCCCGCGCCAGATAGCAGCGGTCCAGCATGGTGACCACCTGGCCGCGCCAGTCGACGACCGCCCGCAGTGTCCGTATGAAGGCGTCGCGGGAGTTCTGGTCGGGCAGGGCGTCGACCAGGTTGACGAGGTCGGGCGCGTCCACGCCGAGCCCGGTGTCCAGGAGTTGGAGGGCGCGGACGACCGCGGTGACCGGCAGCCGTGCCCCGGCCACCTTCAGCAGGCCGAGCGCGAGCCCCGCGCCGGGCAGGGTCGCGGCCCGCAGGATGGGCGTGACCTGGCGGCCGACCCCGCCGGAGGAGATCAGGACGAGCCGGTCGACGCGCTCGGGGAACTGGTACGCGAACTGCATCGCCACCCCGCCGCCGAAGGAGTGTCCGACGAGGGTGACGCGGTCGATGCCGAGCACGCCGAGCAGGTCGCGCAGGCCGTTCGCGTACGCGGCGACCGAGTAGTCGGCGCGCGGCTTCGCCGAACCGCCGTGCCCGAGCAGGTCGGGGGCGATGACGGTGTGCCGGCGCGCGAGGATGTCGATGCAGTCCTCCCAGTGCGCGCTGGACGCCCCGACGCCGTGGATGAGCAGCACGGCCGGGCCCTCGCCCGCGATCCGGTAGGCGCGGCGGTAGCCGTGGACGGTGGCGAAGGCGAGCGCGCGGCCGGCCTCCGGTGCGCGTGCGGTGGGCTTGCGGATCGGAATGACGTGCGCCATGGCCCTTCTCCCCGTGACGGTCCTGCGCAGGCGCTTGCCGGGTCCCGGTGCCCGGGATCGGTACGGCGAGCGTACGGAGCGCGGTTCGCCGGGGGGTTTCGGGCCGGTTGCGGATGGATTCCGTTTATTCGGCGAGGGTGGGCATGGTGTGCTTCATGGGAGGTACGAGGCCGATCCGCCGCGAGCGGTGCCCTGCTGACGTGTCATCACACCCCGCCCCACACCTCTTCCGCCGTCTCCACGATGAGGCGCAGCTTGGCCGTCTGGTCCTCGGCGGTGAGCTTGTTGCCCTCGACGGTGGAGGAGAAGCCGCACTGCGGGGACAGGGACAGCTGGTCGATGTCGATGTAGCGGGAGGCCTCCTCGATGCGCCGCTTGAGGGTGTCCTTGTCCTCGAGCTGCGGCCGCTTGGTGGTGACGAGGCCGAGGACGACCTGCTTGCCCTTGGGAACGTAGCGCAGCGGGGCGAAGCCGCCGGAGCGCTCGTCGTCGTACTCCAGGAAGAAGCCGTCGACGTCGAGGCCGCCGAAGACGGCCTCGGCGATGAAGTCATAACTGCCCGAAGCGGCCCAGGAGGAGGCGAAGTTGCCGCGGCACATGTGGGTGGTGACACGCAGGTCGTCGGGGCGTCCCGCGAGCGCCCGGTTGATGTTCGCGATGTACGTCTCGTGCTGGTGCTCCGCGTCGCCGCCGATGGACGCGACGTAGGAACGCTGCTCGGGATCGTTCAGGTACGCGAGCGAGGTGTCGTCCAACTGCAGGTAGCGGCAGCCCAGTTCGTGAACGCCGCGGATCTGGGCCGCGTAGGTGTCGGTGAGGTCGGACCAGAAGGCGTCGAGGTCGGGGTAGACGGTCGTATCGATCGCGGCGCGGCCGCCGCGGTAGTGGACCATGCTCGGCGAGGGGATGGTCAGCTTCGGGGTGACGCCCTCGGCGACGGTGTCGCGCAGGAAGGTGAACGCGTCGGCGAAGATGGTGCGTTCCAGTGTCACCTTGCCGTCGATGCGGGCGGAGGGCGGCGCGAACTCGATGTCGCCGTCCTCGTTGTGGAAGCGCACGTGCAGCGACTCGTCCTCGACGCGCCGGATGCCACCGAGGGCGTAGATGAAGTCCATGTGCCACGAGGCGCGGCGGAACTCGCCGTCGGTGGCGCTGCGCAGCCCCGCTTCCTTCTGCATCGCGACGATCGCGCGCACGGCCTCGTCCTCGGCGGCGGCGAGCGCGGCATCGTCGATCTTCCCCGCGGCGTGGTGTTCGCGGGCCTGGAGGAGCGCGGGCGGACGCAGCAGGCTGCCGACGTGGTCGGCGCGGAACGGGGGCTGGGTGGTGGCGGCCATGGCGGGGCTTCCTTTCCTCGGCTACGGCCAACACCCTTACCTGAATCATTGCGCCCTTCAACCACTTCAACCACTTCGACGGGATCGGCCGCGCGGATCGTGGATGCCGTGCCTTGAAGGGCGAGGACTAGGCTCGTGCCGGATCACTGTTACCGGCGAGGGGGTTACCAGGTATGAGTGGGAGAGTGGCGGCGGTCAGCCGCAACGGGGAGTACTCGTTCACCAAGCCGAACCAGGACAGCGTCAGATTGCTCGCCGGGCTCGGCGTGGAGGGGGACGTGCACGCAGGCGTAACGGTCAAGCACCGCTCGCGTGTTGCGCAGGACCCCACCCAGCCGAATCTGCGCCAGGTCCACCTCATTCATGAAGAGCTCTTCGCCGAGGTGGCCGAAGAAGGGTTCAAGGTGGCGCCCGGCCAACTCGGCGAGAACATCACCACGCGCGGCATCGACCTGCTCGGCCTGCCGGTCGGCACATTGCTGCGCGTCGGCGACGCCGTCGTCCTGGAAGTGACTGGTCTGCGCAATCCCTGCCTGCAGATCGACAACTTTCAGGACGGGCTGCTGAAGCGGGTCGTCGGGCGTGACGAGGCGGGGAACGTGGTACGCAAGGCCGGAATCATGAGCATCGTGAGGGAAGGCGGCGTGGTGTGCCCTGGTGACACGATCGAAGCGGAGCTTCCCAGCGGCCCGCACCGACGCCTGGAACGGGTCTGACCAGGGACCCGGGCGGGCCCTGACGACGGGGTGCGCGCCGGCGAGAGGCCGGGGCGGAGCCGAAGCGCGAACTCGTCCTCACCCACGGGCTGGTGGCAGGCGGCATGAGCCGCATGCAGATCGCCGATACGTCGGAGATCTGCTTCCGCATGCGCATCACCTGGGCGCCGGGAGCACACGGTAGGTCGTCACCCGGCGGGCATCGTCGCGGATCCGTACCGGGGCTCGTTGCGCGCGTCCGGCGGCCGTGCTTGGCTCGCCCGATGAACTTTCTGTTGACCGCGAGTGGCCTGCGCAACGAGACGCTGCGGGACGCGCTGCGGGACATGTTGGGCAAGCCGTTCGGATCGGCGAACATCGTGTTCGTTCCCACGGCATCGGTCGCCGAGCCCGGGGACCACGGGTGGTTCGTCGCGGACATGAACCGACTGCACGGCCTCGGCTGGCGGGAGTTCGACGTCCTGGAACTGAACGGCCTGCCCCGGCAGCTGGTGCTCGACCGGCTGCTCCGCGCCGACGTCATCTATGTCGAGGGCGGCAACCACTACCACCTCGCGCGCAGCATCACCGGCAACGGCCTGGCCGATGGCCTCCTGGAGGCGCTGGAGAGCCGGGTCTATGTGGGGGTCAGCGCCGGATCGATGGTCTTCAGCCGCCATCTCACCGCACACTCCGCCGACGTCATCGGGGACACCACCGACCTCCACGTGCTGGGCGCGACGACCGTGGAGCCGCCGTTCGGCCTCTTCGACTGGTACCTCAAGCCCCACCTGTACTCGCCGGACTTCCCCGAGCGGGACGACGCCTGGGCCGATCGCATCGCTGCGCGGGCGGACTTTCCGATCTACTTCATCGACGACGAGACGGCCGTTCGCGTCAGGGACGGCAAGGTGGATGTCATCTCTGAAGGCCGGTGGCGGCTCCATCAGTGACGCAACGCGTGGCGGGGCGCGCTGAACAAGTAAGTGACCCGCGACAAGTACGTGACTCGCGCCTACGACTCGGACCGTTGCTGGGCGGTGCTTTCGGCGGTCCAGGTGATTCGCGGCGGCACGACTCGGGCGCACAGCGGGGTGCCCTGGGCGTCGGTGAGGCCGAGGCGTCCGACCAGCAGGCCGCTGCGTACGGCGGCGTCGAGGACCTCGGAGGGGACGGCGTCGAGCATGAGCTTGGCGCGGCGGAACATGGTGAAGGCGCCGGCTTCGTCGACGGTGCCCCAGGACAGATAGATGAACCGCTGACCCGGGCGGCCCTGTACGTACGGACCCCTCACATCGATGCCGGTCGGCGACGGGGCAGTGGTGCACTCCAGGGTCCACGTCGCGGAGTTGGCGTCGCCGGGTTGCGGGGTGAGGAGTTCGGTGGGGCGATCGCGGCGTTGCACGGCGACGTGGATGTTGCGGTGGACCGGGTCGTTGCCGGCGGATGGGCAGGTGAGGCCGGGCAGGTCGTCGGCGTCGATGTGGATGCGCATGGGGTCATCATCCTTGCCTTGTCTTACATGGTGCCGGGTGGCACAGCGACCGAACCGATCGCCGAGCTCCATGCCGCGTCATACACCGGCCGACGCCACCGTCACCGCCCAGCCGATGTAGAGGAGGTTGACTGCCAGTCGGGCCATCGCACCGACCGGCCGCTCCAGCCACCGCGGCTGATCAGGACGCGCGTGACGCAGAGCGTCGAGATGGGAGGGCAGGTACGTGGTGATGAGTGCGGCGGCGGCCCAACCCCCGGCCTCGCGGGCCTGCGGAGTCAGGATCAGCGCGCCTACGACGATCTCCGCCGCTCCGCTGGCAGCGACGAGCACTCCGGACAGGTCGAGCCAGGGCGGGATCAGGGTGCGGAAGTAGCCGGGAACCACGAAGTGCGCGATCCCCACCGTCATCAGGAAGACCGCCAACGTAATGGCCGCGATAGCGTGCATGCCGTGATGGTTGCCTCCGGCCGCGCATGGGAGCTTGAACAGAACGATCGCCGGATCGTCTTCTCCACCGGCCCCGAAGCGACGTTGTTCGCCGAGACCCGCGCGTTCGGTGTTACCCGCCACTGCCACCCGGCATGGAAGGTCGTCTTGCCGATCGGCGGCCACGTCGAGGTCGGAGCGGACGGGGGTCGCACCGCCGCGGCGGCCGGAGTGATCGTGCCCCCTCAGCTTGCCCACACCTGTGCCACGACGTCGTCGTATGCGGCGCTCTTCATCGACCCCTGGGTCCTCCGTCCCGAACTGGGGCTCACACTCCTCGACCAGGCCACAACACGCCGGATACTTGGGGCACTTGGGGCACTTGGTGTCGCCGGCGCTCTCACTGCCGGAGCCGACCTCGGCGCCGCCAAAGCCGAGCTCACTAAGTTCACCAAGTTCACCAAGTTCACTGGGCTTGCGGGGGCGGGACACCCGCTTGATCCACGCGTGGCGTACGCACTCCGGGAGAGCACTCGCGCCGATCCTCGCGCGGACATCGGGGCCATCGCCGCTGATGTCGGGCTCTCGCCGCCCCGGTTGCGTACCCTCGTCCGTGCATCCGTCGGAATCCCGCTCGTGCGGCTGCGCCAATGGGCACGGCTGCGCGAAGCCATCGCCGACCTACCCGGCGAATCGGTGGCCGCAGCCGCGGCCTCAGCGGGCTTCTCCGACCAGGCTCACCTGGCCCGCACGGCGCGAAGGCTCATCGGCCGCGCACCTGCCTCCATTTCGAGGTACACGCCGTGAGGACGGATGCCGGGAGAAGATTTTTGTGCGACCGCGGCAACCTGACGCGGGTTCGCGCGTCGTGTGGGGGTGAAGGGTGCCGTCCGGCACCCTTCACCCCGACCGAGGAGTACGACCGTGAACCCCCTTGTTCCCGTGCGCAGTGCCATCGTGGCCACCGGCCTGTTGGCCGCTCTGGCCGCGATTCCCGCCGCCCACGCCACGCCGGTGCAGCCAACGGCGCGTCCCTCGGCCGCCACCACCGAGACGCCGAGCCCGGCGCCCCCGAAGTCCGCGGGCAGCGTCCCGAAGCCGACCGCGAGCACCCCGCCTTCGGCCGCGCCCGCCGCCCCCGGCGGCAAGGGAGACGAGGCCTCCTCGGCGGCGCCAAGTGCCGCCCCCACCGAGCCCGGCACACCTTCGCCCGTCCCGAGCGAGCCCGGCACCCCCGCGCCCGCCCCCGCCGATGACGAGCTCGCACATACTGGGTCCTCGGACACGACCACCACCGTCCTGGGCGCCGGGGCCCTCGCACTCGTCGCCGGTGGCGCGGGGACCCTCTTCGCCGTACGCCGCCGCTCGCACCGCTGACGCAGTACACACGAGGCAATACACACGACGCAGCACATACGACGCAGCACATACGAGGAACCCTGTGCACACCCACGCAGCCCACGAACTCGCCTCGCCAGCACGGCCGTTCATGTTCCCGCACGGCCACATCCGCCCAGGATGGCGGGATGTGCTGCGTGGGCTGCTGCGACGCGACCGGTCCACGCTCGCAGGGGCACCCGGCCCGGCCACCGATGCGCCGGGCCGGGCCACACCCCCGTACGCACACCCGCGTCCGCATCCGCACGGTGCCGCACCCCCGCACCTCGACCGGCCACCCACCATCGGCGAGCTCTACCACGCGCACCGGCTGCGCATGGTGCGCCTTGCGGTGCTGCTCGTGGACGACCTGGCCACAGCCGAGGATGTCGTGCAGGACGCGTTCACCGCCCTCTACCGCCGCCACGGCGAACACATCACGGAGGTGGACAACGCCCTCGGCTACCTGCGCACCGCGGTCGTCAACACCGCACGCACGGTGCTGCGTCGTCGCCGCACGGCCCGGGCGTGGACCCCGCCACCGGCCGGCGAAGCCCCGTCCGCGGAGGACTCCGTCGTCCTCGACGAGGCACACCGCGAAGTCCTCGCCGCGCTGTCCCGGCTCACCCCGCGCCGTCGTGAAGTCCTCGTACTGCGCTACTGGGCCGACCTCAGCGAGGCCGAGATAGCCGCCACCCTCGGCATCAGCAAAGGCGCGGTGAAGTCGAACGCCAGCCGCGCCCTGGACGCACTGGAAAAGATCCTGGAGGGCCGGATATGACTCCCCGCACGCCACCTGTCCGGCCTGCCGACCATGCCGAACGCCCGGTGGAGCAACGGTTGCGCGAGGCGCTCGCCGTGCGCGCCGACAGTGTCACCGTACGGGCACTGCGCCCGGCCCGGCCGCCCGGACCGCAGCTGCGCCGACTGCCTCGACTCCGCGACCTCGGCCGGCGCTACGCCCTCCCGGTCGCCGGGCTCGCCACTGCCGCGGCCCTTGCCGTCGGCTACGTCGCCCTGGCCCCGGAATCGGACCCGGACCGCGCCCCCGTGCCGCCCGCCGCACCATCGTCCTCGACCGTCCCCGACCGCAGCCCGACGCCCAGCCCTTCGCCTCCGGCGCCGTCCGGCTCAGCGGTCCCGAGCCCGGCGACGCCGTCCACCTCGACGCCGTCCGCCTCGTCCCCGCCTCCTTCGTCCCCGTCCGCCGAGGCCCCGACCGCGACGGACCCGGAGCGCCCGACGGCCGGCGCGAGCACACCCGGGTGACGTCAGCGGCTTCCCTCACTTCCCGACGCTCACGCCTTGGGGTTCTTGTGCCAGTTGCCCTTCTTGCAGGTGTCACCCGAGCCCGTGACGTCGTTCTTGCAGACGACGACGCGGGCCTTCGCGACGTTGAACCCGTCCGAGAAGCGCGGGAACTTCGTCGACTTGCCTCGTCCGACGCAGTCGCTGTTGTAGTTCCACGCCCGGCTCTCCCCTGTGATGACAGCGCCGTCGGTCCCCTTGAACTGCATGAAGGCGAAGGAGTCGTAACCGTCCCGGCAGCGCTGGTCGTTGACGTACACCTTGACCTTGCTCGTCGAGCCGGGGCCGGTCCACTTCCAGGTGGCGTGGGCGTAGGCGTAACTGGCGTTGGCCTTCGAGTCGCCGTGCACTCCGCGAGCCGAAACGTCGCCTGCGCCGCCCGGCTGCGCGACGGCGGTGCCGACACCGCTCCCGGTCAGTAGGAGCGCGGCCGCGCCGAGGCCCACGAGGTTCCTCTTCGTTGTGAGCATGATGTTCCACTCTCCGTTCTGCGCCGCGCTGTCGGTGTGGCGGCGCCCCCGTTGAAGAGAAGGCTGCCGGGAGGGCACCGGGGCGTGACAGGTGTTTCGACTGGGCCCGAAACATGCGGAATGGCGTCTGTGCGCAACGGGGTGGCGTTGAGCGGGAGAGGCGGCGAGGTCCGCCGCGCGTGGGCCGGGGTGATCGCCGGGCCTCTTGCTCCGGGCCCGGGCACGCGGACGGGTGCGCAGGTGTAGCGGTGGATGATCTCGTGTAGAACGGCAGTTCAAGGTTGGCGCGGGAGCTCGGAAGGTAGTGGCTGAGCTTCGGAGCGCGTGGAGTGGAGTGACGGGGAGAGGTAATGGCGAAGGCAGTTCGGGCGTCGTTGGGGGAAAAGACGATCACCTGTCAGGTCTGCGACGGCGATCTCTTTCGCGAACGAGGTGTGAAACTCAACAGCACCGGCGGCGAGTTGCTGGGACTGGCGTGGGCAGACGAGAGCGCGACGGGGCTGATCTGCTGGCACTGCGGGTTCGTTCACCTCTTCGTCAACCGGGAGATCAAGTTGCAACGGGTCAAGGTGTGACTCGCTGATCTTCGCGGGGATATCACAGGTAGCGCTCACGGATCTGCTCCTGAACGCATGGTGGGGATTCCTCCAGGTCCGGTCTTAGGCGGAGTCAGGGGAGGGCGAGGGCAAGGGAGTTGAGGGCTGTGAGGGCGTCGGGGCCGGTGGGGGCGAGGACCACGCTGGTCGCGCCGGCCGCGTGGCGGGCGGTGATCGCGGCGCGGGCCTGGTCGGGCGTACCGGCGATGCTCAGCTCGCGGATCCAGGCGGCGGGCATGGTCCGGGCGAATTCCCGGGCGTCGGGGCAGGCGGCACGGTGTGCGCGCAGTTCGGCGGCGAAGGGCAGGGGGTCGATGTGGGCCGCCCAGCCCGGCTCGCCGATCGCTTCCAGTCCGGTGCGGACGCGGGCGAGGGCGGCCTCTTCGTCGTCGTCGACGGCCGCGGCGTCGTAGGTGACGATCTCGGGGCGCCCCGTGGTGGCTGTGGAGCCCAGGTGGTTCAGGGAGGCCGTGATGTAGGCGGGGGAGGCGGGTTCCGCCAGGAGGAGTCCGTCGGCGACCTCGCCCGCGGCTTGCTGTGAGCGGGGGCCGCGGACGCCCAGGACGATGGGCGGGATGGCCTCGGTGTCGGGGGTCTCGGTGAGGACGACGCCTTCGCAGCGTACGTAGCGGCCGTTGCCGGGTCCGGGTTCGCCCCGCAGGAGTTGGCGCAGCGCGGTGGCGTACTCCTTGAGGAGTGTCAGGGGGCTGGCGGGCCAGGATCCGGCCTGGCGCATCCAGTTGGGCATGCCGTGGCCGATCCCGGCGATGAGGCGGCCGGGGTGGAGCTGGGCGAGGGTGGCCAACTCCATCGCGGCGAAGCACACGTTGCGGGCTCCGGCGGGCAGAATCCCGATGCCGACCGTGATGTTCTCGGTGCCGGCCAGGACGGAGGCGGCTTGAGCGATGCCGCCGCGCCGGCCGAGATCCTCCACCACCCAGAGCTGATCGAAGCCCAGTTCCCCGGCGCGCCGCGCGTAGGGCAGCACCTCGTGGGCGGGCAGGTCGAGGGGCAGCAGGACACCGACGCGGCCACGGGCGGGCAGGGCATGGCGTTCAGGCATCGGGCTCCTTCGGGGCGGGGCGGGGCTTACTCCGCCAGTCCTTGGCGGGCCGGCGGGGCTTACACGGCACAGGTGTCAGGGACCGTGTCGTACGAGCGGTCAGCGCGCAAGGACAAGCAGGGTGGCCGACTCCGTCATGGAGTACGAACCACTCGCCAAGAAAGACGAAGAGCCGCCTCTCGACGACCTTGATGGCTCTGAGGACCACAGCAGCCGTGAACTCCTCAATCAGCCTCCTCGACAATGCAAAAAGGGTGCCCAACCGGATCGGTGAGAACGCGCGCTCTGGCGCCATGAGGCTGGTGATCCGGTTTGGCCGCACCCAGCTCCAGCAGCCGGGCTTCGACCTGGTCCAAGTCCTGCTTGACCTTGAAACACATGTGAAGCTGCTGAGGAACGGTCTGTTCGGGCCAGAGCGGAGCCCGGTAGCCGTCGACCCGTTGAAAGCCGATGAAGACTTCGTCCTCACAGTCGAGACCGGCGAAGTCAGCGTTCGACTTGGGGTGGAGTTCCAGGCCGGTGGCCTGCCGATAGAAAGCCGCCAAAGCCAGCGGATCCGGGCAATCGAGGGTTATCGCGCTCAACTTCATCTGCAAGGGCATGACGCCTCCGGGACGATCAGTGGACTTGCTCGCACACCCTAGGGTCGCCTCCCGCGCTGATCCCGGGCGCTCGCCGAAGGCCCGGTCGGTGCCGGGGCGGCGGAAACTTGGTGTGCGGGGGCGAAAGAACGGGGTAATGTCTTGGGCATGTTCTTCCAGACACCGATTTACGAGTGAGAGCGTGATGGGCCCCTGCTGACGTCCTTCGACGTCGCCGCGCCCGTCCCCCACCGATGAATCCGTAGATCACTTCACATCATTTCGGGAGAACCCGTGAGCGTGAGCAAGAACATCAATAACCCCGTGGGCCAGGGCGGCGGCCAGCGCAAGAAGCAGTCCCGCGCCGAACGGCAGAACAACGGTCCGCACCGCAATCTCGACCGCCAGGGCGCCGCCGAGCAGAAGGCGGAGCTGGTGCGCAAGATGCGCGAGAAGGTGGGCGCGGCCGACGATGCCGGGCAGACGAGCGACGACTCCGCCCAGAGCTGACACATCGCCGCCGCAGGGCGGCATCGCATGGAGCAGGGCCCGGACCGCGACGCGCGGTCCGGGCCCTGCTGCCGTAGATACTGTCCGGCGATGGTCCGACTCGGGGCTGATCGCTGGAAGCGGACCGACCGTCAGCCGGCGAGGCGCGTGTCGAATCGGGTGGGCAGGGTCAGCAGGGCGCTGAGGTCCGCGCCCGGGGCGTACTCCTGCGGGGCCTCGTCCCGACGGAACAGGCGGGCGCCGGCGGCGGTGCCGCCCAGTTCGAGAGCGTTCTCACGGCGCCGCAGCCACGTGCCCTCGCGCAGCCCGAGCACCGGCACGTCGTTCTCCTCCAGGAACTGCACGAGACGCTCTTCGCGCGTCTCGCCCTGGTGGGTGCTCGCCGGGTCCGGGTCGAGGTAGTGCGGGTTGATCTGGAAGGGTACAAGGCCGAAGGAGGCGAAGTCCGGCGGCTGCACGATGGGCATGTCGTTGGTGGTGCGCAGCGTCGGGCAGGCCATGTTGGTGCCGGCCGAGGAGCCCATGTACGGCATCCCCGCGGTGGCACGCGCCCGCACCGTCTCGATCAGGTCGAGCGCGTGCAGCGCCTTGAGCAGCCGGAAGCTGTTGCCGCCGCCGACGAAGACGGCCTGCGCGTCGGCCACCGCCTTGGCCGGGTCGCCGCCCTTGTGCGCTCCGCGCACGGAGATGCCCAGCGGCTTCAGCGCTTCGGCCACCTTGCTGGTGTACGCGTCGTGGTCGGCCAGCGCGTACGGCACGAAGACGAGCTCGCGCACTCCCGCCAAGTGGTCCGCGATCACCTCCGTCGCGTGTTCGAGGTAACCGTGGCCGGGGGCGGCGGAGTTGGACAGCAGGAGCAGCTTCATACGGAGGTGCCTTTTCGGTGTCGGTAGTCGGTGTCGGTAGTCGGTGTCGGTAATTGGTAGGGGGTGCGGCTGGGCCGGGGCTCAGGGGGTCCGGCGCACCGCCTGTGAGCGGGCGCGGCGCGGGGAGAGCAGCTCGCCCAGTTGGTCCGCCGCGGCCTGCAGCGGGCCGAGGAGGTGTTCGTCGGGCCCCGTGACCAGGTCGTGCGGTCCGACCAGCGAGAGCGTGCCGACGGGCTGCGACCGGACGAGCATCGGCACCGCGAGGCCTGAGGTGGCCGGGTCGTACTCGCCCTGCGAATGGGCGTAGCCGTCCTGGCCCGCGCGGACCATCAGCTCCTCCAGTGCCTCCGAGTCGGTCACCGTCAGCGGGGAGAAGCGCGGCATCGGCCTGCCGTACAGCAGTCGGGCCCGGGTGCCGGGGGTGAGCATGCCGAAGTACGCCCGGGAAGTGGCGCCGGCATGCGCCGGGTACAGCTCACCGGTCAGCCGGTACGCGCGCAGCGGCCCGCTGCCGCCGTCGGCCGACTCCACGCAGCGCAGGTGCACCCCGTCCGGGACGGCGAAGAGCGCCGTCGCGCCCGTCTTCATCGCCAGCGCGCGCACCGCGGGCCGCACCAGGGCGGACATGCCGCCGTGCCGTTCCCAGGCGGTCGACATGTGCCACACCGCGGGCCCGAGACGGTAGCGGCGGGTGACCGGGTCGGAGACCAGGAAGCCGCGGTGCGCCAGCGCGGCGAGCAGCCGCTGTGCGACCGACTTGTCCCAGCCGAACTCGGCCGCCAGATCCGTCACCCCCCACTCCTCGCGCTCCTGCGAGAAGGCCAGAAGCACGCTGAGGACACGGTCGGCTGTCTGCAAGGGGGGTGCGGTCATGTCGGCAGCGTACCGGATGACGGACATGCTTCTCTGAAATAGAGAAAAGGTTGTCCCATGCGGGATCGGCGGCGCAGTCTGCTGAAAGTCAGACCTCTGCTGAACGCCAGGCCTCTGCTGAACGCCAGGTCACAGTGGCCCCGGCGGCAAGAACACGTAAACGCACCAAAGGAGCCGCTGTGCTCAAGTACGTACTCGACGTCATCGACCTCCTCGACCGCCCGCAGGCGAGCGGTGAGCTGCTCGCCGGTCATCTGCGGTCCGTCCTCGACGCGGCCGGAACGCCGGCCGAAGGCCCGAAGCCGGAGATCACCGTCACCCGGATCGAGGGCGAGCGCGGCGGCACCGACTTCGTGAAGGTCACCGTCCCCGGCACCCGCGGCAAGGCCGCCGGAGGCGACGCGCCCACGCTCGGGATCCTCGGCCGACTCGGCGGCGTCGGCGCCCGTCCGGAGCGGATCGGCCTGGTGTCCGACGCGGACGGCGCGGTCGCCGCGCTGGCCGCCGCGGCGAAGTTGCTCGACATGTACGGGCGCGGCGACCGCCTGGAGGGTGACGTCATCCTCTCCACGCACGTCTGCCCCGACGCGCCGACCCGGCCGCACGACCCGGTGCCGTTCATGGACTCGCCGATCTCCGTCCTCGACTGCAACCGCGCGGAGATCTCCCCGGAGATGGACGCGGTGGTCTCCATCGACACCACCAAGGGCAACCGGCTCCTCAACCACCGCGGCGTCGCGCTCTCCCCGACCGTCAAGGAGGGCTGGATCCTGCGCCCGAGCGACGATCTGCTGGGCCTCCTCGAGACCGTCACCGGCGAGCTCGCGCACGTCCTGCCGATCACCACGCAGGACATCACCCCGTACGGCAACGGCGTGCACCACATCAACTCGATCATGCAGCCGTGCATGGCCACGGACGCGCCGGTCGTCGGCCTCGCGCTCGTCACCCAGACCGCGGTGGCGGGCTGCGCGACGGGCGCGAGCCACGAGTCGGACATCGCCGTGGCGGCCCGGTTCTCGCTGGAGGCGGCGAAGGACTTCGGGCGCGGCGTCGCGCACTTCCACGACCAGGAGGAGTTCGATCGGCTGATCGAGCTCTACGGGCCGATGACCCGCCTGCAGGCGTCCGTCGCCTGACCACGGCCCGCCCGCCTGCAGGCGTCCGTCGCCTGACCACGGCCCCGCCCCCCCTTCCGCCCCGCTGGAGTTCCCGTGACCACTTCGCAGAGCGCGCCCCCCGAGGCTGCGCCGCCCACGCATCCGCGCGCCTTCGAACCGGTGACCCTGGTCGTCAGCGCCGTCCTCGCCGTCCTGGGTTCCGTCATCGGCCTGGTGCTGATCACGACCCTGGGCATCGCGCCCAACACCTCCGTGATCGGCGCGCTGCTCGCGATGCTGATCGGCCGTATCTCCATCGCAGGACTGCGCAAGATGCGCAATCAGCACCGGCAGAACCTGGTGCAGTCGGCCGTCTCCGGCTCGACGTTCGCCGCCGCCAACTCGCTGATCACCCCCATCGCGGTGCCGTTCCTCATCGGCCGCCCCGACCTGGTGTGGACGATGCTGCTCGGCGCGGTGATCGGTCTGGCCGTGGACAGCTGGGTGCTGTTCCGGGTCTACGACTCGCGGCTCTTCCCGGCCTCGGCCGCCTGGCCCGCCGGAATCGCCGCCGCCGAGACGATCAAGGCGGGTGACGAGGGCGGTAAGAAGGCCGCCGTGCTCGGCGTCGGCGCGGTCGTCGGATTCGTCGGGGCGATGTTCAAGCTGCCCACGTCGGCCGCCGGTGTGGCGTTCCTCGGCAACATCTGGGCGCTGCTGATGTTCGGCGTCGGCCTGCTCGTCGCCCAGTACGCGCCGACCACCCTGCACTACGACCTCGGCGCCAACTACGTCCCGCACGGCGTGATGATCGGCGCGGGTCTGGTGGCACTCGTCCAGGCCGCGCTGATGATGCGGGACCGCAACGCGAAGAAGCAGGCCGCGGTGGTCGAGCGGCAGGACGGGCGGTTCGACGCGGACTTCCGCACCGTCGACGCCCGTCGGCTGCGCCGCGGTCTGATCGAGGGCATGGCGCTGTTCGTCGTCGGCGCGCTCGTCGTCGCCATCGGCGGCGGGGTCGCGGCGGACATGGGCGGGTTCGGCCTCGTCGGCTGGGTGCTGCTCGCAGGCGTGGCGGCGCTGGTGCACCAGCTCATCGTGGGTCTCGCGGCGATGCACTCCGGGTGGTTCCCCGCCTTCGCCGTGACGCTGATCTTCCTGATCCTCGGCCTGGTGCTGAGCATCCCGATGATCCCGCTCGCCCTGCTGGTCGGGTACTGCGCGTGCACGGGACCTGCCTTCGCCGACGTCGGCTTCGACTTCAAGGCGGGCTGGCTGCTGCGCAAGGACGCCGTGCCGTGGAAGCCGTACGAGATGGCGGGCCGCCGCCAGCAGTACCTCTCGCAGCTGGTGGGCTTCGCCGTCGCGATCGTCATCGTCGCCATCGCGTGGAAGCCGTTCTTCTCCGACGGCCGGGTACCGCCGGTCGCCCAGGTGTACGTCGACACCATCAAGGCGGGCCTCACCGACAGCCACGCCGTCACGATGATGCTGCTGTGGGCGATCCCCGGCGTGCTGATCCAACTCCTTGGTGGCTCCAAGCGGCAGATGGGCGTGCTCCTCGCCACCGGTCTGCTGGTGGCCACCCCGCAGGCGGGCTGGCTGGTCCTCGCCGCGCTCGCCGTCCGCTTCGGCTACACGCGCTGGCGCCGCTCCCAGGCCGCCACGAAGGAAGAGGCGGACGCGGTGGCCGAGACCGCCGACAACGACCTCGCCCTGGTCGGCGCAGGCCTGATCGCGGGCAGCTCCGTCCACGACGTCGGCCAGATCTACAAGGCGGTGTGACCGTGTCTCCGCGAAGGGGTGTGAAGGTGTCTCCGCAAGACGGTGTGAACGTGCCCGCAGCATCGGACGCCCGGGGTGTGCTGGGCCTGGTCACCATCGGCCAGGCCCCGCGCACCGACCTGACCCCCGACATCCTCCCCATCACCGCCGGACTCCGGCTCACCGAGCACGGCGCCCTCGACCACGACCGGTTCGATGGACCCGACGCCGACGCGGTGCGCGCCGCCGTCGGCCCCGTCCCCGGCGAGGCGCCGCTGATCTCCCGGCTGCGCGACGGCGGTTCCGCCGTCCTCGGCCACGACGCGCTCGCCCCGCGCATGGCGGACGCCGTCGCCCGCTGCGAGGCCGACGGCGCCGACGCCACGCTGCTGCTGTGCACCGGCCACTTCCCGCCGGTCCCGGCACGCGGGCCGCTGCTGTACGCCGAGCCGCTCGTCCAGCACGGCGTACGTGCCCTGGTCGGGGCGGACCCGGTCGGTGTCGTGTGCCCGCTGCCCGCCCAGCGCGAGGACGTCGCGGCGCGCTGGGCCCGGCTGCTGCCCGGCCGGGTCACCGCCGCTCCGGCGGATCCGTACGGCGGGGGCGCGCCGGAGCAATGTGCGGCAGCGGCACGGGAGTTGGCCGCGGGCGGGGCCCGCTGGATCGTCCTCGACTGCATCGGCTACACCGAGGAGATGCGCCACGCGGCCGCGGCCGCGGCGAGCGTACCGGTGCTGCTGGCTCGCACCCTGGCCGTGCGGCTTGCAGCGGAGGCCGCACAGTCGGCGGCGCAGGCCCGCGGTTGACGCCGGCGGTCGAGCGTGTCGATCGGCCGTGCCGGTCGAGCGTGTCGATCGGGCGTGTCGGTCGCGCGTGCCGGTCGAGCGTGTCGGTCGCGCGCCTCTTCGTACGCGAAGATGGTGGCGTTCCCCATCCGACTCGGCGGAGGCCGCGCATGAGCAATCGTTTTCAGGAGATCGACTGGCGCCCCACGCCCCTGGGGGACATCAGCCTGCGCCGCAGACGGGACCCGGCCTCCGGTGAGGACGTCTACGAGGTGAAGCTGGGCGAGGAGTTCCTGATGTCGAGCCTCTTCACCGAGGGCGAGGTCGAGCTCGCCCGGCTCGGTCTTGCCCCCCTTGCGGACACGGAGCTGGATGTCGCCGTGGGCGGCCTCGGCCTCGGATACACGGCCGCGGCCGCGCTCGACGATCCGCGGGTGCGCTCGGTGACGGTGATCGAGGCGCTGGCCGAGGTGATCGACTGGCACCGGCTCGGGTACGTACCACTGGGCAGCCGTCTGGCGTCGGACGACCGGTGCCGGCTGGTCGAGGCCAACTTCTTCGAGAGGGTCGCCGAGGGCGGTGGCCTGGACCCGAGCGAACCCGACCGCCGCTTCCACGCCATCCTGCTCGACGTGGACCATTCCCCCCGGCACGTCCTGCACCCCCGGAACGCGGCCCTCTACCGGCCCGACGGGCTGCGCACGCTTGCTCAACTGCTCGTCCCAGACGGCGTGTTCGCCCTCTGGTCGAACGACCCGCCGGACGGGGAGTTCGAAGCCGCGCTCGGGGAGGTCTTCTCGACCGTGCGGAGCCACGTCGTGGAGTTCGCCAACCCCCTGCAAGGCGGGTCGTCCACCAACACGGTGTACGTGGCGCGGTAGGTCGTGGGGCGAGGCGCGTAGCTGGTGTGTCGGGCACGCGCCCGCCCGACACACCACACACCACACACCGCCGACTACCGGTCGACCGGAAGCGCCGCCCGTCGCCGGAACAGTTCCTCCGCCGCGCCCTGTGCGCGCAGCCGTACCTGGTCCGTGTCCACGCTCAGTACCTTCCCACCGGACACGCGCAGTTCGCCGTCGACCCACACATGGTCGACGTCTGCGGCGGACGCGGAGAACACCAGGTGGGGCACGGCGTTGAAGTCGTCGCCGTGCAGGAGAGGCGTGGTGTGCAGCGCCCGCAGGTCGACGGTGACGACGTCGGCGCGCTTGCCCGGCACCAGTGAACCCGTGACGCCGTCGAGGCCGAGGGCGCGGGCACCGTCGCGGGTGGCCATGTCGAGGATGTCCCACGGGTCGCCGGTCGTCGGATCGAGGGAGGTCACCTTCTGCAGCAGCGAGGCGAACTTCATCTCCTCCAGCAGATCGAGGTTGTTGTTCTCCTTCTCGCCGTCGCTGCCGATGCCGACGGCGATGCCGCGCCGGCGCATGTCAGCGACCCGGGCGGGGCCCGACGACAGCTTCATGTTGGAACAGGGGCAGTGGGCGACGCTCGTACCGGTCCCGGCGAGCAGGTCGAGTTCGCGGTCGTCGAGCCAGACACAGTGGGCGATCACGGTGCGCGGTCCGAGGATGCCGCGATGGCGGAACTCCTCGATGGGACGGCGCCCGAACTGCCGTAGGGACTCCTCGACTTCCCAGGTCGTCTCCGAGGAGTGGGTGTGCAGACCGGTGTCGAACTCGTCGGCCAGCGCCGCGGCCGCCCGGAAGGCGTCCTCGCTGCAGTAGAAGAGGTGTTCCAGCCCTACCCATGAGCGCACCCGGCCGCGGGCGTACGTGCGGTACTCCTTCAGCAGGCGGCGGTTGGTCTCCAACGTCTCGAAGTAGTCGTAGCCGGGCAGGTCGGCGACGTAGGGGACGAGCGTGGCGCGGATGCCGACCTGTTCGGCGGCGCGTGCCGAGCCCTCCATGTGGCGCCACATGTCCATCACGGACGTGGTGCCCGCGCGCAGGGACTCCGTGTAGCAGAGCAGCGAAGCGGCTTCGGCGATGTCGGGGGTGAGGGCCTTGTGGGCCGGGTCCACGTAGTCGCGCAGCCAGTCCCACAGGGACTTGGACTCGGCGGTGCCGCGCAACAGGCCCGAGTGCAGGTGGGTGTTGTGCAGGCCGGGGATGACGGCGTGGCCGGTGGCGTCGACGACCTGTGCGTCGGTGGTGGCGAAGGCCTCCGGGCGATCGACGGCGACGATGCGCTCGCCCTCCAGGAGGACGGAGCCGGGGTCCAGGACCGTCCTCGTGCCGTCGCAAGGGATGACGATGCCGTTGTGGATCAGCGTGCGGACCTTCGAGCCCTGCCGGTCGTTGAGGCGCGGAGCCCCGTGGCGTGTGTGCGTCATGCCCAGAACCCCGCGTGCACCGCCGCCGCTTCCACGTGCAGGCACGGCCCGACGACATCCACCGGACGCTGCCCGGCCGCCAGCACGTCCCGGCACGGCAGCGCCATCGTCGGGTTCTCGGGGTTCGCGCCGGTCAGGGCGAGGAGTTCGTCCTCGCCGAGGGCGTAGGCGATCCGGCCGATGCCGCTCCAGTAGACGGCGCCGGCACACATCGCGCACGGCTCGGTGGAGGTGTAGAGGGTGGCGCGGGCCAGTGTGTCGCGGTCGTAGGTACGCGTCGCCAGACGCACCAGGTTGGTCTCGGCGTGGCCGGTGGCGTCCCCCTCCGAGACGACGGTGTTGCCGGCCTCCAGGACCTGCTCGCCGTCGAGGACGAGCAGCGCGCCGAAGGGGTGGTTGCCAGCGGCGCGGGACTTCGCCGCCGTGGCGATGGCGGTACGCAGGAACGTCTCGTCCTGTGCGCTGGGCGCGGTTGTGGTGGTCATGCCTCGCTCCTCAACTTCTCGTACGGTGCGGATGGTTCGGGTCGGCCGGACACTCGGGGACGCGGACACACCACGGTGTACGCGGCCCCCGCCACGGCGAACCCGACGAACAGGCCGAACGAGCCGAGCACCGGGTGTGCCTCGGCAAGCGGCCCCGTAAAGAGGGACTGGTTCATGAACGGCAGCTCGGCCGCGATGGCCAGCAGCACGCACGGCAGGCCCCGGCCGAAGCGGTGCCCGGCGTCGTACGGATCGGCGAGCGCGCGCCGCCCGCGGCCCCAGTACGCGACGATCATCACCGCGCCCCACGGCGCCAGCCAGTAACCCGTCATCAGGAGAAAGTCGTTGAGCTGCGCCGCGAAGTCGCCGTGCCCCGCGTACCAGGCGAGCGCCGTGCCGAGGCCGCCGACGACGAGGACCGACACCCAGCGCGGGATGCTGAACCCGGCGACGAGCGCCGCCATCGCACCCGAGTACAGGTCGATGACCGTGGAGGCGAGCGTGGAGAGCAGCAGGCACAGCAGCACGACGGTGCCGAGCGCGTGCGGCAACAGGCCGCTGACCATGGCACTCGGGTCGTCGAGCGCGCCCACCGTGCCCAGCGCCGCGCCGAGCGAGCCGATCCACACCCCGGCGAGCGCACCGCCGCCGCCCGCCGCGAGGAACACCCGGCGCGGCGAACTCCGCCTCGGCAGATAGCGGCTGTAGTCGGAGGCGTACGCGGACCAGCCGAGCACGCGGGCCGAGGTGACGGCGACGACCAGCAGGAACGCCGCGGTCGAGCCGTCGGCCGGGGCGGCGGGAGCGGTCGCGTGCGCCGCGCCGAAGCCGTACACCGACATCACCGCGAACACCGCCACCAGGACCACCGCAAGGACCCGCTCCACGGTGTGGATCAATCGGTATCCCACAACCGCGATGCCGAGCTGGGCCACCGCCATCAGGGCGAGCGCGGGCGCGAAACCCATGCCCGTCAGATCGCGCAGGATGAACACACCGAGCAGCGAGTCGACGACACACCAACCGACGCCGTTGACCACGGTGAACGCCGCGGACGGCAGGTTCCCGAGCCGGCCGAACGGGCCGCGGGACTGGACGAGTTGGAGCACACCGGTCAGCGGACCGCGTGTCGAGAACAGGCCGACCAGCGCCGAGCTGAGCAGCGTGCCCATGACGATCGCGAGGACGGCGGGCAGCAGGTCGAGGCCGAACACCGACGTCGACAGGGCGCCCACGCTGAGCGTCGCGAACTGCACGTTCGCACCGAACCACAGCGTGAACAGCGACCAGGGGCGGCCGTGCCGCCGCTCGATCGGCACGGGTTCGGCTCCCAGGCGTTCGATGGTCGAGGGACGTTCGGGGTCGGCGCGCATGGTGGGCTCCTCACCAGGACAGGGCGGGTCGTACGGAGCGGGGTGGTGCGGGTGCGTGAACATGCGGCTCGTTGCGTGACTCGGTCGTTGCGTGACTCGTTCGTTGCATGGCTCGGTGGTTCGCGTGACTCAGTCGGTGCGTGACGCGGCTCGGTCGGCGCGTGACTCAGTGAACCGGTGGCGCGGCTCCTGCGGGATTGCACATCTCTCCAGACGAGCGGCCCCTTTCGCGCGGCGGGCCCGTACTATGCTCCAAACCCCTTGCACGCCGGTGTGCATGCCCGTAACACGATTCGCCCGCCCCTGCCTTGGGCGGTGCCGAGGAGGCCGACCGGTGGAGCTGGCCGAACTGCTCGCGATGCCACGGCTCGGGCTGCGGTCCGTCGTGGCGTCCCCCGTCGAGAGCCCGCGCATCCGGGGCGTCTACACCACTGATCTCCCCGATCCCGGGCGCTACTTGGACGGCGGGGAGCTCGTCCTGACCAGCACCACCTGGTACCACGAGCCGCGCGACGCCGATGTGTTCGTCGCCGCCCTGTCAGGGGCGGGAGTGGCCGCGCTCGTCGCCGGGACCGCGGACGTCGGCGCGGTGCCCGCGCCGCTCGCCGACGCCTGCACCCGGCACGGCCTGACACTGCTCACCGTCGACGACGACATCTCGTTCGCCGCGCTCACCGAGACCGTGCTCGCCGCGCTCGGGGGCGGCCATCGGCGCGCGCCCTCCGTGAACCTGCACCGCGGCCTGGTCGCCAGCATGGCCGCGGGGGAGGGGGCCGAAGGACTCATCGACGTGTTCGCGCGGGCCACGGGTGTGTGGTGCGCCGTGCTCTCCGCGACCGGTGTGCCGCGCGCGGGCGGGGTCCTCTCGGTGAGCGAGCGGCAACTCGCCCGCGCCCACCACGACGCGCTCGGCGCGGGCGGCTTCCCCGCCGTACGAACCGTGCCCGGCGGCGGCGAACTCAGCCTCTTCCCCGTCCAGTCACCCGTCGCGCACCGCCCGCCCTCCGCGTATCTCGTCTCCTCGGGCGACTACCGGGACTGGGCGCCGGGCGTGGCCGACGCCGCGTGGGAGGTGTGCGCGCTGCTCGCGCTCGACGGCGCCGCGACCCAGGAACGCCGCCGTATCGAGGCGCGCTTCCTGCGCGAGGCCGTCGACCTGCTCGCCGACGGCCGGGAAGAGGCGGCCGCCTCCCGGCTCACCAGCCTGGGACTCGCCCTCGACGCACCGCTGAGCGCCGTGTACATGCGCACCACCGGCAGCCCGTACGGGGCCGAACTCGCCGCCACAGTCCTGGAGGACGTCGCCGACCGGCTGCCCGGCTGCTCGGTGCCGATCCCCGCGGAGGACGGCGCGTACCTCATGCTCGTACCCGAAGGCGATCACGACACGTCCGGCGCCGCCGAACGGCTCGCCCCGCTCCTCGCGGACGGTCATGCCGCCATCGGCACCGGGGAGCCCGCCACGGGCACGACCGGCCTGCGCCGCTCCCTGGACGAGGCCCGCAACGCACTCCGGGTCGCGGCCCTCGGCGCCGGCACCGTACGCACCGCCGACCCCGACTCCCTCTCCTCCTACCAACTCCTCCTCGCCGCCGTCCCCGACGACGTGCGCCGCTTCTACCGCGACCGCCTGATCGGGGTCATCGAGCGCTACGACGCCGCACACGGCAGCGACCTCGTCGCCACCCTCACCGCCTTCCTCGACGCCTCAGGCTCCTGGCAGCGCTGCGCTCAGCAACTCCACATCCACGTCAACACGTTGCGCTACCGCCTGCAGCGGGTGGAACAGCTGACCGGCCACAGCCTCGCCACCTTGCGCGACCGTGTCGACTTCTGCCTGGCGTTGAGCATCAGGTGACATTCGCCGTCCGGCATCAGCCGCCATGGGGCGCGTCACCGACCGCCTCGATGAGCGGGAGGAACCCGGCGTAGTCCGCCGTGGGCTTGGGGGACCCCCACATCTGTTGGCCGAAGGCGCGCAACCAGGGGCGGACGGCCTCCGAGACCTGCTGTTGCGTCTGGAAGTCGGGGTTGTCGCACCAGACGGACACCAGGGAGCCGGCCATGGGGGCGCCGTCGGCCAGCACCATGTCCTCGGTCGGCTTGCGCATGAAGGTGCGTGGTGTCCAGAGGTCGTAGATGCCCTGCGCGGACTTCGGGCCGGTCTCGTGCTGCTGGTCGGGGGCCAGGATGAAGTAGAGGTAGTCGCCGTGCCGGTTGACCACGCGGTATCCGGCGCGGACGTAGTCCTCGACCGAGGGCTCGTCCTCGTTCCAGCGGATCCAGACCTCGACCTCGGCCCGGCGGTCGAGTTCGACCAGCCCCTGCCCGGGAACCAGGTGGTCGTTCCACACCTTGGCGCGCTTCCCCTTGCCGGCGAGCACCCCGATCAGTTCGTTCATGTAACTGGTGAAGCCGTCCAGCAGGGTGGCCTCCGGGCCGACCTGCTCCCGTGCGTACTCCAGGAGCTGAGGGGCGTTCTCCCCGGTGATCTTGTTGGAGTCCCAGGGGTAGCCGAAGTACTCGTCGCCGCCGAGATGGAACCACTGCCCGGGAAAGAGCTCGGCGTACTCCGTGAGCAGATCCCTCATCAGGCGGCGGGCCCGCGGCTTGCTGTAGTCGAGGTTGCCGGGGTCGCGAGTGCCGTCCTTGCGCACCAGTTGGAGTTCGGGGTGGGCCTGGAGAATCGACACCATGTGCCCGGGGGAGTCGATCTCGGGGACGATCGTGACGTGGTGCTGTTCGGCCAGGGCGAGGAGTTCCCGCACCTGGGCCTTGGACAGCGCGGGCCGGGTGGTGACCTCGGGGTGGCTCTCGCTCTCGATACGGAATCCGAGGCTGTCGCTCAAGTGCAGCTGCAGGACGTTGAGTTTGAGCCAGCCGAGCTCACGGATCCGGTCCTTCAACCAGTCGACGGTGAAGTACTTCCGCCCCACGTCGACCATGAGGCCACGCTGGGCGTAGGACGGCCAGTCCGTGATCCGACCGCTGAACGTCCGCTGCTGCCGCAGGACTTGAAGCAGCGTACGGGTCCCGTAGTACACGCCGGCCGGGGAGTGGCCGGTGATCGCCGGCCCGCTTCTGACAACGATGTCGTAGGCATCGGGCGACGACGTCCCACGCACCGGCCCGATGCCGAGCGCAATGTCCGCCGGGCGTGGGTTCGACGACGTGACGACGATGCGCGGCTGCCGATCGAGGTGCCCTTCACCCACCAACTCCGCCGCCAGGGTCCGTGCTTCTCCCCTCAGCCGTCCGGCGGCTCCCGGAGCCACGACGATGCGGGTGGCCGCCGTCGGGCGCCAGGCGGCGCGCCCTGTGGTGACGTCGCGTACGGCCGGAATCGTCGGCAGCGCGGGCCCACCGCCCGTGCGTGGAGCGGCGGCGGCCACCCCCGCGCCGCGCAGGGGCTCCATGAACACGGCCGCTCCTGCGAGCACTCCGCTCGCGATTGCCGATCTCCTGTTGAGCACGGAAACTCCTTCACCACACAGACGGCGGACCCGGGTACTGGACCGACCGAGGGGTTGAGGTCAGTGGTCTAGACGTGTCGCGGCCGATTCGAGCAGACGTCATGGGAAACCACAAGGGATCTGTCGGCGCGCGAGCGACCCCAAGTCCCCCTGGTGACACGGAACGTGGTGGCCGCGGATGCCGCCGCGGGCGGTGTCGGTCGGGATGCGTAGGGGGCGTGGATCCCTACGTTCACTCCGTGAGGAGTGCCCGGATCTCGCGGACGAACGACGGGTGATCGACCGCCCGCTTCACCGTGACCGGCGACGACGCCGACCGGGTGGCGTCCCACCTCGCCTCGCTGGTGGAGGCCGAGGAGTCGCTCTAGTTCGCCGGGCAGTCGAACCGTCCTGACGTGGGCTGGGGGCTGCCTCGTAGGTGTTCCCGGACGGTGGCCGTGCGGGGATGTCTTGGCGGACCGTGAAGCAGGTACGCCTGTGACAGAACGCGGACGTCGTGGAGGACTGCCCGTGACTCGGTGCGGGATACAAATACTTCAGACCGCACACACCGCGCCACCCACGGGGGAACCCC
>NZ_JAOZYC010000198.1:0-36100 GCF_035798155.1 Streptomyces endophyticus | reverse complement strand
CCGCCACCGAGGCAGCGGCGGCCCGGCCGACCCTGCGGCGCGGCTCCCCCGAGCGCGCGGGCCTGCTCGCCGGCCACCTGCGCCAACTCGTCGCCGACGCCGAGAAGTTCCTCAGCCCCTCACCGAAGCACCCCTGGTACGCGGGCGCGGTGCTGCTCGCGGGCCGCGGCGGCACGGTCGCGCTGCACCAGCCGATCGGCAAGGCGGTGCGCTACTCCCACTACGACGACGCCACCGACACGGGCGTGGAGTTCCCCGCGGACCAGCAGATCGACATGGCCGACGACACCGTCTTCGACCTCGCCTCGATCTCCAAGCTGTTCACGTCGATCCTGGCCGTGCAGGAGATGGAGCGCGGCGCGCTGGAGCTGGAGGCGAAGGTCGTCACGTACCTGCCCGAGTTCACCGGCGGCGGCAAGCAGGACGTGACGATCCGCCAACTCCTCACGCACACCTCCGGGTTCAGGCCCTTCCTCGCCTTCTACAAGGAGTCCGAGCACGACGCGCGGCTCGCCCTCCTGTGGAAGGAGGCGCTGATCAACCCGGCGGGCACCACGTACCTGTACTCGGACCTCAACCTCATCACGCTCCAGCTCGTCGTCGAGAAGCTCACCGGCAAGCGCCTGGACGTGCTGCTGCCCGAGCGGATCACGGGGCCGCTCGGCATGACCCGCACCCGCTACAACCCGCCCGCCTCCTGGAAGCCCAAGGTCGCGGCGACCGAGGACGCCCGCGCGCCCTGGTCGGGCCTGGACCGGGGCCTGGTGTGGGGCGAGGTGCACGACGAGAACGCGTACGCGTTCGGCGGTGTCGCGGGCCACGCGGGCGTCTTCTCCTGCGCCTGGGACATGGCGGTGCTCGGCCGCACGCTGCTCAACGGCGGGAGCTACGGCAAGGCCAGGATCCTGTCCCAGAAGTCCGTGGACCTGATGTTCACCAACTTCAACACGGACTTCCCCGGTGACGAGCACGGCCTCGGCTTCGAGCTCTACCAGCACTGGTACATGGGCGCGATGGCGACGCCGCGCACGGCGGGCCACACCGGGTTCACCGGCACCTCGCTCGTGCTCGACCCGACGACCGACTCGTTCCTCATCGTCCTCGGCAACTCCGTGCACCCCGTGCGCAGTTGGCGATCCGGATCCGCTCCCCGGGTCGCCGCGGGCAACAACATGGCGCGCGCGGTCGCGGTGCGCCCCAAGCACGGCCGGACCGCCTGGTTCTCCGGCATGGCGAGCGCCACGTCGGCGACGCTGACGCTGCCGGATCTGCGCCTCGCATCGGAGAAGGCCCGACTTGCCTGTGACCTGTGGTGGGACACGGAGCCGCACTCCGACTTCCTGTTCCTGGAGACGTCGACGGACGGCGGAAGGAACTGGACACCGCTGCCGTTCACCACGGGCCGCTCCGACGCCCACCCGTCCGGTGCGGTCGACGGCTACGCCGACCGCACCTGGCACCGACTCACCGCCGACCTGGGTCCCTTCGCCACGGCGCCGCTCCGGCTCCGCTGGCGCTACGCGACGGACCAGCTGTACGTCGGCCGGGGCGCCTACGTCGACGGCATCCGCGTCCTCGACGGGGACGCGGTGGCGTTCGACGAGGCACGCCCGGCGGACTCGTCCCGCATCGAGGCGAAGGGCTGGACCGCCTCGCAGGACTAGCTTCTACGCGCGTGCTCGTGGGGTCAGTGGCCGAGCACCGCCATCGCGGCGTTGTGCCCCGGAATCCCGCTGACCCCGCCGCCGCGCACGGCGCCCGCGCCGCACAGCAGGACGTTCGCGTGGCCCGTCTCCACGCCCCAACGGCCGGTGCTTTCCGAGGCGTACGGGAACGAGAGCTCCCGGTGGAAGATGTTGCCGCCGGGCAGCCGCAGGTCCCGCTCCAGGTCGAGCGGGGTCTTCGCCTCGATGCAGGGGCGGCCGTCGCCATCGGGCGCGAGGCAGTCCTCGATCGGTTCGGCGAGATGGGTGTCGAGCTGGGCGAGCGTGGCCTTCAGCAGGTCCGCGCGGGCCGCGTCGTTGTCGGCGGCGAAGAGCCGGGCCGGGGTGTGCAGGCCGAAGAGGGTGAGCGTCTGGTAGCCGCGTTCGACCAGGTCCGGGGCGAGGATCGTCGGGTCGGTCAGCGAGTGGCAGTAGATCTCGGAGGGCGGCGCGCTCGGCAGGGAGCCCGCGGCGGCCTCGGCGTGCGCGGTCGCCAACTGGCCGTACCCCTCCGCGACATGGAAGGTCCCGGCGAACGCCTCGCGCGGGTCGACGGAGGTGTCCTTCAGGCGCGGCAGCCGCTTCAGCAGCATGTTCACCTTGAGCTGGGCGCCCTCCGCGGGGGCCGGCGGGGCGTCGCCGATGAGCCGGGCGAGGTCCTGCGGTGACGCGTTGACGAGGACGTCGCGGGCGGCGACGGTGCCCTCGGATTCGGCGGTCCTGTACGTGACTTCGGCCTCGGTGCCGTCCGTCTCGATCCGGGTCACCTCGTGCCCGGTGACCAGGTCGGTGCCGGCCGAGCGGGCCGCGGCGGCGAGCGCGTCCGTGAGGGCGCCCATGCCGCCGACGGGGACGTCCCAGTCGCCCGTGCCGTTGCCGATCACGTGGTAAAGGAAGCAGCGGTTCTGGGCGAGGGACGGGTCGTGGGCGTCGGCGAAGGTGCCGATCAGGGCGTCGGTGAGGACGACACCCCGCACCAGGTCGTCGGTGAAGTGCTCCTCGATGCCGACGCCGATGGGGTCCTCGAACAGCAGCCGCCAGGCATCCTCGTCGCCGACCCGCGCGCGGAGCGCCTTGCGGCTCGGGAGGGGCTCGGTGAGCGTCGGGAAGACCCGTTCCGCAACCCGCCGGTTCGTCTCGTAGAAGCGGGTCCACGCCTCGAACTCCCGCTCACCGCCGGTGAGTTCGCGGAACGCGGCACGGGTGCGCTCCTCTCCCCCACCGACGAGCAGGCCCGTCGGCCGCCCGTCGCGGAAGGTCGGGGTGTACGAGGAGACGTCGCGGGTCGCGGTCGCGAAGCGGAGCCCCAGGTCGGCCACGATCTTCTTGGGCAGCAGGCTGACGAGGTACGAGTAGCGGGAGAGGCGGGCGTCGACGCCCGGGAACGGGCGGGTGGAGACGGCGGCCCCGCCGGTGTTGCCGAGGCGTTCGACGACGGCGACGGACTGTCCGGCGCGGGCGAGGTAGGCGGCGGCCACCAGGCCGTTGTGTCCGCCGCCGACGACGACCGTGTCGTAGCGGGCGCGGAGATCATGTGCGGGCATGGCCCTTGGTAACACGGGCCACGCGCGGTGGACCAGAGGGCGGGCCGGTGGTCACGCGCCGGGCGGGGCCGTGGTCACGAGCCGGGCGGGCCCGTGCCCACGTGCCGGGCGGGCCCGTGCCCACACGCCCGGCTCGCTCGTGGTCACACGCCCGGCTCGCCCGTGGTCACACGCCGGGCGGGCCCGTGCTCACGCACCCGGCTCACCCGTGCCCACACGCCGGGCGGGCCCGTGCTCATGCACCAGGCGCGCCCTGTTGGCGCAGCGCCGCCACTCTGCGGTAGAGGGCGACCGCGTCCGCCGTGCGGCCGAGCTGCTCCAGGCAGTGGGCCTCGTCGTTGCGGCTGGCGAGGGTGCTGGCGTGGGCCTCGCCGAGGACGCGCTCGCGGGCGGTGGACACCGCGCGGTACTCGCCGAGGGCGTCCTGCCAGCGGCCGAGCCAGCCGAGGCCGACGGCGACCTCGCGGCGGCTGACGAGCGTGTCGGGGTGGTCGGCGCCGAGCACCCGCCCGCGGATCGCGCACACGTCGCGGGCCTCCGCGAGGGCCTCCTCCCAGCGGGCCATCCGCCCGAGGTTGACGCCGAGCCCGTGCCGGGCGCGCAGCGTCTCGGGGTGGTGCGGCCCGCTGACCCGCGTACGGTCCTCGATCAGGTCGCGGTAGAGCGTCAGGGCCTCCGCGCTGCGGCCGAGGCGGCCGAGGCTGATCCCCACTTCGTAGCGGGCGGCGAGGGTGTCCGGGTGGTCGACGCCGAGGGCGCGCGCCCGGACCCGGGCGACCTCCTGATACGTCCGCAGGGCCGCGCTCCACCGCCCCAACTGCCCCAGCGCGTAGCCGACCTCGCAGCGGGTGACGAGCGTGTCTGGGTGGTCGGCGCCGAGCACGCGGGCGCGCGCGTCGGCGACCTCGTCCGCCATCCGGTACGAGTCCTCCAGGCGTCCGAGCCTGCTGAGGTTGAAGGCGAGGTTGTGGCGGCAGCGCAGCGTGTCCGGGTGCTCGGGCCCCATGGCCCGCTCCCGGGCGGCGAGCACGGTGCTGTACACCTGGTGCGCCTCGAAGTGCCGCCCCAGCTTCCCCAGGACGTACGCGACCTCCTGCCGCGCCCCGAGCGTGTCGGGGTGCTCGGGGCCGAGCACCCGCTCGCGCCCCTCGACGACACCGCGGTACTCGCGCAGCGCGTCGGCGGGCCGTCCGGTGCGGCTGAGGGTGAAGGCGACCTCGTAGCGGCTGGCGAGGGTGTCGGGGTGGTCCGGGCCGAGGGCGTACTCCCGCTCGGCGGCGACCGAGCGGTGCACCTCGCCCGCCTCCGCCCAGCGTTCGAGTCGGCCGAGACTGAGCCCCGCGTTGTGCCGGGAGACGAGGGTGGCGAGCAGTTCCGGGGCGGGCGTGGGGCGTGGGGCCGCCTCCGGCGCGACCGGGGTACGGTCCGCGTCGCGCGCGATCCACTCGCCGGAGAGCCCGGCCGCGGTGTCCGGGGGTGTGACGCGCGGGCCGGGGCCTCCGGTGGCCTTGTGGCCCGTGGTCATGCCGCGGGTCCAGGAGGGCAGCCGGGGTTCGCGGGACCCGGGCTGCTCCGGCTGCCGTACGGGCGCGCCGGTGCGCGGCTCGATCTGTGGCGCCCGCACCGTCGGCACGTACGTGCCGCGTCCGCGCCGCACGCCTTCCGTGATCCGGCGCCCCAGCTCCCGCGCGTCACGCGGCCGTTCCCCCGGGTCCTTGGCCAGCAGGTCCAGGATGATCCGGTCGAGATAGCCGGGCAGCTCGGGCCGGTGCCCGCGGGGCGCCTCGGGCTCCGTGTCGCGGTGCCCGACGAGCACGGACCACGCGTCCTCCAGGTCGAACGGCGGGGCTCCCGTGGCGACCTCGTAGAGCACACATCCCAGCGAGTACAGGTCGCTGCGCTCATCGACCGGGTCGCCCCCGATCTGCTCGGGCGACATGTAGTGCGGAGTGCCCATGGCGATTCCGGTGCCGGTGAGGCGTGCGGTGAACCCGATGTCGTGGCCGAGCCGGGCGATGCCGAAGTCGCAGATCTTGGCGGTGCCGTCGCCGAGCCGCATGATGTTCGCGGGCTTCAGGTCCCGGTGCACGACGCCCTGTTCGTGGGTGTAGGCGAGGGCGGACGCGACCTGTTCGGCCATGTCGACGATGTCGTCGACGGGCAGCGGGTGGTGCCTGTTCTCGTCGAGGAGCTGGCTGAGGTTCTTCCCGTCGAGCAGCTCCATGACGAGATAGAGGATGCCCTCGTACTCACCGAAGTCGTGCACGACCGTGATGCCCCGGTGCTGGAGCGCGGCGGCGACCCGCGCCTCCCTGCGGAAGCGCTCCCGCAGGATGCGGGTGAAGGTCTGGTCGCGCTCGGGCCCGATCGGCTTGAGGCACTTCACGGCGACATGCCGGCCGAGCGACTCGTCGCGCGCCCGCCAGACCTCGCCCATGCCGCCCCGGCCGATCAGGTCGAGCAGCTGATACCGCCCGTGGATCAGCCTGACGTCCCGCGTCTCCCCCACCCCTGGCATCTCCCGCCGTCGCCCCCGTCGCGTCGCTATGCCCTCCCCGGCCCGTCCAGTATGGCTTCCCCTCTGTCGACTTTGTACGGGGCGGGGCGGGCGTCGGCACCGAGTCTCCCCATGGCGCGCAGGATGTGTTTGGGCGGGAGTTGCCAGCGCACACGGGTGGGAATCAGGCGCAGCGTGGTGCCCGTGGCGCGCAACCGGCGTGTGACGGCGGCCGGTTCGGGGGCCCGTCTGCCGTACAGCTCGTGGGCGTACGGCGGCAGAGAGGCGTACGCCAGGTTGGCCACGCGCCGCCAGAGGGCTTCGCGCGCCGGGATCAGCAACAGGTGGGTGGGCGGCCGCTGCAGAAAGTCGTCGACGTCGCGGGCCTCGGGCCCGGCGGCCAGCTCCGGCCGTACGGACTCGAAGTAGGCCGCCAACTCCGCGCGGCTGCCGGGAACCTGCGCCGGGTCGAGGCCGACGAGCCGGGCGCTGGTCCGGTGCTCTGCGACGTACCGGTCGGCCTGCGCCCCGGTGAGGCGGAAGCCGGAGCGGCGCGCGACGTGCAGATAGGAGTCGATCTCGGCGCAGTGCACCCACAGCAGCAGCTCGGTTCGTCGACGCCATAGCGCTCCCCCGTGTCCGGGTCGGTCACCCCCAGGTGGCTGTGGATCCGCCGCACGCGCGCGCCGGCCTCCTCGGCGGCCTCGCTCGTCCCGTACGTCGTCGTGCCGACGAAGCTCGCGGTCCGCATCAGCCGGCCCCAGGCGTCGCGCCGGAAGTCGGAGTTCTGCATGACGCCGCGCACGGCGCGCGGGTGCAGCGCCTGGAAGTACAGGGCGCGCACGCCCGCGATCCACATCATGGGGTCGGCGTGCAGCTGCCAGGTCACCGAGTCGGGTCCGAAGAGCCCGGGGTCCGCTTCGCTCATGTCGCACAGCACCTCCTGTTCGCAGCGTACGCACAGGGGCCGGGGCGGAACCCGATCAACGGCGGACTCGTCCTGAGGATCAGGGAACAGGCACGGACAAGGGCACGGACAACGGGCGAGTGGACGGGGCGACATGAGCGAGCGGGCCGACGGAACGACCGCTGCCACGGACGATGGGGGCGACAGACGCCCGCCCTGGCGTCGCGGCCGGGTGCTCGCGGCGCTCGCCGCCCTGACCACGCTCGTCCTCCTCTTCCACCGGCGGATACCGAACACGCCGGGGCGCCTGGGGAGCCTGGTGGAGTCGTTCCTGCCGTGGTGCTGGTTGGTCCTGGTCGTCCTCTTCGGCCTGGCGCTGCTGCGCCGCGCACCGCTCGCGATGCTGACCCTGCTGGTGCCGACGGCGGTCTGGGCCCATCAATACGGCGTACTGCTGCCCGAGCCCCGGTCCGACGGGCACGACCTTGTCGTGGTGCAGCACAACGTCAGCGACGAGAACACCGACCCGCGGGGCACGGCAAGCGAACTGTCCGCGGCGTTCCCCGACCTCATCGCCCTGGAGGAGCTGCTGCCGAAGGCCCGCGCGGTGTACGAGCGCGGGCTGGCGGGGAGCCATCCGCACCACGCGGTGGTCGGCACGGTCGGGCTCTGGTCGAAGTACCCGCTCACGGGCGTCCGGGCCGCGGACATCAAGCCCGCCGGGATCACGGAGCCGTGGAACCGCGGCCTGCGCGCCGTCGTCGAGGCCCCGCAGCGCGACATCGCCGTGTACGTCGCCCACCTGCCCTCGATACGGATCGGCGCGAGTGGCCTGGCGTCGCGGTGGCGGGACGAGAGCGCCCGCAAACTCGGCGCGGAGGTCGCCGCCGAGAAGACGGACACGGTGCTCGTCCTCGGCGACTTCAACGGCACGGTCGACGACCGCGGCCTCACCCCGCTGACCTCACAACTGGACGTGCCGGACCGTGGGCTCGCGTTCAGTTACCCCGCCGCGTTCCCCGTGGCCCGGATCGACCAGATCATGGCCCGCTCGGCGAATGTCGGCCGTATCCGCCCCCTGCCCTCGACCGGCAGTGACCACCTTCCCGTTCGTGCCCGGATCGCCCTGGACCCGCTCAGCGCCGCACCCTCGGCATCCCCAGGCCGATCCACGAGATGATCTCCCGCTGAATCTCGTTGTTCCCGCCACCGAAGGTGAAGATGACCGCCGACCGGTAGCCGCGTTCCAGCTCTCCGTGCAGGACGGTGCCCGCGCTGCCCTCCTTGAGCGCACCCGCCGCGCCCACCACTTCCATCAGCCAGGCGTACGCGTCCCGGCGGGCCTCGGAGCCGTAGACCTTGACGGCGGAGGCGTCCTGCGGGAGGAGGGTGCCCTGCTGAACGGCGTTCACCATCTGCCAGTTGAGGAGCTTCATCGCGTCGAGCTTGGTGTGGGTCTGGGCGAGGCGCTTCCTGACCCAGCCGAGGTCGATGACGCGGCGGCCGTCGGCGAGTTTCGTGTCCATGGCCCAGCGCTGCACGTCGTGCAGGGCGCGGATCGCCATGGTGCCGTGGGCGGCCAGCGTGACGCGTTCGTGGTTGAGCTGGTTGGTGATCAGGCGCCAGCCCTTGTTCTCCTCGCCGACCCGGCGGGAGACCGGGACGCGGATGTTCTCGTAGTAGCTGGCCGTGGTGTCGTGCGAGGCGAGGGTGTTGATGACGGTGCAGGAGTAGCCGGGGTCGGACGTCGGGACGAGCAGCATGGTGATGCCCTTGTGCGGGGGCGCGTCCGGGTCGGTGCGGACGGCGAGCCAGACCCAGTCGGCCGTGTCCCCGTTGGTCGTCCAGATCTTCTGGCCGTTGACCGTGTAGTGGCCGGTGGCCTCGTCGCCCTCGCGGACCGCGCGGGTCTTCAGCGCCGCCAGGTCCGTGCCCGCGTCGGGCTCGCTGTAGCCGATCGCGAAGTCGAGCTCGCCGGAGAGGATCTTCGGAAGGAAGAACTCCTTCTGCTCGTCGGTCCCGAACTGCATGATCGTCGGACCGACGGTGTTCAGTGCCATCAGCGGCAGCGGCACGCCCGCCTGCGCGGCCTCGTCGAAGAAGATGAACTGTTCCATCGGGGACAGGCCACGGCCGCCGTACTCCTTCGGCCAGCCCACGCCGAGCCAGCCGTCGCTGCCGAGCCGGCGCACCGTCTCCCGGTAGAACCGCTTCTGCGCGGCCGGGTCCTCGTATCGCGCGTACGCGTTCTCTGGCACGAGCTCGGCGAAGTAGGCGCGCAGCTCGGTGCGCAACTGCTGCTGCTCGGGCGTGTATTCGAGGTGCACGGCCCCTCCTGGCGGTCGACTGCGTGGTCCGGGAGCCGGCTTGTGCCAGCCTGACGGCGCACACAGTAGAACGCGTTCCAGAAATAGGGAATGCCGTGGACCGCAGGATCTGATGGAACGTCAGCCGAGGGTCGCGAGGAAGTCCGTGCACGCCCGCGCGCAGGCCCGGCACTGTTCGGCGCAGTCGGCCGCGCCGCCCGTGCGGTCGCAGTAGTGCGCGCACTCCAGGGTGACGGCCCGGCACCACTCGACCTGGAGCCGGATCCCGTACTCGTCCTGGAGCGCCTCCTCCGACAGCAGCCGGCAGGTCGCGTCGCACACCTCGACGCTGAGCAGCAGCGCGCGCCGCAGGCCGTGCGGCGCCTCGGCCTGTTCCGGGCCCTCGTTCGGCACCGAGTGCACGGGGCCGTGCACCTGCGGGGCGGCGGGGCCCAGGTCGGTGGAGCTGACGAGCAGGGCGCAGGCGCGGGCGCACTCCGTGCAGGACTGCGCGCAGGCGAAGCGGTCCTCCAGGAAGCGGACGAGGTCGTCCTTGGGCGGTTCGGTCATCAGGGCACGGTCGGCGCCCGTGGGGTCCTCGGCGTAGGGATGCGGGTACTTCGCCAGGGAGGTCACCGGCCCGGCTCCTTTCCAGGGGACGTACGGCTTCGATGCGAGTAGCCGGATCGGCGAACCCCAAACCGGGCCCCGCTGCTCAATCGCCACAGGGGCGCCCATGGCTCAAGCCACCCGGTACTCCTCCACCTCCTCGCTCCTCAGGACCAAGCCGTTGCCCGGGCCGTTCTGGCCCGGACGTACCGTGCCGCCCGAGGGGTCCAGGACGCCCGCGAAGAACATCGACTCGATCCGGACGTGGTCGTGGAACCACTCGACGTGGCGGAGGTTCGGGATCGCCGCCGCCACGTCCGCATGGGCGTGCGGGGCGCAGTGGGCCGAGATCTCCAGGCCGTGGGCGTGGGCGAGGGCGGCGGCGCGGAGGAATTCGGTGATGCCTCCGCAGCGGGTCACATCGACCTGGAGGCAGTCGACGGCGCCCGCGGCGATCATGCGGGCGAAGTACGGGAGGTCATAGCCGTATTCGCCGGCGGTGACGTCGCAGACGAGGGCGTCGCGGACGAGGCGCAGGCCGGTGAGGTCGTCGGAGGAGACGGGCTCCTCGAACCAGCCGACGCCGTGGGTGACGAGCGCCTCGCCGACGCGGATCGCCTGCTTGCGGTTGTAGCCGCCGTTGGCGTCGACGTACAACTCGGCGTCCCCGCCGATGACTTGGCGGGCGCTGCGGACCCTTTGGAGGTCGCGGGGCACGGACCGGCCGCAGGCCTCGCCGATCCTTATCTTGACCTGGGGGATGTGCTGACCGTGCACCCAGCCGCTCAACTGCGCGGCCAGGTGGCTGTCGTGGTACGTGGTGAAGCCGCCGCTGCCGTAGACGGGGACGGTGTCGCGTGCCGCACCGAGGAGGCGGACGAGCGGGAGGTCCATGAGGCGGGCCTTGAGGTCCCACAGGGCGAGGTCGACGGCGGAGATCGCGCAGGACGCGATGCCGGGCCTGCCCGCGTTGCGGATGCCCTGGCACTGCGCCACGTGGGCGGCGGGGATGTCGAAGGCGTCGCGTCCCTCGACGCGCGGGGCGAGTTGGTCGCGGACGACATCGGCGGCGGCCGGGGGCGCGTAGGTCCAGCCGACGCCGGTGAGCCCGCAGGCCCTGGCCTCGACGAAGACGATCGTCGTGCTGTCCCAGGCGAGGGTGGCATCGGCCTCGGGGGCGTCGGTGGGCACGGTGTACGCGCTGGCGTCGAGGCGTTCGACGGGAAGGCAGGTGCTCGGGGACTTCGGGGTGTCGGTCGTCATGGTCGTCCGCCGTGCCTCACTGCGCCGAGCCGCTGGTCGCACCGGTGGGTGTGCCGTTCTTGAGCTGCGGCAGCACCTTCGTCCGGTAGAAGTCGAAGAACTCCTGCTGGTCCGGCCCGATCTGGTTGACGTAGACACGGTCGAAGCCGGCCCGGGCGAAGGCGCCGAGGGCGCTCACGTGCTCGTCGACGTCGGGGCCGCAGGGCAGCGCGCCGTCGACCATCCGCTCGGTGACGAGGGTCTCGGCCTGCTCGAAGTGGCGCGGCGTGGGCAGCACTTGGCCGAGTTCGCCGGGAAGCAGCTGGCTGGCCCACAGCCCGTGCACCCGGCGCACGCACTCCGCCCGGTCGGGCCCGTAGCAGACCTTGAGGCCGCCGGCGACGGGTTTCGCACCGCCTCCGCCCTTACGGAACTGGGTGACCAGTTCCTCGTCGGGGCTCATGGTGAGGTAGCCGTCGCCGATGCGGGCGGCGAGCGCGGTGGCCTGCGGGCCGAAGCCGGAGATGTCGATCGGGACGGGGCCTTCGGGGAGTGTGTAGATACGGGCGTTCTCCACCGTGTAGTGCTCGCCGCGGTGGGTGACCTCACCGCCTTCGAGGAGCCTGCGGATCACGGTGACGGCCTCTTCGAGCATCTCCATGCGCACGTGCGCGGAGGGCCAGGGCCCGCCGAGGATGTGTTCGTTGAGCGCCTCCCCGGTGCCGACACCGAAGCGGAAGCGGCCCTCCAGCTGCACCGCGCTGGTGGCGACGGCCTGAGCGAGGACGGCGGGATGGATGCGCACGGTGGGGCAGGTGACCGCGGTCTCGACGGGCAGCGACACGGCCTCCGCGAGGGCTCCGAGCACGTTCCAGACGAAGGGGCTCTGCCCCTGAGCGTCGTTCCACGGGTGGTAGTGATCGGAGATCCACAGGCAGTCGAACCCCGCCTGTTCCGCCATCCGGGCCTGTTCGACGAGCTCGTGCGGCCCGAATTCCTCCGACGCCAGAAAGTAGCCGTACTCGGGCATGCCGTCCTCCCGGGGATGTGGATCGTGCCAGGTCTTCCGGGTAACCCCGCACCCCGCCGAGAAACCCGCCGTGTCATGACACAAGTGCCGTCCGGGCCGGTATTTCGCGGATCATTCCCGCCGGCTCGGACGGCACTTCAAAGGTTTCGTGCCCGGGTTTATCGGTACCTGGTTCGGTTACTCACCACCGATACCAGCGCGACCTCGATCCACCCGCCGTCGTACCGCGCATCACGAATCCGAGCAGCCACACGACCAGCACGGCAATGGCCACCCACCACAGCAGTTTCACGGCGAACCCCGCGCCGAAAAGCAGCAGCGCGAGCAACAGGACCAGCAGAACAGGAATCACGGTGAATACCTCCTTGAGGCGCCGAGTTCCCGAGAATTCCCCCCGTACTCCCCTCACCCCCTGCGAGTTGACGTGACCGCGAAGAATTCCGAGGAAGACGACCGAAGGACCCGTATCACCGTCCTGGTGGCGCTCGCCGCCAATCTTCTGATCGCCGTGGCCAAGGCCGTTGGCGGTCTCTTCGCCGCGTCGCCCGCGCTGCTCTCGGAGGCGGCGCACTCGGTGGCCGACAGCCTCAACGAGGTGTTCCTGCTGGCCGCGTTGCGGCGCAGTCGCCGGCCCGCCGACCACAGGCATCCGTTCGGGTACGGCAAAGAGCGGTTCTTCTGGTCGTTGCTCGCGGCCGTCGGCATCTTCGTGATGGGCGGCTGCTTCTCGTTCTTCCAGGCGTTCGAGGCGCTGACGTCGGGCGGCCAGGAGGAGTCCCGCGGCGGGTACGTCGCCGGGCTCGTGGTCCTCGGTGTGGCGCTGCTCGCGGAGGGCAGCTCGCTGGCCCGCGCCGTGCACCAGGTGCGCGTGCAGCCGGGCGACGGCATCGGCTCCGACCCCGCGCTGCGTACGGTCCTCGCCGAGGACGGCACGGCGGTGATCGGGGTGCTCCTCGCGGCGGGCGGGATGGCGCTGCACATGGTGACGGGCCGGATCGAGTGGGAAGCGGCCGCCTCGTTCTCCATCGGCATGCTGCTCGTCTACGTGGCGTACCGGCTCGGCAGGAGCGCCCGCGACCAGTTGATCGGTGAGGCGGGCGACCCCGAGATGTACCGCGGTATCCGCGAACTCCTCGCCGCGCAGCCCGAGATCGACAATGTGGCGGCGCTGCACACGATGCAACTGGGGACGGACTCGACGCTGGTCGCGGCGCGGATCGATCTCGCACCTGGCATCGAGAGCGAGCGCCTGGAGCTGGTCCTCGAACGCGTCAAGCGGGCGGTGCGGGACCGCTGGCCCGAGGCGGACCAGGTGTTCCTGGACGTGGTGAACGCGCCGAAGCCGGTCCATGAACGGTGATCCCGGCCGGGTCAGATCACGCGGAACAGGTGTCAGATCACGCGGAACAGGTCGGCGGCCGCGTGCACGTCGGTAAAGTCCTCCACCGAGCGGAGGTTGTCGCACAGCGCGCTCAGGACGGAGTCGCTCTCGGCGGCGCGCGGCGCGCCGACGGCCACGCCGAAGACGCGGAAGCCGAGGCGGTGCTTGGCCGCGTTCCAGCCGCGCATCCACTCCTCGGTGACACCGCAGTCGTCGTCGGTGAGCAGCACGATGTCGCCGCGGGCGCGGGCGGCGTCGTCGAACTCCCGCTCAAGGAGGTCGCGGGCGGCGCCCAGCGGTGCCTGGTAGCTGGTGCCGCCGCCGAGGAACGTCTCCGCGAACTCCATGGTCGTGTCGAGTCCCGCCGGCCGGTCGGCGGGAAAGCGGAAGACGCGCACCTTGTCGGCGGCGGAGAACAGGATGCCGACGAAGTCGCGCCCGCCGGCGCGGGCCTGGTCGAGCAGCGCGAGCGCGCACGCCTTCGCCCACACCTCACGGGTGACTCCGCCGGGCCCCGCCTCGTACATGGAGTGCGAGGTGTCCACGCACGCGATGACGGCGCCGCGCCCTGTGGGCTGCTCGCCCCGGCTGTCGTAGAGCATCAGCTCGCCGGCGGCGTAGCGGGCGGCGAACACCGCGCGCAGGGCGGGGACACCGAGCCCCGCGAGTTCGGAGGGCACGACGCGGGACAGGTCGTCGCCGAGGGTGACGCCGACGAGTTCCCCGGTGGTGTTCTCCACCTTGCGGGCGCGTTCTCCGGCGGCCATCTGCCGGAAGCGGCCGATGAGTTCGGCCCATTCGGCGAGCCGCCCGGTGCGCAGCCGCTCGGCGAGCCGGGCGCGCTCCTCGAACGGCAGCCGCTCCAGCTCGCCGGGTCCGACACCCCAGGCCCGCATCAAGGACGCCTCCTGCCGTACGGCGCGGGAGGCCTGCGCGGCGGCGCTGTGGGCTGCCGCGCGGATGCCGGGGGCGCCTGGGGCGCCGGGCGCCGCCGCGTCGGTGTCCTGCCCGTCACGGCGAGGTGTCTCGTCCGGTCGCTCCCGCGCCTCCCGCTCCAGCAGCCCCCGCAGCGCGGACCCCTGCGCCAGCAGGGCCATGGCGGCGGCGTACGGGTCGCCGACGGTGTCCCGGCGTACCTCGCCGAACTCTGGTGACTCCACGAGCGCGCTCACGAACTCATGGTTGACCAGCCGTGAGGGCGCCATCTCCGCACGCTCACGCACCCGCACCCGCGGCTTGTACGCGGCCAGGAACACATCGGTGAGCAGATCCTCAGCACACTCGTGGCGTGCGGCCAGCTCCGCCGCCAACTCCCGTACTCCGGCGGCCTGTTCATACGTGTCGCGCCATGTCAGCCGGTCGAACCGGTCCGCGACCACGACCCCGTTCAGGGCTCGTCCCGCACCATGCCGGCGTCCACGCCGAGGGCCTCGGTGAGGATCCGGGCGCGGACGGCGCGCCGGCGCCCCGTGACCCGGTCGATGGCGGCGGTGGAGCGGCCCGCGCCCGCCGCCTCCTCGCGGAGCTTCTCCAGGCGCTGCCCCGCCGAGGCGAGCTGGTGGTGTGCCTTCTTGATGACCCAGTCGCTCAGCGCCTCGCGGGACTGCCCGGCCATGGAGTCGAGTTGGGTCTCCAGCTCATCGATGGTGTCGGCCAGGTCGAGCGCCTCCTTGGCATCGGGGTTGACCAGGTGCAGCACCTCCCGCTCGACGGTCGGGCGCTGGGCGGGCGAGTCCCACAGGACGTGGGTGAGCACCGACAGATCGGTCTCGGCGACCTCGGTCCTGCCGTCGAGGTACGCGGAGGCCTGGAGCAGTGCGACCGCCTGCCGCCAGCGCCGGTCGGAGGCGACGAGTTCCTTGCGGCGCAGCGCGGCCCGCAGTGTGCACACCGCGTCGACGATGGTGTCGGGGACGTCCACGGCGGGGACGGTCTCGGCCACGGCCCGCTGCAGGTCGGCCAGGTGGATCGTGGTCCGCGCGGGGGCCTTTGAACGGCCGCCGACGGCCGAGCGGACGAGGGCGGCGAAGTTCGAGGGGTCCTCCAGGTAGCCGACCTCGATCCGTACGAGGAGCCGGTCGTAGATCGCGGCGGTGTCCTCGCCCTCGGGCAGTTCGTTGCTGGCCGTGATGGCGCCGATCAGCGGGCAGTGGATCGGCGCGCCGCCGTTCTCGGGGTGGTAGATCCGCTCGTTGAGGTAGCCCAGTGTCTCGTTGAGGGCGGCGGTGGAGCACTTGAAGATCTCGTCGATGAACGCGATGTGCGCGGTCGTGGCCCGGCCGTCGTAGACCTGCCGGTACTCGCCGCGGGCCAGGGCGGCGACGTCGATGGGCCCGAACATCCGGGTGGGAGCCGTGAACTTGGACAGCAGGATCTCCCAGTACGCCGCCCCCTCGACCCGGCCGGTGAGCTCGCGGGCCAGCTCGGACTTCGCCGTGCCGGGCGGCCCGAGCACCAGGGAATGCTGCCCGGCGAGCAGCGCCGTCATCAAGGTCCGTACGACGTCGGCGCGTTCGTAGAAGCGCTCCGACAGCTCGTCGCGGATGGCTCGCAGCCGCTCGGCCGTGTCGTCCCGCTCCCCCGACGCTTCCTGCGCTTCCCGCGCTTCCACTGCCGCTCCCCCTGCCCGCAAGGCCCCACCGTTCTCAGGTCGAACCCCAAAATACGTCAGCGGCCGCGCTTGCCGACGCCCGGAAGCCCCCGTGACCGGTCAGGGACGGGGGAGACCCGGTTGGCGCCGCCCGCCCGGGGTACTCGGCGCCCCGACGCGCCACGGGGGTGCGACAAAGGAGGAGACATGAGCCTGGTGCGGGCGGGAGTGCTGGTCCTGGACTGCGCGGAGCCGGAGGAACTGGCCGAGTTCTACCGGACGTTGCTGGGCGGCGAGATCAATACGCTGCCCGGCAGCAACCGCATCGACGTCGTCGGCGAGCAGGGCATGCGGATGGCCTTCCGCCGCGATCTGAACGCCGCCCCGCCCAGCTGGCCGCGCCCCGACGACTCGCAGCAGGCCCATCTCGACTTCCTGGTCGACCAGGAGGACCTCGACGAGGTGGAGCGCCATCTCATCGGCCTGGGCGCCCGCCCGCTGGAGACCCGTGGCGCGCGCGGCCCGAACGAGATGCGCCTGTACTCCGACCCGGCCGGGCATCCGTTCGCGACGCACTGCGCCCGCCACCCGGCGCCGAAGACCGGCTGAGCCGGCCGTCGGGAAGGCCCGCGGGACCGCCTCGCACGTGGCGTCTACGAAACCGTCTACAACCGAACTCGACCGATTTCCCTCGGATTTCGGTCGGAGAGTGATCCGATCATGAACACAAAGGAGCGCGCTCCGTACCCCGCAGAGACCAAGCGCGAGGTCAAGGGCAGGGTCCGCATCTACAGGCCCGCGCGACGCGACGGACACGAGTCCCCCGGTGGCGCCAACGACCGTGACACGGACTGGAATCTGGTGCGCGGAGAGGACTGAGCGGACCCTTCCCTCCCGTTGATTCGGGCATATGCTGTCGGTGCCGACGAGGGGAGGCGCTTGGCGATGCCCACCGCTGCACGGCCGAAGATCCTCGTCGTCGACGACCGGGACGACACCCTTTTCGCGATGGAGAGCGCGCTGGCCCCGCTCGGCTATCCGATCGACCGGGCCAAGACCGGGGACGACGCGCTCAAGGCGGTGCTGCGCGGCGGCATCGGCCTGGTCCTGCTCGACGTGCTGATGCCCGACGTCGGCGGCTTCGAGGTCGCGCACTACATGACGCGCCTCGAACAGACGCAGGACATCCCGATCATGCTGATCACCGGCGCGGGCCAGGACACCAAGCTCGCCGCCAAGGCCTTCGAGCTCGGCGTCGCCGACTACGTGGCGAAGCCGATCGAGCCGTGGGTGATGCGGACGAAGGTCCGCTATCTGTACGAGACGAGCCTGCGCATGCACGCGCTGCGCGAGCGCCTTCGGACGTACGAGAACGGCGGCGACGGTCAGTCCGCGCCACCGGCGCACGCCGCCGCGGGCCGCCCCTTGTCACGCCCCGCCTGACCTGCCGCTTCACCGGCAGGTGGCCATGGTCACACCCGCTCAGGGACTTCCGACCCTCTTCACGGTTGTAGAGTACAACTGCACCAAGAGTTGTAAAAGCCAACTGTATCGATCCGTGGAGGTCCTGCTCATGAGCGGCACGCGCGAACCCGCGCTGCGTCACGTGCTGACGCATCTGCTCACCCCGCTCCTGATGTGCGTCGGCATGGGCCTCGCCTATCTCGGCGCCTTCGCGTCGCCCGAGCCGCACCATCTGCCGATCGCCGTCGTCGGCTCGGGCCCGGAGGCGAAGGTCTTCGCGCAGACGGTCAAGGACAAGGCGGGTGACGCGCTCGACGTCCGCACACTCACCTCCCGCTCCACCGCCGTGGACCAGCTGGAGACGCGGGACATCGACGGCGCCTACGTACTCGACGCCAAGGCGCCCGAGCTGATCGTGGCGTCCGCCGGTTCGGACACCACCGTCTCCGTGGTCCAGAAGATCTTCACGCCGGTCGCCGCCGAACAGGGCGCGCCGCTGAAGGTGACCGACGTGACGCCGACGGTGGACAACGACCCGACGGGCCAGGGCCTGTTCTTCCTGCTCGTGGCGGTCAGCATCGGCTCGTACGCCTCGGTCGCGGTGATCGGCGGTGCGGGCGCCGCGCTGCGGATGCGCACCCGCGCCCTGCTCGTCGTCGGCGCGTCCGGCGTGGTCAGCCTGATCGGCGCGGCGTTCGCGGGACCGGTCTTCCACCTCGCGCACACCCACCTGTGGGGCCTGTGGGGCATGACGTGGCTGTACTCGGCGGGCGTCCTGCTGATCGGCGTAGGACTGCACACGTTCCTGAAGAAGTGGACGACGCTCGGCGTGATGGTGCTGTTCGTGATGCTGAACTTCACCAGCTCCGGCGGGATCTTCCGGCCCGAGCTGCAGAACGGCTTCTTCGCGGGCCTGCACAGCTTCTGGAACGGCGCGGGGTACGTGGAAGGCGCCCGCAGCCTCCTCTACTTCGGCCAGCACGATCTGGCCCGCAACCTCTGGACGCTCGTGGCCTGGCTGCTCGTGGGCGCCGCCATGATCACGGTGGCGGGCCTCGCCGAGCGCCGGCGCGGCACCCCGGCCGCCGTGGAGCCGGCCCCCGCGCACAAGCACAAGCGGGAGGCCGTGCACGACCAGGACCAGGAGGAGGAGATGGAGGAGGCCGTGGGCGTCTGACGCGCCCGCCGTCCCGAGCCCTTGAGCCCTGAGCCCCTGAGCCCTGAGCCCTGAGCCCTGAGCCCTGAGCCCTTGAGGCGAACTCCCCCACCCCGCACATGTCGAGGGCCCCGCTGCTTCAGCGGGGCCCTCGACATGTGCGGGGTGTGTCGGCCGTTGCGGTCACACCCCGGCCGGGATGTCCTTCGCCCGCTTGCGTACCGCGAACGACGTGCCGATCTCCACGACGCCGACCACGATCAGCCAGATGCCGGTGACCAGCGTGAGCACCGCCAGGGTCGAGAACGGCGACACGATCAGGACGACACCGGCGAGCGCGGTGACGACGCCGAGGAAGATCTGCCAGCCGCGGGTGGGCATCGCGGGGTCGGAGGCCGCGGCGACGGTCTGCGTGATGCCGCGGAACAGCCAGCCGATGCCGATCCACAGGGCGAGCAGCAGCGTCGACTCCATCGCGTCGCGGAAACAGAACAGACCGAGCAGCACCGAGAGGGCGCCGCTGATGAAGCCGATGACACGCATCCCGGCCGTCGCGTGCGTACCGAACGCGGCGACGAGCTGGAAGATGCCGCTCACCAGCAGGTACACGCCGAACAGGATGCCCGCCACGCGCAGCGATGCGCCCGGCCAGGCCAGGACGAGCACGCCGAGGATCACCGAGGCGACGCCCATGAGCAGCACGGCCTGCCAGGCGGATTGGGCGAGTCTGCCGAGCGGCCCCTGCCCCTGCGGGGTGTCGCCGTCGGGCGTCCGGTGGGGAGTCTGCGGGTCGTACGGTGCTTGGGTCATGCTCGACTTTCGCTACGGAACACCGGGCTCCGCCATCGCGCGTGGGCCGAACGGCTGACGCCGGGAGCTATCCCGCCCGGGACGCGAAGCGGAGGAGAGCAGCACAATGGCTGCATGACCGCACATCAGGGCTCCGGCCCCTTCGCCGTCCGCCGGGTCTACGACCCGGCCGCCCCGGCCGACGGCACCCGCCTGCTGGTCGACCGGCTCTGGCCGCGCGGCATCTCGAAGGAGCGCGCCGACGTCGACGAGTGGCTCAAGGACATCGCGCCGTCGAAGGAGCTGCGCTCCTGGTACCACGAGGACAAGGAGGACCGGTACGACACGTTCGCCGAGCGCTACGCGGCGGAGCTGGCCGAACCGGAGCGCGCCGAACTCGTGGACCGCGTGCGCGAACTGGCCGGGCACGGCCGGGTGACGCTCGTGACGTCGGTGAAGGACATCGAGCACAGCCACGTCCCTGTGCTCCAGCGCCACCTCGAAGAGGGCTGAGCCCGGCTCAGGCGGCGAGACAGACCGTGCCCCGCGCGCCCTGGCCGGACGTGGTCACACCGGTGGAAGACACCAGGCGCACCGGGCGGACCGCCTTCGCCAACTCCCCCTGCGCGAGGACGAGTACGTCGACGAGCCCCAGACCGAGCGCCCCGGCCACGGCGGCCAGCATCTCCGACGACGCCTCCTTGCGGCCGCGCTCGATCTCCGACAGGTAGGGCATCGACATCCCGGCGACGTCCGCCACCTCCTGCAGCGTCCGCCCCTGTGCCCGCCTGCGCCGCCGCAGCACCCCGCCGACGACATGGCGCAACAGGGGCTCCGGGGCCGGAGCGGGACGGGGGCGAGGGCGGGGTCGGCGGCTCTCCTGGATGCTCATCGGCCCACCGTACGAGCGCGCGCGACGGCCGCGCCCCGCACTTCGCCCACGGCGATATCGGCCGGACTCAGCCCCGGTCCCGCTCGTGCCGCAGCAGGACGACCCCGTTCCCGAACGTGTGCGTCTCCGCGAGGCGCAGCGGGCGCTCCGTGAAGGTCTCGCCGCGGTGGAAGATCGGGGTGCCCGCGCCGATCAGGACCGGATGGACGTAGACCCGGAACTCGTCCACGAGGTCGTGCTCCAGGAACGTCGTCGCCATGTTCGCCCCCTCGATGACCAGGTCGCCGCCGGGCTGTTCCTTGAGGGCGCGGATCGCCTCGGGCACCACCTCGTTCATCACGGTGGTGTGCCACTGTGCGGGACCCGGCTGGAGCGTCCGGGAGAACACGATCTTCGGCATCTCGCACCAGATGCCCGCGAACTCGGCCATGGTCGGGGAGGCCTCGGGGTCCTTGTGCACCGTCGGCCAGTGCGCGGCCATGAGCTCGTGCGTGACGCGTCCGCTGAGGAAGCCGCCGAAGGTGCGGCTCACATCGTTCATGTGCTGGTGCAGTTCCTCGTCGACCCGGTGCCAGCCGATCTCGCGGTCGGGGCCCTGCATATGGCCGTCGAGGGACATGCCCATCATGAAAACGATCTTGCGCATCGGATGCTCGCCTCTCTCCGTGAACCGCTAGCCGCGCTCCCAGTCACACGGAGGTGAGGGGCAGGCGTGCGCGTCGTGTTCCTTCAGGGCGACGCTCACCAGGCTCAGCAGCAGCTGCACATCCGTGTCGCATTCGAGAAGCACGGTAATCCAGGAGGCCCCCGGTTGCACCCTGATGGCACTGTTGTGTCGCAGTTGGGGCAGCAGGCGCTGCACGACCGACGACGTCAGGTACAGATCGGCGCAGTCATCGGCGTGGAAGTGCACAAGGTCGTGGCCCGCCGCGCGAAAGGCGTGCCCAACCAAGCACTGGGACGGGCCACTTACCAGGTTCGGCCATGTTCCGAGCTCGGTCATGGCGCGCTGTGCCGCGGTCATGCCTCCATCCTGACGCACGCTTCACCTGGAGGACCACCCCCATCCACCACGCCGTTACAGCGGCCCCGAGCCGACGAGTTGGCCGCCGTCGACGACGAGGGTCTCGCCGGTGATCCAGCGGGCGCCCTCGCCGGCGAGGAAGGCGACGGCCTCGCCGATGTCCTCGGGTTCACCGATCCGGCCGAGCGGAGTCGCGCCCGTGATCGCCTCCTCGTTCTCCTGCCAGAGCGCTTCGGCGAGGCGGGTGCGGACGACGCCGGGCGCGATGGCGTTCACCCGCACCTTCGGCCCGAGTTCGAGGGCGAGGTGCTTGGTGAGGTGGATCAGGGCGGCCTTCGAGACGTGGTAGATCCCGACGTCCTTGGCGACCGAAAGCCCCCCGATCGAGGCCGTGTTGATGATGGCGCCACCGTGTTCGCCCATCCACGCCTTGACCGCGAGCGACGTCCACAGGATCGGCGCCCACAGGTTGACGTCCATGGTCTTGGCGAAGCGCGCGTGCCCCTGGTCGATGATCGGCCCGTACGCCGGGTTCGTACCGGCGTTGTTGACGAGGATGTCGAGGCGGCCGTACGACTCCACGACGTGCTCGACGCAGGCGCGCGCCGCGTCCTCGTCGGTGGCGTGCGCCCCGAACCCCTCGACGTTGTCGCCGAGTTGGCGCGCCGCTTCCTTGGCGCGTTCCTCGTCACGGGACGTGACCACGACGCGGGCGCCGCGGTCGCGCAGGGCGCCGGCCGCCGCGAGGCCGATGCCTCGCGACGCGCCGGTGACGAGCGCGACCCGTCCGTGCAGAGAGGCCTCCGAAGAGGTCACTTCTCACCCCGTTCCTTCTGCCGGCGGCGCAGCTCGCGCCGGGCGATCGTCCGCTTGTGCACCTCGTCGGGGCCGTCGGCCAGGCGCAGGGTGCGCAGGTGCGCGTACATGCTGGCGAGCGGGAAGTCGTCGGAGACGCCACCGCCGCCGTGCACCTGGATGGCGCGGTCGACGATCTTGAGGGCGACGTTCGGCGCGGCGACCTTGATCGCGGCGATCTCGGTGCGCGCCTCCTTGTTGCCGACGGTGTCCATCAGGTGGGCGGCCTTGAGGGTGAGCAGGCGCGCCATGTCGATCTCGATGCGGGCCTCGGCGATCCAGTCCTGGATGTTGCCGCGGTCGGCGACCGGGGAGCCGAAGGTCGTACGGGCCTGCGCCCGGTCGATCATCAGGTCGAGGGCGCGCTCGGCCATGCCGATGGCACGCATGCAGTGGTGGATGCGGCCGGGGCCGAGGCGGGCCTGGCTGATCAGGAAGCCGTCGCCCTCGCCGGAGAGCAGAGCGGTGGCCGGGACCCGGACGTTCTCGAAGAGGACCTCGGCGTGGCCCTCGCGGTCCTGGTAGCCGAAGACGGGCAGTCCGCGCACGATCGTGACACCGGGGGCGTCGATCGGCACGACCATCATCGACTGCTGGCGGAAGGCGGGCCCGTCGGGGTCCGTCTTGCCCATGACGATGAGGACCTTGCAGTTGGGGTGCAGGGCGTTGGACGTCCACCACTTGCGGCCGTTGAGCACGTAGTCGTCGCCGTCGCGCTCCATCCGCATCTGGATGTTGCTGGCGTCCGAACTGGCCACCGCGGGCTCGGTCATGGCGAACGCGGAGGCGATCTCACCGTTGAGCAGCGGCTTGAGCCACTTCTCCTTGTGCTCCTCGGTACCGAAGAGGGTGAGGACCTCCATGTTGCCGGTGTCCGGCGCGTTGCAGTTGGTGGCCTCGGGTGCCAGGCCCGCGCTGCGGCCCATGATCTCGGCGAGCGGCGCGTACTCGAGGTTGGTGAGACCGGGGCCCCACTCGGGGTGCGGGCTGAACAGGTTCCACAGGCCGCGCTTCTGCGCCTCGGTCTTCAGCTCCTCGATGACCGGCGGGTGGAAGTGCGGGTCGCCGGACTCGGCCATCTGCGCGGCGTAGACCGCCTCCGCGGGGTAGATGTGCTCGTCCATGAAGGCGAGCAGCTTGTCCTGGTACTCCTTGCCCCTGGCGGACTGTTCGTACACGAGTGGTTCCTCCCAAGTCATTACGTACGGTGTCACACGCGGCTCGACGCGCCCAGCAAGCGGTCGAGTTCGGCGGCGGTCGTGGCGGCGTCGCGGTGCACGACCCCGGCGATGCCGATGCGGGCCGCGGACGTGATGTTCTGTTCCAGGTCGTCGACCATGACGGTCTGTTCGGGGGCGACGCCGAGGCGTTCGCAGGCGATGGCGTAGGCGCGCCGCGAGGGTTTGCGGACGCCGATCTCGCCGGAGATGGTGACGGCGTCGAACAGCGCGGGCAGGTCGAAGCCCGCGTAGCAGTCGTCGCCGAGCGAGTTGGAGAGCAGGCCGACGGGGTGTCCTTCGGCGCGAACCTTCGCGACGAGTGCGACCGTGTCCGGGTCGGGGCGCAGGCCCGCCATCATGCGGGTGACAAGTCCTGCCGCCTCGACGTCGGCGCCGTGGGCGCGCAGGCGTGCCGCGAAGCCCTCCTCGAACGCGCGCTGCCCGATGAGCCCCTTCTCGTGCTCGACGAGCAGCGCGCTGCTCTCCTTGTCGTGCGTCAGCAGCCGCCTCAACAGGTCCGGGTCGCCGGTGAGTTCACGGCCCAGGTCCTCGAAGGCGTCGACGAGGCTCGTGGTGAGGACGCCGCCGAAGTCGAAGAGGACGGCGCTGCGCGCGGTCATCGCACGGACTTCTGGTAGCGGCGCATGCCGCGCAGCCACCGGTCGTAATCGCTGCCCTTGTGGCGGAAGAAGTCGAGCACCTGCGGGTGCGGCAGCACGAGGAAGCGCTCGTCGCCGACGGCGGCCAGCACCTCGTCGGCGACGTCGAGCGGCTTGAGCAGGTTTCCGGCGTCCAGCACGGCGCGGGCCGCGGCCTGCTCGGTGGGGTCGGAGGAGCGGGTGCCCGCCATGAGCAGCTCCGTCTCGACGCCCTGCGGGCACAGGCAGCTCACGCGCACACCCTCGTCCCCGTACGTGACCGAGAGCCACTCGGAGAAGGCGACGGCGGCGTGCTTGCTGACGGCGTACGTCGCCGAGCCGATCTGCGTGAGCAGGCCCGCGGCCGACGCGGTGGAGAAGAAGTAGCCCTCGCCGCGCTCCACCCAGCCCGGTACGAGGAGCTTCGCGGCGCGCACATGTGCCATCACGTTGATGTCGAGCGCGCGCTCCCACTCCTCCTCGGTGGCGTCGAGCCCGGCGCCGCCACTGATCCCGGCGTTGGCGAAGTACAGGTCGACGGGTCCGAAGCCCTCCTCCGCGGCCGCGATGAGGCCGCGCAGGTGCTCGGTGTCCCCCGCGTCCCCGGCCAGGCCCGCGACGCGCCCCTCGTGGCTCTCGGCGAGCCGCTGCACGGTCGCGTCCAGGCGCGCCGCGTCGAGGTCCGTGAGCAGCACACCTCGGGCGCCGGCTTCCAGGAGGCGCTGGGCGACGGCGGCGCCGATGCCTCCGGCGGCTCCTGTCACGATCGCGACCTTGTCGTTGATCAACATCCCGCTGTCCGCTCCTTCGCTTCCTTCGTCCCACCCGGTGCGTGGCACTCACCGTACTTGAATCCGACGTCAAGTTCTAGAGAGTCCCGAGACGACGGACGGGTCGATGCCGCGCTTGAGGATCTTGCCGGTGGCCCCCTTCGGCAACTCGTCGACCACGGCGAGCAGATGGGGCACCTTGTAGGCGGACAGCCGCTCCTTGGCCCAGGCCCGCAGCGCCTGTATGTCGAGCGCGGCGCCGGGGCGCAGGGCGACGACGGCCGCGACCTCCTCGCCGTAGTGCGGGTCGGGCACCCCGATGACGGCGGCCTCGACGATGTCGGGGTGCTCGTACAGCACCTCCTCGACCTCGCGCGGATACACGTTGTAGCCGCCGCGGATGACGAGGTCCTTCTTGCGGTCGACGATGCGCAGATCACCTTCGGCGTCCAGGGAGCCGAGGTCACCGGTGCGCAGCCAGCCGTCGGCGTCGAGGGCCTCCCCCGTCGCGTCGGGCCGGTTCCAGTACCCCTTCATCACGACGGGGCCCTTGATGTGCACCTCACCCACCTCCCCCGGCGGCAGCTCCGCGCCCTCGTCGTCGCGCACGGCGACCGCGCAGCTCGGCAGCGCCCGGCCCACGGTCCCCGGTTTGGCCGGTTCATCCGCGAGATGGCAGGTGCCGGCGCCGGTGGTCTCGGTGAGGCCGTATCCCTCGACGATGGTGCACCCGAACCGCTCCTCGAAGGCCCGCATGACCTCGACGGGCAGGGAGGCCCCGCCGGAGGAGGCGAGCCGCAGGCCCGAGAAGTCGGCTCCCGCGTCGTCGGCTGCCCGCAGCATGGCGTTCCACATGGTCGGCACACCCGCGATGAAGGTGGGTCGGTCGCGCCGGATGAGCGCCGTCATGGCACCGGCGTCGAACCGTTCGAGCAGGGTGAGCGAGCCACCCGCACGCATCGTGGTACCCATCACGCAGGCCTGCCCGAACACATGGAAGAGCGGGAGCCCGGTGACGGCGCGATCGTCGGGGCCGATGGCGTGGATGTCACAGAAGATGGCGGCGCACGATGCGAGATTGCCGTGGGTGAGCTGGGCGCCCTTGGGCTTGCCCGTGGTGCCGGAGGTGTAGAGGATCGCCGCGGTGTCGTGGGCGTCGGCGGGGAGCGGCTCGGGGGCGGCGGAGGCGGGGGCGATGCCGTCCAGTCCTTCCCTCAACTCCCGGAACGGCACGCCGAGTTCGTCGGCCGTGCGGCGAGCCGCCGGGGCGAGCGCGCTCCACGCCAGGACGAGCCGCACGTCCGCGTCCCGCGCCATGTACGTCAACTCGCGCTCGGTGGCCATGGTGTTGGCGGTGACCGCGATGACACCTGCGGCGAGGATCCCGTAGTACGCCATGGCGAACTCGGGCACGGACGGCGCGACGAGCAGCACCCGGTCACCGGGCCGAACGGTGTGCGTGTCGAGCAACTCCCGTACGGCGCACGCGCGTTCACTTAGCTGCCCGTACGTCCAGCTGACCGACGTCGAACCGCGCAACGCGATCCGGTCCGGGGCGGAGGCGGCATGGGTCCAGATGGATGCGGAGGCGTTGGGCATGCGAGACCTTTCCTTTTGAGCCCCTGCGGCGATTGAGCAGCGGGGTCCGGGGCAGAGCCCCGAGACCGCGCGCCGGGTATCCGCAACAACACTCAGGCCGACCCCAACGGCCCCAACGGCCGAAACCCCGGCTCCCGCCCCTCCAAATAACTCCGCACACCCTCCGCCGCATCGGCCCGCCCGAACGACTCCTCCATGAGGACCTCCGCCCTCCGCGCCGCCCCCTCGAAATCCGTCTCGAACGCCTCGCTGAGCTGCTGCTTCATCACGCTCATCGACGTCGGCGACGACCAGGTCGCCAGCTCCGTGGCGTAGGCGACCGCCTCGTCGAGCAGCTGGTCCCGCTCGACGACCCGGTTGACGAGCCCCATCTCGTACGCCTCAGTGCCGCGCACCACCCGCCCCGAGAACAGCAGGTCCGCCGCGCGCGCGGGCCCGACGACGCGGGGCAGCAGCCACGCGATCCCGTACTCGGCGATGAGCCCGCGCCGCGCGAACGACGTGGTGAACTTGGCGTCCGGCGTACTGAACCGGATGTCGCAGTACAGCGCCTCGACGAGGCCGAGGCCCGCCGCCGCCCCGTTGATCGCGCCGATCAGCGGCTTGCGCAGGCTCAGCGGGAACCAGCGGGGCCGCTCCCTCTTCGGCCGTTCCTCGCTCGCCGCGTCGGCGGAGCCGATCCGCTCCAGCTCGGCCATGTCGGCGCCCGCGCAGAACCCGCGGCCGGCCCCGGTCACGACGACCGCGCGCACCTCGGGGTCGGCCTCCGCCTCGTCGAGGAGCGCGAAGTAGCGGTCCTCCAGCTCGTTGGTCCAGGCGTTGAGCCGGTCGGGGCGGTTGAGTGTCACCACGGTCACGGCGCCGCGCCGCTCGGCGTACACCAGGTCCTGGTCGGTCGTCGTCACGATCGCACTCCTTCCACGGCGCCCGGCACCGCTGTCGGGTCCTCGCGCACCTCGCGCGGGTTGGTCTCGCGCAGCACCCAGGCGCAGCCGAAGGTGAGCAGGCCCATCACCGCGATGAACACGGACACCCAGCTGGTGCCGCCGGTGCCACCGATGATCGCGGTCATGATGAGCGGGGTGCCGCCGCTGATGGTCAGGGCGGCGATCTGGTAGGCGAGCGAGGCGCCGGAGTAGCGCACGCGCGGCTCGAAGAGTTCGCCGATGTAGGCGGCGAGCGGCCCGTACGTGAGGGACTGGCCGAATCCGCCGATCAGGACGGCGACGCCGAGCCACAGCAGCGAACCGGTGTTGACCAGCCAGAAGTAGGGGAACGCCCACAGCACGATGATGGCCGCCCCGACGAGCACGGCGGGGCGCCGCCCGACCCGGTCGGACAGCCATCCCGCCCACAGCACGAACAGGGCGCCGACCGCGGTCACCGGCATCGCAACCAGGAGGATGTCGTCCTTGTCGAGGCCGAGGTGCTCGGCCGCGTAGCTGATGACGCCCGCGATGCTGATGTAGAAGAGGCAGTTGGTGCCGGCGAGGAGCCCGGCCGCGAGCAGCACGGTGCGCCACTTGCTGCGGATCACCTCGACGACGGGCGCCCGCGCCACCTTCTCCTTGTCGCTCTTCGCGGCGGCCTGCTCGGACATCTGCCGGAACTCGGGCGAGTCCTCGACCTTGTTCTGCACGTACATCACGACGGGCAGCAGCACGGCGCTCACCAGGAACGGGATGCGCCAGCCCCAGCTCATGAACGCCTCGTCCGAGGTGACCGCGCTCGCCAGCAGGAAGACCCCGTTGCCGAGGAACACACCGAGCGAGACACCCATCTGCCCGAAGGTGCCCGCGTACCCCTTGCGTTTGGGTGAAGCGGACTCGGTGAGCAGCAGCGCGATGCCACCCCACTGGGCGCCGCAGGCGAGGCCCTGCAGGAAGCGCAGCAGTACGAGGAGCAGCGGCGCGGCGGCGCCGAGGACCCCGGCGCCCGGCAGGCAGCCGATCAGGAAGGTGCAGGCGCCCATCAGCGCCATGGAGAGGACGACCATCGCCTTGCGGCCGTGCCGGTCGCCGAGGTGTCCCGCGACGACGCCGCCGATCGGCCGGGCGAGGAAGCCCGCCCAGAAGGTGCTGAACGACAGCAGGGTGCCGGTCAGTGCCGACGAGTCGGGGAAGAAGACGTGCGGGAAGACCAGCGCGGCGGCCGTCCCGTAGAGAAAGAAGTCGTACCACTCGATGGAACTGCCGATGAGTCCCGCGGCAAGTAGCTTGCCCGAGGCGCGCGTCGGAGGTGTCTCGGCGGCTGCCTGTTCGGCGCCTTTTCGGGGCTGTGCGGTGGGCGGATTCACGTGCGGGGCTCCTCCGTCGTCCAAACATGTCACGACCGCTGCGGCCCTGCGGCCGCCCCCTGTATATTTGAACCCAACGTCAACTTCAATACCTTGAACACGCCCTTGAACAGGGACTGTTCAAGTTGTCACCGGGTGTCGAGATCGAGGAGTTGCCCATATGAGTACCCCCGCAACCGTGACCGAGTGGAAGCGCGTGAGTGCGCGGCAGGTCGATGTGAACGGGATCTCGCTGCGCGTCTTCGAGCACGGCCCTGCGGATGCCGACCAGCACGACAAGCCGCTGGTGGTGCTCTGCCACGGCTTTCCGGAGCTGGCCTTCTCCTGGCGTCACCAGGTGCTGGCGCTCGGCGCGGCGGGGTACCGGGTGCTCGCCCCGGACATGCGCGGGTTCGGCGGGAGTTCGCGGCCCGAGGAGGTCGACGCGTACGACACGCTGACCGTCTGTGCGGACCTCGTCGGGCTGCTCGATGCCGTGGGCGCGGACGACGCGGTGTTCGTGGGGCACGACTGGGGTGCGCAGGTGGTGTGGCAGATGGCGCTCGCGCACCCGGAGCGGGTGCGGGGTGTGGTGGGGATGAGTGTGCCGGTGGCGCCGCGCTCCCCCGTGGCGCCCCTGCCCGTGATGCAGCGGCGACTCGGCGACGCCTTCTACATGGTGTGGTTCCAGGAGCCGGGCGTCGCCGACCGTGCCCTCGCGCAGAACGTGCGCAGGACGCTGGTGACGCGGGAGATCTGGTCGGCCGAGTGGGCCGGGCGCCCGGACGAGAACTTCCCGCCGGCGCCGTGGCTGAGCGAGGAGGAACTCGCCTACTACGTCGAGGAGTTCGAGCGCACCGGGTTCACCGGCGGCCTCAACTACTACCGGAACCTGGATCGTACCTGGGAGCTGACGGAGCACCTCGCCGGGCGCACCGTCGACTGCCCCTCGCTGTTCGTCACCGGGTCCGCGGACCCGGTGGGCCGGTTCATGCCCGCCGACCGTCTTGAGGAGGTGCTGACCGATCTGCGCGGGCGCGTCGTGCTCGACGGGGCGGGGCACTGGATCCAGCAGGAGCGGGCCGGCGCGGTCAGCGCCGCTCTCCTGGAGTTTCTCGCGGGTGTCGGCTGATACGATCCGCAGCCACCGGTGGGTGCACACCCCTTGAGAGATGCCCGTCCACCAGTGGAAACACGAACGAAGGGACCCGCGTTGGCTGCCCAGGCCCCGGCCGCAGACGGCGGACAGAAGCAACCCATCACACCGCGCAGCGCCCGCGGCGTCCGCACGCGCAACGCGCTGGTCGTCGCCGCCCGTGAGGTGTTCGAGCGCGACGGGTATCTCGACGCCCGGATCACGGACATCTCCAAGGCCGCGCATGTCGCGTCCGGCTCGTTCTACACGTACTTCAACAGCAAGGAAGAGGTCTTCCAGGCGCTCGTCGCGCAGGTGCAGGAGGAGATGCTCCACCCGCATCTGCGCGAGCGCACCGGCATCACGGATCCGCGCGAGATGATCGACGCGTCGAACCGCGAGTACCTGCGCGCCTACAAGAAGAACGCCCGCCTCATGGCGCTCTTCGAGCAGGTCGCCCAGGTCGACGAGACGTTCAAGCAGCTGCGCATCGAGCGGGGCAACGCGTTCGCGCGCCGCAACGCCAAGCTGATCCGCTCCCTCCAGGACGCGGGCGCGGCCGACCCGGGCCTCGACCCGCTGGTGACGGCGCACGCCCTGTCCGTCATGGTGAGCCGCATGGCGTACCTGGTGTTCGTCCTCGGCCAGCGCATTCCGTACGAGAAGCTGGTGACGACGCTCAACAAGATCTGGGAGAACGGGCTTCAGCTCAGGGAGCCCGAGGCTCCCGGCGGGCCCGAACCCGAACCCGAGGGCTGAGCCGCGCGGGCGGCGCGCCGCTCCAGGATCTCCAGGACGCGTCGCCCCCAGCGCAGGTTCTCCTCCTCGAAGGAGATGCCGCGCAGCAGCGTCAGATACGGTCCGACGCGCTCCCCGTCGGCGAGGAAGTCCTCCTCGCCCAGCTCGCCGAGCAGATGCCGCCGCACCCGCTCGTAGCGGGCGAGTTTGCCGCGCGCCCAGTCCATGCGTTCCTCGATGTGCGCGCGGACGGCGTCGCCCTCGCCGACGTCGACGGCCTGCACCTTCACCATGAGTTCGTCGCGCAGCGCGAGCGGTTTGGGCTGCCGCTGCGTGAACGCGGCCAGGTCGGCGCGGCCGGCCACGGACAGCGTGAACATCCGCTTGTTCGGCCTGCGCTCCTGCGCCACCACCCGCGCGTCGATCAGCCCGTCGGCGGTCAGCCGGTCCAGCTCCCGGTAGAGCTGCTGGGGCGTCGCCGCCCAGAAGTTCGACACCGAGACGTCGAAGATCTTCGCCAGGTCGTACCCGGAGGCCTCGCCCTCAAGGAGCGCGGACAGGACGGCGTACTTGAGCGACATGTGGACACCATACAGCGATGCGATTACTGTCACCCGCACCTATTCAACTTATTGCCTATGAAGCTGTGGGCGAGGAACCGAGGTGGCACCCATGCATCCCTTCCGTGCAGCCGTGGAGAAGGACGATCTCGACGCGGTCGAGGCCATGCTGGCCGAGGACGTGGTCTTCACCAGCCCGGTCGTGTTCAAGCCCTACCCCGGCAAGGCGATCACCGCGGCGATCCTGCGCGGCGTCACCCGTGTCTTCGAGGACTTCCGCTACGTGCGGGAGATCGGCGACGCCGACGGGCGGGATCACGTGCTCGTCTTCGAGGCGCGGGTCGGCGACCGGAAGATCACCGGTGCCGACTTCCTGCACTTCGACGAGGACGGCCTGATCGACGACTTCATGGTGATGGTGCGTCCGCTGTCCGCCGCGCAGGCGCTGGCCGAGGCGATGGGCGCCCAGTTCGACCGGATCGCCGAGGAGGCGACGGGGGCCGACGGCTCCTGAGCGTCAGGCGCGGCAAGTGTGACGGTCCTGTGGATCAGCGGCGAGGAACGTGCCGTGCCCATGTCGGTGGCGCGGGCGGCGTGCCAGGCTCCGCGGTGGCGCCGGGCCGATCCCGCCCGAGCGCCTGTGGTGTGGAACAGGCCGGACCCCGCGAGCCCGGCCCGATCCACACGACAGGCCCCAGCGCCCGCCCGCGTTCCGGAGGACCGCCACATGGCCGAGCAGAGTCGCTCACCTCAGCACGACGAACCGTCGACGCCGTCCGCACCGGGACGGCGCAGAGTGCTCGCCTATCTACTGGCCGCGCCGACGCTCGCCGTGGGCGCCCGGTTCGCCCTGGACGCCGCGGACCCGGCCGAGGCCGAGGCCGCGGTGCCCTCGCCGCCGCAGCCGGAGGAGCTCTTCGACCTCGGTGACATGCAGAATCTCGCGGCGGCCCCGGCCTCGGGCCTGATCACCGTGCGCGTGCACGAGGACGGCACCGCCTCGTTCGCGGTCCCGCGGGCCGAGGTCGGGCAGGGCATGACCACCGCGGTGGCGATGATGATCGCGGAGGAGTTGGACCTGCCGCTCGACGCCGTGCGGGTCTCCCTGGCCGACGCCCGCCCCGAGTTGCTGATGAACCAGCTCACCGGCGGCTCCAACTCGATGCGCAGCATCTACCGCCCCGTGCGCACCGCTGCCGCCCTCGCCCGGCAGCAGCTCATCGCGACGGCGGCGCGGCAGTGGGGCGTCGCGGCCTCGGAACTCACCACGCACGAGGGCCTCGTCTCGTACGGCTCCGGTTCCTCGGCGAAGCGCGCCGCGTACGGTTCCCTCGCGAAGGCCGCGGCGAGCGGGCAGTCGTTGCGGGTGGCGGCGGCGCCGCTGAAGGAGCGGTCCGAGTTCAAGGTGCTCGGCACGCCGCAGAACCGTATCGACGCGCTGGAGGCCGTCACCGGGCGCAAGAAGTTCGGCATGGACCACGAGGTGCCCGATGCCAAGCCCGCCATGGTGCGCAGGCCGCCGACGCTCGGCGGGACCGTGCGGACGGTGCGCAACGCGGACACCGTGCGGCGGATGCCCGGCATCACGGATGTCGCGGAGCTGAAGCACGGGGTCGCGGTGCGCGGCGAGACATTCGGCCAATGCATCGACGCGCTACGGGAGTTGGACGTCGACTGGGGTCCGGGCGACGTGGACGGCGAGTCCGACGACTCGGTGGAGCGCAAGCTCAAGGCGGCCACTCCCCCGATGATCGTGCCACCGGTCCTGACGAAGAAGCTGGACGCCGAGTTCACCTTCGCCTTCGCCAGCAACAGCCCGCTGGAACCGGACAACGCCATCGCCGACGTGCGCGAGGGCCGGGCCGAGATCTGGTCGAGCCTGAAGGTGCCGATCGTGGCCCAGCGCGACATCGCGGAGCGGCTCGGCCTGCCGCAGAGCGCGGTGACGGTGCATGTGGTGGAGGGCGGCGGCTCGTTCGGCCGGCATCTGTTCCACGATGTCGCGGCCGAGGCGGCGGAGATCTCGCAGAAGATGGGCAAGCCGGTCAAGCTGTCCTGGTCGCGCACCGACAGCTTCCGGCACGGCCGCGCCCACCCGATGTCCGTCTCACGTGTTCGCGCCACGTACACCGGCAAGGAAGTCCTCAGCTACGAGCAGCGGCACGCCAGTTCGCAGACCGACTTCGGGCACGGGCTCGGCGAGATGATCACGTCGACGGCCGCGAAGCTGCCCGTGGCCGGCAATCTCACCTTCGCCGAGACCATCTTCACGCTCACGCAGACCACCCCGTACGACTTCGGTGTCACCACGCAGCTGCTCAGCGAGGTGCCACTGAAGTTCGCGACGGGCAGCATGCGCAACATCTACTCGCCGAACGTGGCGTGCGCGCGCGAGCTGATGGTCGACCAGCTGGCTCGGAAGATGGACCGGGACCCGGTGGAATTCCGGCGCTCGTTCCTCAAGGACGAGCGGCTGCACGCCGTCCTCGACAAGGCGGCCGAGGAGGGCGAGTGGGGGCGGTCGCTGCCCGACGGGGTGGCGCAGGGAATCGCCCTGCACACCGAGTACCGGGGCGCCGTGGCGATCCTCGTCGAGATCGACTGCCGGCCGGAGACCGTCGGCCGGGAGGTCAAGGACGGGGTGACGGGGCCGCGGGTCACCAAGGCACTGATCGTGGTGGACGCCGGGTTCGCGATCAACCCGCGGGGCCTCGGCGCGCAGATGATGGGCTGCTTCAACGACGGCCTCGCCATGGCCCTCACCTCCAGCCTGCACATCGAGGACGGCCTTCCGCTGGAGGGCAGTTGGGACAACTACTTCTATACGCGGCAGTGGAACACCCCGCCCGAACTCCGGGTGATCGTGATGCCGAACACCGGTGAAAAGCCGTCGGGCGCCGGGGAGTTGGGCGTCGCGCCCGCCTTCGCGGCCGTCGCGTGCGCGTACGCGCGGGCGACCGGCACGCTGCCGACGCGCTTCCCGATCAACCACGCGGAGCTCGCGTTCGAGCCGCTGCCGCGCGAGCCGTCGACGCCGCAGTCACCGACGGACGGGCTCGACCGGGCGTACTGATCCGGACCCCGCATTCTCCTGAACCCCCGCTTCCCCGCTTCCCCGACTACCGAGGAGACCTGATTCCCCGATGCCGCGTCACACTTTCACGCTGAACGGCGAGCGGATAACCGTCGAGGCCGAGGACGACGTGCGGCTGCTGTGGGTCCTACGGGATCTGCTCGGTGTCACCGGACCCAAGTACGGCTGCGGGATCGGCGTCTGCCAGGCCTGTACGTCGCACATCAACGGCAAGGCGTTCAACCCGTGTTCGGTGCCGGTGTCGCAGGTCGGCCCGGACGACGAGGTGACGACGATCGAGGGGCTGCCCGCCACCGTCGGCCGCGAGCTGCACCCGATGCAGGAGGCCTGGCTGGAGCGCGACGTGGCGCAGTGCGGCTACTGCCAGCCGGGCCAGATCATGGCCGCCGTCGCCACGGTGCGCAAGGTGCGGGACGAGGGCCGCGAGATCACCGAGGCGGACCTCGACGCGATCCGCAACGTGTGCCGCTGCGGCACGTACAACCGGATCCGTGAGGCGATCAAGTCGGGGGCGCGGGCCATGTGAAGCGGCCCGCGCGCCCGTGGTCGGCGCTGGTCGCCATCAGCCATCAGCCGTCAGCCGTCAGCCGTCAGCCGTCAGCGCAGGTCGTAGCCGACGGCGAAGTCGTCCTCGAGCTCGAAGAAGACCTCGCCGGACTCGGCGGCCGCGCCCTCCACGGGGCGCACCGTGGCGCCGAGCCACACCATGTGCGGTGCGGTGCCCACGATGCGGCAGGGCACGATGAAGTCCTCGGGGAAGCGGACGAGTGCCTCGTTGCGCGCGACTCCGGTGCCGCGGTGGACGACGCGGGACTGGACCACGACGCCGGGGCCCGCGCTGTGCTCGGTCTTCAGCTCGCTCGACGCGCAGACAGGACACAACAGCCGCCGGAAGGACGGAGTGCGACACCAACGGCAGCGCTGGTAGGGGAATCCCGCGTCGGCGTCCGCGTCACCCGCGGCACCCTTGACACCTTCGACGCCGTTCGGCGCCATGACACCGATGCCGCTCGTGAACGTCCCTGACATCACTGACATCCTTCGGCCTCCCGCACTCGCCGGCGCGCGCCGGGCGACAGTGCCTCGGCGCCCTCTCAGCGTATGGCACTCGGTGCCAGCCAGTAAAGACACTGAGTACCATCAAGTTGCTTCGGGCTCCGATTCAGCCGTCCCGCAGCGCCGACTCCACCCGCTGGATGACCCGCCACATCGGGGCCCCCTTGGTCGCCACCATCACGACGACGTCCTCCTGTTGGGGCTCGGGCGCCGCCGCACCGTCGCCGCCCTCCCCCCACGTCCGCCGTACGAGCCGCAGCGCGCGGTCGACCGCGTCCTCGGCGTCACCCTCGCCGCCCGAACGCAGCCAGGAGCGCAGGCCGTTGTTGTGCGCGGCGACCACGGACGCGGCCACCACCTCGGCGCGCAGGGAACCGTCGGTGGCCTCGACCCAGCGCTGCCGCAGATACCCGGCGAGCATGCGCTCGTAGCGCCGCACGACGGACAGTTCGTACGTCCGAAGACCCGGCACCTCACGGGTCAACTTGTAGCGCTGTACGGAGAATTCGGGGTTCGTGGAGTAGACGCGCAGCACCAGGCACGCGGCGTCGCACACCACGTCGACGGCGTCGCTCTCATCGCTCGCCGCCTCCAGGAAGGCCGTCATGTCGGCGAGGCAGCTCTCGTGGTCCGGGAAGACCGCGTCCTCCTTGGACGGGAAGTAGCGGAAGAACGACCGCCGCCCCACCCCGGCCCGCGCCACGATGTCGTCCACGGTCGTCCGCTCGAAACCACGCTCCAGAAACAGCTGGAACGCCGCCTCGGCCAGCACCTCCCGCATGGGTGCCTTCTTCTGTGCCCCGTTGACCTCGCGCGCCTCGCTCATGCCGGGAACGTAACACCGGACGGCCACCCTTGGCACTAGGTACCTTTACAGAGGGAACTGAGTGCCATACGTTGTCGGCAGTAGTTGGACGAGTGCAGTAGGGCCGCAGGGCAGTGGAGGAGTCGGCGTGAGCTTGAGGATCGTTGTCACCGTGAAGTACGTGCCGGACGCCACGGGCGACCGGGGTTTCGCCGATGACC
>NZ_JAOZYC010000197.1:0-36684 GCF_035798155.1 Streptomyces endophyticus | reverse complement strand
CGGCATCGGTGTGCGCGGCCGAGAGGAACCAGTTGTGCCAGGGGTGCAGGTACACGCCGCGCTTCGCCGCCGCCTCGACCCGGGCGCCGACCGGGACGACGCCGAAGCGGCGCTGCGCGCGGTGCCCGGCATGACCCCGCGCACCGCCGCCCTGATCCGCCTGCGCGCCCTGGGCGACCCGGACGTGGCCGTGCCCGACGACTCCATGACCGATGACGCGTGGCGCCCCTGGCGCTCGTACGCGCGCCAACACCTCACCGTAGAAGGACAGTTGTGAACACCGAAGACCGCACGACCTACTACACGACCCTGCCGAGTCCGCTCGGTGAGCTCCTGCTCACCGCCGACTCCTCCGGCGCCCTCACCTCCCTCTCCGTCCCCGGGCAGAAGGGTGGTCGGACCGTCGGTGAGGGATGGGTGCGCGACCCCGGGCGGTTCGCCGCGGCCGAGCGGCAGCTTGCCGCGTACTTCTCCGGTGAACTCAAGGAATTCGAGCTGGAGTTGAAGCCGGAGGGGACCGAGTTCCGGCGGCGGGTCTGGGACGCGCTCGACGACGTGCCGTACGGGGCCACCACCACCTACGGCGAGGTGGCCGCCCGCATCGGCGCCTCGCGCGCCGCGGTCCGGGCCGTCGGCGGCGCGGTCGGCGCCAACCCGCTGCTGATCGTGCGGCCCTGCCACCGGGTGATCGGCGCGGACGGCTCGCTGACCGGGTACGCGGGCGGCCTGGAGCGCAAGGTCGAACTGCTGACGCTGGAGGGCTCCCTCTGAGCGGGGGCCGCGCCGCGACTCAGCCCGCCTCCTCCTCCAGACCCCAGCTGTGCACCTTCCGCGGGTGGATCCGGATGACCTCCTCGCTCATGTGGGGCCCCAACTCGTGGGGCCCCACGAGGAGTTCGGCCTCGCCGCGGATGTCCACACCGCGCACCCGCCACGGTTTGACGCTCGCGATGTCGTCGACCACGAGCGAGACGTTCGGGTTGGACTCCAGGTTGCGCCACTTCTTGGTCGTGCCCATCGAGTAACCGCCGATCAGGATCGTCCCGTCGTCCTGCGGGAAGAAGCCGACGGGGTTGGCCTGCGGCCGCCCCTGCGGGTCGACGGTGGCCATCCGGCCCAGGCGCTGCGACGTCAGGTAGGCGCGTTCGGCATCGCTGAATTCGGTCATGGGGACAGCCAAGCACTCCGGCGGCCCGCGCACATCGGGACGGCGGCCCAGCCCGGCCCGGGACCGGAGGCCTACGTCCCCGGACCGAGCGCGACCGCCGCCGTGTACCCCCCGGGCATCGGCACGTCGCGCAGCGACCAGCCGTCCGGGGCGCCGGGGGAGGCGGCCCGTACGCCCACGTAGTCGCGGTCGGTACCGCGGGACAGGCCCGTGCCGAGGCCCTTCAGATAGGCCTCCTTGCGGACCCAGGCGCGGGCCACCGCGAGCCGGCGCTCCTCCGCTTCCTCGATGGCCGCCAGCTCCGCGCGCTCGCGCGGGTGCAGCACCGCAATGAGCTCCTCGGTGACCTTGGCCGAAGGCAGCTCCTCCACATCGGCGCCGACCGGCGCGGGGGCCAGCGCCACCAGGGCGAGGTCGCCGCTGTGGGAGAGGGAGAAGTGCGGGCCGGGCGCGTCCGCGAGGGCCGGCCGGCCGTGCGGACCGCCGCAGCCGGGGCAGGGAAGACGCGTGAACCGTACGTCGCCGGGGGCGCGGCCGAGCCGTTCGCCCAGGATGCCGCGGAGCGCGAGATGCGCGGCGACGTAGCGCACCCGGTGCCGGTCGAAGTGGAAGGCGGCGGCGCGGCGCGACTCCTCGGCGTCGAGGACGCCCGCGCCGTCCCCCGGCGGAGGGCTCCCCGGGTCCGTCGTGACGAGCCACAGCCGGACCGGCCCGGAAGCGGGCAACTCCCGTACGTTGTCCACGCGTCAGGCCTCCAGGTAGCGCAGGACCGCGAGGATCCGCCGGTTGTAGCCGGTGGCGCGCGGCAGGTCCAGCTTGTCGAAGACCGCGTTCAGATGCTTCTCCACCGCGCTCAGGGACAGGTGCAGACGCTCGGCGATGCCCGTGTTGGTGTGACCCTGCGCCAGCACCTCCAGGACGTCGCGCTCACGCGGTGTGAGCCCGGACAGGGAGTCGGTACGCGTGCTGCGCCCCACCAACTGCCGTACGACTTCCGGGTCGATGACCGCACTGCCCGCCCGGATCCGGTCCAGCGCGTCCAGGAACTCCCCGACCCGCGCGACCCGGTCCTTGAGCAGATAGCCGATGCCCTCGGCGCCGCCCGCGAGCAACTGCGCGGCATAGGTGCGCTCCACGTGCTGGGAGAGGACCAGCACGCCCGTCGACGGGCGCCGCGCGCGGATCTCCAGGGCCGCCCGCAGTCCCTCGTCGGTGTGCGTCGGGGGCATCCGGATGTCGACGACCACGACGTCGGGGGCGAGCTCGTCGACGGTGGCGGGCAGCGCGGTGGCGTCCCCCAGCGCGGCGACGACCTCGTGCCCCTCCTCCGCGAGCAGCCGCACCAGGCCCTCGCGCAACAGGGTCGAGTCCTCGGCGATGATCAGGCGCACGGCAGCTCCGCGGTCACGGTGGTGGGTCCCCCGGAGGGGCTGTCGACGCGCAGTCGGCCGTCGAGCGCCTCGACGCGTCCGCGCAGGCCGCTGAGCCCGGCACCGGCCGGATCGGCGCCGCCGGCCCCGTCGTCCCGCACGCTGACGGTCAACACGCCTCCCTTGAGGGCGAGTCGGGCCTCGACGCCGGTGGCGCAGGCGTGCTTGGCCGCGTTCGTCACGGCCTCGGAGACGACGAAGTAGGCGGCGGTCTCCACGAGTTGCGGCAGCGGCCCGGGTACCTCGTAGGTGAGCCGCAGCGGCACCGGGCTGCGCTCCGCGACGCCGCCCAGAGCCTCGCGCAGGCCCGGCCCGTCGAGCGCCGACGGGTACACCCGCCAGGCCACCTCGCGCAGTTCCGCCAGCACTCCTTGGGACTCCTCGTGGGCCTGGCGCAGCAGTGCCTCGGCCTGCTCCGGGGTGCGCCCCGGGCGGCGGGCCCGGCCGAGCAGCATCGCGAGCGCGACGAGCCGCTGCTGGAGGCCGTCGTGCAGATCGCGCTCGATGCGGCGGCGCTCCGCGTCGACGGCGTGCACGACGGCGGCGCGGCTGGTGGCGAGTTCGTCGATGCGGCGGCGCAGGAGTTCGCGCTCGGAGGGCCCGAAGGTGTCGCGGGCCAGCCGGGCGTCCAGCGCGTACAGGGAACGCAGGCCCTGTACGCCCAGGAAGAGGAGGGCGCCGCCCAGCAGGACCTGCCAGAGCAGTTCGGCGGGCCCGACCCGGCCGCCCACCAGGGCGGCGGCGAACACGGCGGCGAGGACGACTCCGAACCCGACCAGGGCGAGCGTGACGGCGGTGACCGTTCCGGCGTAGGCGCGGGTGGAGACGTAGCGAAGGACCTCGCCGTCACCGGGCTCGTAGTGCAGCGGGAAGCGGTCGCCGAAGCAGCCGGTGCGGCGGCGCCGGTCGAGCGCGGCGATCCGGCGGGCGCCCGCCGTCAGCGCGGCCCGTGCCCGGGGGCGGCTCCGCGGCCGGAGAAGGAAGGGGCCGAGCGCCGCTCCGGCGACGGCGAGGTACAGCAGGCCGGCGATCCCGGTGCCGCACCCGAGGAGTACGCCCGTCCCCCTGCGCCCCGCCCGCGTCCACCCCACGGGAGCCGAGCCTACCGGGGGACCTTCGGCCGACGCTCCCGGTCCCGGTGGCGGCCCCGGCCGCGCAGCCGTACGACCAGATACGCCACCAGCGCGACGAGCGCCGCACCGAGCACCACCTTGGAGATCACGCCCACGTACGTCCCCACCAGGTCCCACTGGTCGCCCAGCCAGTAGCCGGCGAGGATCAGCACCGAGTTCCAGACCAGCGAGCCGACCGCCGTCAGCGACAGGAACACCGGCAGCGGCATCCGTTCGACGCCCGCCGGGATCGAGATCAGACTGCGGAAGATCGGGACCATCCGGCCCAGCAGCACCGCCTTCGTGCCGTGCCGCTGGAACCACGCCTCCGTCTTCTCCAGGTCGGACACCTTCACCAGCGGCAGCCGGCCCCACAGCTCGTACATGCGGTCACGGCCGATGACCCGGCCGATCCAGTAGAGGACCGCCGCCCCGACCACGGAGCCGAGCGTCGTCCAGAAGAGGGCCGAGGCGAGGGATATCGCGCCCTGGCCCGCGGCGAAGCCGGTCAGCGGGAGGATGACCTCGCTGGGCAGCGGCGGGAAGAGGTTCTCCAGGGCGATCGCGAGCCCCGCTCCCGGGCCGCCGAGCACATCGACGAGATGGGCCGCCCAGCCCGCGATGCCGGTGGTCGGCTCCGCGGCGGCGGCCGAGGTCACGAGGTGCATACGAGGTCTCCAGGCAGGGGCGTCCCGGCACCGACGTCGCGGCACCGGAGATCCGGTACGTCCGAGGCTGCTGCCTCGACTCCTGTCCAGGCTAGGAACCGCGGCTCGTGGCCACTACGAGGGTAACCGTTTGGCAAAGTGCGGTGATCTGCACCCATGACCCCGCGGTTTTCCACGGGGTGCCGGGGCTCATCCCCAGATGACTGCGCCCAGCCAGGCCCCGACGATCAGCAGGCACGCGAACAGCTCCACCAGCACGTTCGAGCCGCCCGCCCGCATGGCCGTGCGCGTCGACGCGAGCGCGTCCCCGTGGCTCCCGAGCCGCAGCCGCTCCGATACGTAGATCCCGCCCATGAACCCCGGCACCGCCCCGATCACCGGCAGCACGCAGAACCCGATCACCGCGCCCGCGCCCGCCCAGAACTCCAGGCTGCGGGTCGCGCCCGCCTGCCGGAGGCGGCGCGGTGGCAGTTGCCAGCGCAGCACCTGGGAGGCCAGCAGGACGACGGTGGCGCCGACGAGGACACCCCAGGCCAGGCCGTTCGGGTCCCGCAGCGCCCACACGGCGACCGCGGCCCACACGAGCCAAGATCCGGGTACGCCCGGCACCAGTACCCCGCACAGGCCGAGCGCCATCACGGCGCCGACCAGGAGGAGTTCCCACGCTCCCATGTGCACAGGGTCCCCCAGGTGAGGCGAAAGCGCAGGTCAACGGAGTCTCAATGCGGACTCATCGGGCCACCCAGCCCCGTTCGTACGCATGCCACCCGAGTTGCAGACGCGTGGTCACGCCCGCCAGCTCCATCAGCCGTTTCACCCGTCGCTGCACCGTCCTGAGCCCCAGGTCCAGCTGCTTGGCGACGCTCGCGTCGGTCAGACCGGCGAGCAGCAGCGAGAGGATCTCCAGATCGAGGCCGTCGGGCCCCTCCGTGCCGACCTCCTCCACCTCGCCCGCCGCACCGAGGCGCAGCGGCAGCGCCTGCCGCCACACCGCCTCGAAGAGCCCGTTCAGCGTTTCGAGCAGCCCGCTCGCGTGCACCACGAGTGCGGCGGGCTCGGCGGCGTGCCGGGTCAGCGGCACCATGGCGAGCGCCCCGTCGGCGATCACCAGCTTCGTGGGCACCCGGTCCACGACCCGTACCTGCTCGTCCCGGCCGATCGCCGCCGACAGCTCCGTCAGGCCGGCCGGCATGGTGAGCACCTCGCGTTCGAGGACGACGCGGTAGCCGACGCCCCGCCTGACGGCCTGCTCCTCCGCGTCGTTCTCCGTGGCGGACACCGCGATCGGGTTGCCGGTGACGAGGGCGCACACCTCCTCGGTCGCGCCGAGCTGGATCTGCAGGAACCGCTGGGCCGCGGCCGCCGACCCGGTCACCACCTCGACCAGGTCGTGCGCGGCGGGCTCGGTGGCCTGTGCCCGGAACTCCGCGGCGAGCCGGGCCGCCGCAAGCTCCGCCTCGTCCAGCTCGTGCCGCCGCTGGGTGAGCAGCGCGCCGAGTGCGACCCCGGGCGGCGCCGCGACCCAGCGCCCGGGGCGCGCCGACGACTGGGCGGCGAGCCCGTGCTGCTCCAGGCGGCGCAGCGCGTGCTCGGTGTCGTGCTCGCCGCGGGTGAGCCGTCGTGCCAGGTCGGGGACGTCGGCCGCGCCCACCGCGACGAGCGCCCGGTAGGCCGCCTCGTGCCCCTCGTCCAGACCTATCGCGTGCAGCATGCGGCGATCCCCTCCCCAGTGAACCGTTCCAACACCCCCCCCGTGGCGGGAAACGGCCACGGCATGTTCCCGCCGCCTCCCATCTTCCCTGTACCGGGCATCACTCTGCCAATGTGGCGCCACCGCAGCACCAACACCCGCTGGGAATGCGGCCTTTGACCCGTATTCACCCGCGCTTCTACTTGGGGAGAGCGATGCGCCCGATATCGCGTGCGGCCCTGGGCACGGCGACCGCCGTCGTCCTGGGCATCACCGCGGCCGTTCCGTCCGGGGCCCTGGAGGGGAGGGACCCGGACGGCGGCCGGCCGCTCGTCGGCAGCTCCGCCGCCGCTGCCGCCGCCAAGGGCTCCGCGGTCACGGTCACGCTGGTCACCGGCGACCGCGTCGTCGTCACCACCGACGCCGGAGGACGGCCGAGCGCCGCTGCCCTGCCCGCCGCCGACGGCAGCACCCCGCTGCTTCAGACCAGGCAGTCCGGCAAGGACCTGTACGTCTACCCGGACAGCGCCGCGAAGGCGCTCGCCGACGGCCGCGTCGACGAGGAACTCTTCAACGTCACCGGCCTGATCCGGCAGGGGTACGACGACCAGCACAGCGCGACGCTGCCGCTCATCGCCACCTACGACTAGTCCGTCGACGTCGCCCGCGACGCGCCCGCCGCGCCGCGCGGCGCGAAGCGCGCCCTCGTCCTCGACCCGGTCGACGGCGTTGCCCTCAAGGCCGACAAGAAGAAGGCCGGCGACTTCTGGGACGACATCTCAAGTCCCCGCTCCCGCGCGGCCGGTGACCTGAAGAAGCTGTGGCTCGACGCCAAGGTGAAATCGCTGCTCGCCGACTCCACGAAGCAGGTGCACGCCGACGAGGCGTGGGCCGCGGGCTACGACGGCAAGGGCACCAAGGTCGCCGTCCTCGACACCGGCGTCGACACCGAACACCCCGACCTCAAGGGCCGCGTCGCCGAGTCGAAGAACTTCACCGACTCCGCCGACGCCGACGACCACCAGGGCCACGGCACCCACACCACGTCCACCGTCGGCGGCTCCGGCGCGGCGAGCGGCGGCAAGGAGAAGGGCGTCGCCCCGGGCACCACCCTGCTCAACGGCAAGGTCCTCAACGACGGCGGCTCCGGCGCCACTTCGTGGATCATCGCCGGGATGCAGTGGGCCGTCGACCAGAAGGCCGACGTGGTGTCCATGTCGCTGGGCAACCCGGGCGAGCTGGACTGCTCCGACCCCATGTCGCAGGCCACGCAGGAACTCGCGAAGTCATCGAAGGACACCCTCTTCGTCATCGCGGCGGGCAACTCCGGACCGCGCCTCAACACGGTCTCCTCGCCGGGCTGCGTGCCCGAGGTGCTCACCGTCGGCGCCGTCGACAGCGACGACGAGACGGCGAGCTTCTCCAGCCGCAGCCCCGTGCAGCGCACGCACACCCTCAAGCCGGAGATCGCCGCGCCGGGCGTCGCCATCAAGGCGGCGGCCGCGGGCGGCCGGGGCGTGTACGCGTACCAGTCCATGAGCGGTACGTCGATGGCGACGCCGCACGTCGCGGGCGCCGCGGCCCTCGTCAAGCAGCGCCACCCCGACTGGACCGCGCAGCAGATCAAGCAGGCGCTCGTCGCCTCCGCCGACGCCGACATCCCCGGCGACGTGCGGGAGACCGGCGGCGGGCGGCTCGACGTGAAGGCCGCCGTCGACCAGCAGGTCCTCGGCGCGGGCGCCGTGCAGGGCGGCACCTTCAACTGGCCGCAGGACAGCAGCGACCGCACCACCGTCCAGGTGCCGTACACCAACACCACCGACAAACCGGTGAAGTTGAGCCTCGCCGTCGACGGTGTCACCGGCAACGACGGCTCCGCCGTGAAGTCCTCGGTCGCCCGGCTCGGCGCACGCACGGTCACCGTCCCGGCGGGCGGCACCGCCCAGGTCCCGCTGAGTATCGACCCGACCGCGTACCTCAAGAAGGCCCAGTACGGCGACGTCACCGGACGTGTCCTCGCGACGGGGCCCGGCGGCGCGCACCTGAGCACCCCGTTCTCGCTGTACGTCCAGCCGGAGACGGTCACCCTGCGCGTCAAGGTCGTCGACCGCCGGGGGAATCCGGCCGCCGCCGGTTCCTCGCTCGACCTCATCGGCACCGACGACGCGTCCGGCGAGCGGCGCGTCAACGACGGTGCCGCCGACCAGACGTACCAGGTCAGACCGGGTGCGTACGCCCTGTCGGCGTTCGTCGCGACGCCGGAGACCGAGGGCACGCTGATCGAGTCCGCGACGTTCCTGGGGCGTCCGCAGCTGAACCTCACCAAGGACACCACCGTCGTCCTCGACGCCCGCAAGGCCCACAGGCTGAGCGTGAAGACGGACCGGGAGAGCGAGGTGCGCGGCGCCACCCTCGGGTTCGCCCGCACCTTCGGTGAGGACCACTGGCTGCACGCGGCGAGCATCCAGGGCTCGCGCACCGTGCGCGGCTACTACGCCGACGTCCAGGGCGAGGTCGGCGACGGCGACTTCGAGTTCGACAGCTTCTGGCGCGCGGCCGCTCCGCAGATCAGCGAGTTCGGGGTGGTGGACGGGCCATCACTGCATCCGGTGACCGGCTCCACGAACTCCTCGAACCTCGACGGCACGGGGACCTCCGAGGTCGTCTCCGCGGGTGCCGGAACGGCCGATGAACTGGCCGCCGCCAAGGGCAAGTTGGCGCTGGTGAAGCTGCCCAGTGGCGGCTCCCCGAGCACGGTCGCGCAGGCCGCGATCAAGGCGGGCGTCAAGGGGCTCGTCCTCTATCGGGAGGCCGCGGGCCGCTGGTACCCGACCACCGGCTTCGTCGGCGTGCCGATCCCGATGCTCGCGCTGGAGACGGCGGAGGGCACGGCGCTTGCCGGGCGGATCGCGGCCGGGACGACGACGCTCCGGTGGAAGGCGACGGCCAAGAGCCCGTACGTCTACACGCTCGCGTTCCCGGAGACCGGGCAGATCCGCGACGACCGCACCTACAAGGCGACGGACCGGAACCTCGCCACGAACAAGGCCACCTACAAGGCGATGGGCGCCGCCACGGACTACATCGACCTGCCGTCGGTGTCCCGGCCCAACGGCCTGACCACCTCCTTCGGTGACCTGGCCCTGGTCGCGGCGCCGTCCACCCGCACCGAGCTGTACTCGCCCGGCGCCACCGGGTACGGGCACCAGGTGTCCAGCAGCTTCCCGTGGGGCGAGTTCATGATCGACCCGGTGCGGACGTACGAGAAGGGCGAGAAGCGCACCGAGGAGTGGTACGGCGGCGCGATGGCCCCGACCGCGCCGCTCGACGACTCCGGCAAGCAGGCGCTCGCCGCGGAACGCCAGGGCAATCTGATCGGTGTCGCGCCCGGATTCTGGGGCGACGGCGAACACCTGGGCGTCCAGGGCTCGTTCGGCGACATCGGCAGCGTCGCGCTGAAGCGGAACGGCGAGCCGGTCGGCTCCAACGGCTGGCCGTACGGCGTCTTCACGGTCCCGGCCGAGGACGCGGCGTACGACCTGACCCTGAACACGATGAAGCTGAACGGCGGCAAGACCTGGCTGCGCTCGCCGCAGACCACGACGACGTGGTCGTTCCGCTCGCACCTGGAGGAGGACACCTACTCGCAGGGCATCCCGCTGCTCTTCCCGCGGACGACGTTCCCCGAGGACGACATGAAGACGCTCGCGGCACGGGACGGCCAGCAGGTCACCCTGACGGCGACGGGGCACGCGGGCTACGAGCCGGGCGCCCTGACGAAGGCCGCGCTCTCGTACTCGTACGACGGCGGGGAGACCTGGACCGAGGCGAAGACCTCGCAGCGGGACGGCAAGTGGACGGCGACGGTCGACCACGCGGGCGCCGCCGGGAAGCAGGTCACCCTCAAGGTCCAACTGACGGACGCGAAGGGCAACGCGGTCACGCAGACGGTGAACCGGGCGTACGACGTGCGTTAGTTCGGGCGCTCACTCGATCCGGTCCGCCGGGTGGTCCTCCCGTGGGGGGTGGGGCCGCCCGGCGGGCCCATTTCGGTGGGCTTTTCCCGATGCCCCGTTTTCGTACGGCCCGTGCCGTGGACAATGAGGGCATGAGCCAGCAGGGGGAGAGGCCCACCGGTCACCCGGCCCAAGGGGACGACTGGTGGGGGAAGTTGTACGACAACGAGGCCGCCGCCAAGGACACCGGGCCGACCCCGACCCCGGACACCCTGGAGGACCGCTTCACCTCGGCCGGAGCGATCGCGTCTCCGCGCCCAGCGGGGGACCCGGAGGCCGACGCCCCCGGCCCCGAGCCGAGTCCCCCGCCGCCCCCGCCCTCGCAGGGGGCCCCTGAAGCCACTACGGACGCGCCCGGGCCGGCCGGCGACACCCCGGATTCGCCGGAGCCCAGCCACGCCGTGTACCCGGAGACGCGGCACGTCTGGGGTGCCGCGGGCTTGGCGCAGGTGTCCCAGGGGGACCCCGTGCCGCCCCCGCCGGAGGCACCCCGGGTCGACTACGTGGGTGACGGTCCGCCCACCTACGACCCCGAGCCCAGCGCCCTCCCCCTCGCCGATCCGGAGGATCTGGACGATCTCGTCGCGGACACCGTGCTCGACGGGGCGCGGTGCGGGGTCTCGACCCTGCGGGCCGTGTCCGTACGGGGGGACTCCGCGCGGTACCGGGGAGAGCCGCGGCGCGACAGCCTGCTCACCGCGCGGTTCGGAAGTGGGCCCACGGCGCTGATCCTCGTGGCGATGGCCACCGGCGCCCGCGCCACGCCCGGCGCGCACCGGGCCGCCGCCGAGGTCTGCGAGTGGATCGGGCGGGCCGTCGGGCTCAGCCACACGCGGCTCGGCGAGGACGTGCGGGCGGGCCGCCGCGGCGACCTGAAGTCCGGCCTGCACCGGCTCACCGACCGCAGCCTCGGCAAGCTGCGGGCCGGCGCCACCGAACAGGGCCTCGACCCGGAGGAGTACGCGGCGACGCTGCGCTGCCTGCTGCTGCCCGCCGACCCGGCGTGCCGCACCCGCGTGTTCTTCGGCGTCGGCGGCGGCGGTCTCTTCCGGCTGCGGGACGGGGAGTGGCGGGACATAGAGCCGAGCGTCGCCGAGCAGAGCGGCGAACCCGTGGTCGGCTTCGGCTCGTCGCCGCCGGAGGAGACCCCGGACGGCGACCGGCTCACGATGGACCTCAACATCACGACGCCCCCGAGCCCCTACGAACCCGCGCCCCCGCCCCCGCGCGACGCCTTCCGGTTCCGCGCCTCCGTCGCCCGACCGGGGGACACGCTGCTGCTGTGCTCGCCGGGCCTCGCCGAACCGCTCCGCGGCGAGCCGGATCTCGCCCGCCACCTGGCGAACAGGTGGGCGGACGCCGATCCGCCGGGCCTCGCCACGTTCCTCGCGGACACCCAGGTCAGGGTGAAGGGATACGCCGACGACCGAACGGCCGCGGCCGTCTGGGAGGCGTGAGCACGTCCCGTATGAATTCATGGAACCCGCAAGAGCTGAGAAGCAATGAGGACACCGGGTTCCGAAAGGGCGCGTGAGTCATGGCCAAGCAGAACGTCGCCGAGCAGTTCGTCGACATCCTCGTCCGCGCGGGCGTCGAGCGCATGTACGGAGTCGTGGGCGACAGCCTCAACCCGGTCGTCGACGCGATCCGGCGCAACGACGCGATCGACTGGGTCCATGTACGGCACGAGGAGACCGCCGCCTTCGCGGCCGGCGCGGAAGCACAGATCACCGGAAAGCTGACCGCGTGCGCCGGGTCCTGCGGGCCGGGCAATCTGCACCTGATCAACGGGCTCTACGACGCCCACCGCTCGATGGCCCCCGTACTCGCCCTCGCCTCGCACATCCCGTCCAGCGAGATCGGCCTCGGCTACTTCCAGGAGACCCACCCGGACCGGCTGTTCTCCGAGTGCTCGCACTACAGCGAGATGATCTCCAGCCCGAAGCAGCTGCCGCGCGTCCTGCAGACCGCCATCCAGAACGCGGTCGGGCGGTCCGGCGTCAGCGTCGTGACCCTCCCCGGCGACGTCGCCGACGAACCCGCGCCCGAGAAGTCCATCGAGACCGCGATCGTCACCTCCCGGCCCAGCATCCGCCCGGGTGACACCGAGATCGAGAAGCTCGTCGAGCTGATCGACGAGGCCGACAAGGTCACGCTGTTCTGCGGCAGCGGCACCGCGGGCGCGCACGCCGAGGTCATGGAGTTCGCCGAGAAGATCAAGTCGCCGGTCGGCCACGCGCTGCGCGGCAAGGAGTGGATCCAGTACGACAACCCGTACGACGTCGGCATGAGCGGGCTCCTCGGGTACGGCGCCGCGTACGAGGCCACCCACGAGTGCGAGCTGCTGATCCTGCTCGGCACCGACTTCCCGTACAACGCCTTCCTGCCGCAGAAGGACGTCAAGATCGTCCAGGTGGATGTGCGGCCCGAGCACCTCGGCAGGCGCTCGAAGCTGGACCTCGCGGTCTGGGGCGACGTACGCGAGACGCTGCGCTGCCTCACGCCGCGCGTGAAGCCCAAGTCGAACCGCAAGTTCCTCGACCGGATGCTGAAGAAGCACGCCGACGCGCTCGAAGGCGTCGTGAAGGCGTACACGCGCAAGGTCGAGAAGCACACGCCCATCCACCCCGAGTACGTCGCCTCCGTCGTCGACGAACTCGCGGCCGAGGACGCCGTGTTCACGGTCGACACCGGCATGTGCAACGTCTGGGCGGCCCGCTACATCTCGCCCAACGGGCGGCGCCGCGTCATCGGTTCGTTCTCCCACGGCTCGATGGCGAACGCACTGCCGATGGCGATCGGCGCCCAGTTCACCGACCGGAACCGGCAGGTCGTCTCCATGTCGGGGGACGGCGGCTTCTCGATGCTGATGGGCGACTTCCTCAGCCTCGTGCAGCACGACCTGCCGGTGAAGGTCGTCCTCTTCAACAACTCCTCTTTGGGAATGGTCGAGTTGGAGATGCTGGTCGCCGGGCTCCCCTCGTACGGGACGAACAACAAGAACCCCGACTTCGCCGCGATCGCCCGCGCCGCCGGCGCCTACGGCGTCCGTGTCGAGAAGCCGAAGCAGCTCGCGGGCGCGCTGAAGGACGCCTTCAGGCACAAGGGGCCCGCGCTCGTCGATGTCGTCACCGACCCCAACGCCCTGTCCATCCCGCCGAAGATCAGCGCCGAGATGGTCACGGGCTTCGCCCTCTCCGCCTCGAAGATCGTGCTCGACGGCGGAGTGGGCCGGATGGTGCAGATGGCCCGCTCCAACCTGCGCAACATGCCGCGTCCGTAGGGCCCTTCAGCTCGGATCACACCGCTCACACCGGTCGCAGCCGCAGCGTCAGGATCTGGAACGGGCGCAGGGACAGGGCGAGACCGGTGTCGGAGGTGTCGGCCGGGCGCAGCGGGCGCTCCAGGAGGTCCGTCTCGTCGGCGCCCGCCACCGGGAACGCCGCCGTGAGCGTCGCGTCCGCCCGCCCGCCCCGCGACTCGTAGAGCCGCACCACGACATCCCCGCTCCGGTCCTCCGCGAGCTTCACGGACTCCACCGTCACCGCCGGGTTGTCGACGGTGACCAGCGGCGTCACGGCGGGCGCGGGCGCGATCCTCAGCGGCAGGTTCAGGGCGAGCCCCTCCGCCACCGCGTCGCCGGTCGTCGCGCCCGGCAGCAGCGCGTACGTGAAGCGGTGCGTGCCCAGGTCCGTCTCCGGGTCGGGGGAGTGCGGGGCGCGGAGCAGCGTGAGGCGGACCGTGGTGCCGAGGCCCTCGTCGTGCGCGGCGCGCGTGACGTCGTGGCCGTACGTGGAGTCGTTGACGACGGCGACCCCGTACCCCTCCTCCGCCACGCGCAGCCAGCGGTGCGCGCAGATCTCGTAACGGGCCGCGTCCCAGCCGGTGTTGGCGTGCGTGGGCCGGTTGACGTGGCCGAACTGGATCTCGGCCGACGACCGCTCGGCGTGCACGTCCAAGGGGAACGCCGCCTTGAGCACCTTCTCCGACTCCTGCCAGTCGATGTCCGTGACGACATCCAGGCGCCGGCTGCCCGCCGCGAGCCGGTACTCCTGCGTGATCCGGGACTTCCCGAAGGAGCGGGTGACGCGCACGGAGACCCGCAGCGGCCCCTCCTCGACCAGCTCCACCGACTCGGCCTCCGTGAGGTCGGTCCGGGTGTGCCGGTAGTGGGCGTCCAGGTCCCAGGCGTCGTACTGGGTGGGGTGGTCGGGGTGCAGTTGCAGCAGGTTGCCGCGGCTTCCCGGCGCGAGCGTCTCGCGTCCGCCGCTGTTCAAGTCCCGTACGGAGGTGAGGAGTCCGTCCCCGTCGATCGTGACGGTGAGGTGCTCATTGGCGAGGATGATCGAGCCGGTCTCCCGGGTCGCCGCCGCGTGCGCGCCGGGGCCGCGGGTGTGCCCGGCGGCCTCGGCGAGGGAGCGGGCGCCGAGCCCGGCGATGTTCACATGGATCAACTCGCCGTTGTGGGCGACGACTTCGCTGCGCGGGTACGGGGAGGCGTTGAGCGCGGACTGCTCGGTGCCGCCGAGGTGGCGTACGGCGTCGGCGGTGATCCCGTCCAGCTCCGTGAGCACCTGGGTGTAGGTCTCCCTTGCCTCCCGGTGGACCCAGGCGATCGACGAGCCCGGCAGGATGTCGTGGAACTGGTGCAGCAGCACCGTCTTCCAGATCCGGTCGAGGGCGTCGTAGGGGTACGCGTACGCCGGGTCGTGCAGGGCGGCGGCCGTGCACCACAACTCGGCCTCACGCAGGGCGTGTTCGGAGCGTCGGTTGCCCTGCTTGGTCTTCGCCTGTGTGGTGTACGTGGCGCGGTGCATCTCCAGGTACAGCTCGCCGGACCAGACCGGGGCCTTGGCGCCGTACTCCTCGTGCGCCGCCTCGAAGAACGCCGCCGGCTTCTCGATGTCGACGCGCGGCGAGCCCTCCAGGGAGCGCAGCCGGCGGGCCTTCTCCAGCATCTCGCGGGTCGGGCCGCCGCCGCCGTCGCCCCAGCCGAAGGGCACCAGGGACCGGGAGGCGCCGCCCTTCTCCGCGAAGTTCCGCTCCGCATGGGCGAGTTCCCGGGCGTGGAACTGGGAGTTGTAGGTGTCCACGGGCGGAAAGTGGGTGAACACGCGGGTGCCGTCGATGCCCTCCCACCAGAACGTGTGGTGCGGCATCTTGTTCGTCCGGTTCCAGCTCAGCTTCTGTGTCAGGAACCACTTGGCGCCCGCGAGCTTCGCCAACTGCGGGAAAGCGGCGGTGTACCCGAAGGAGTCCGGCAGCCAGATCTCCTCCGTCTCCACACCCAGCTCGTCCTGGAAGAACCGCTTGCCGTGCACCAGTTGGCGCGCCAGGGCCTCACCGCCGGGCATGTTGGCGTCCGACTCCACCCACATCGAGCCGACCGGCGCCCAGTTCCCGTCCGCGACCGCCTTCTTGATGCGCTCCCAGATGTGCGGCTGGTGCTCCTTCACCCACGCGTACTGCTGCGCCTGCGAGCAGGCGAACACCAGCTCAGGGTAGTCGCGGGCCAGCGCCGTGACGTTCGCGAACGTGCGTGAGGCCTTGCGGACCGTCTCGCGCAGCGGCCACAGCCATGCCGAGTCGATGTGCGCGTGCCCGGCCGCCGAGACCCGGTGCGCGCTCGCGTGCGCGGGCCGGGAGAGGACCTCGGCCAGCTCGGCGCGGGCCGCCGACGCCGTGCCGGAGACGTCGTGCAGATCGAGGGCGTCCAGCATCCGCTCCAGGGCGCGCAGGATGTCGTGGCGCCTGGACCGGTCGGCGTCCAGCTCGTGCATCAGCTCCGAGAGCACCTCGACGTCCAGGACGAGATGCCAGACCTCCTCGTCGAGTACGGCCAGATCGGCAGAGCGGAATCGGTAGTTGGGGCGATCTCCTGCGGTCAGTACGTCGCCGAGGAAGGTGGGCTCGAAGTCCCGGAGCACCGTCGGATTGGCCGCCGCCTCAAGCAGCAGGCGTACCGGCTCTCCGCCGGCCGCGCGAGCCGCGATCGTCAGATGCCGGTTACGCGGATGGATACCCTTGAGGGGTACGCCCGACGCGTCGTACAGCAGCCCCTCCGCCTGGAAGCCGGGCCCCTGTCCGGAGAAACCGGGATCGACGACCGCCTCGACGTGCCGCCCGGCCCACTCCTCGGGCACCCGCCCCTCCATGCGGAACCAACTGGTCGACCACGGCTTTCCCCAGGCGGTGCCGGTCTCGAAGGGCTCGTACGCGCCCTCCAGGGCCTCGGCCACCGGCACCGGTTCCCCCGGCGCGTGCCAGACGCTCATGCTCAGCGGTACCCGCGCCCCGTACTGCGCGGGCCGCACGAACTGGCGCATCGCCCGGTCGAGTCGGCCTTCCACGAGGTGTCGGTCGTCGTGCACGGCGTCTCCTTCAGTGCTCCTGCGGTGCGATTCGGTGCTCGTACTGTGCCGGTCCCGGCGGCGTCCCCACGCTTCCTTCCCCGGCGTGGCGCTGGACACCCGCAAGTGGTGGACCAATCAACAAGCGTGCCGATCAGGCAGCGGGGCATTCATCCCCGTGTACGCGTTCGAAGAGCAGGCCGAGCAGAAGAATTCCAGCCGGAAAGGCATGGGATCGGCGTGTGGGCGGGGGCCATGAAACGGCAGTCACGAGGGGGCGCCCCGATGGGCGACACGGGCTCAATGACGTACGAGAAAGGGGTCGCGGCGGCGCGCGCGGATCCGGAGGACGAGCCACCGCGGCAACTCAAGCGAAAGCTGGGCAAGGCGGACCTGCGGGCCGTCCCGGAGACGAGGCGCGCGCTGCGCGAACTCCTCCTGCACTGGGGCAGGCCCGGAAGATCGGAGGTGGCGGAGCTGCTCACCAGCGAACTCGTGACGAACGCGCTGGTGCACACGGACTGCGAGGCGGAACTCACGGCGACCGTGGGGGCGCGGTCCCTGAGAGTCGAGGTCCGTGACTTCGTCTCGCGCAGGCCCAAGCCACGCGTACCGCACGCCGACGACGGTACGCACGGCACCAGTGGGCGCGGTCTCGTCCTGGTGCAGTCCCTCGCGGACGCCTGGGGTGTGGCGGCGCTCGGCCCGGGGGCCACGGGCAAGGTGGTCTGGTTCGAACTGGACGGCGGCGTCGCGTGATCTGAACGACGCCGCCGTACCACGGACGGGCTCAACCGAGCTGCTGCTCAAGGTCCTTGAGCTTCTGCTCCAGAGAGTCGAGCCGGGGCAGCGCCTGCGTGTCGTCCTCCGCCGTGAGATCGACGGTGACGGGCGCCTTCTGGTCACGGGACCTGCGGATGCCCTTGACGGCCTGGAGGGAGGGGCGGGTGCGCAGCGGAAGCTGTTCCGGTGCGGGCGCCGCCTGTGACAGTTCCGACGGCGAGGCCGTCGCCGATATGGCGGACTCCGGGCCGGCCTGACCGGAGGTGCCGGCCTCCACCTGCCGGGGCTCCCTGGTGCCGAAACCCCGGCTCAGTGCCTTCAGTTGGGCGCGTTCCAGCTTCTGGTGCTCGCGCTGGCGCATCCGGTTCTGCGTCTTCTCCCGCTTGTCCTCGCGCACCTCGTCCACGGCCTCGTCGAGGGTGCGCACATTCTCCAGAAGCATCAACGACCAGGCGCTGTACGTCTCCAGAGGTGCGCGGAGCCAGCGCACTATCCGGATCTGCGGCAAGGGCCGCGGTACCAGGCCCTGTTCGCGCAGCGCCGCGCGGCGCGTCTGCTTCAGGGCGCGGTCGAAGAGGACGGCGGCCGAGAGGGACATCCCCGCGAAGAAGTGCGGGGCGCCCGCGTGGTCCAGACCCCTGGGCGCGTGCACCCAGTTGAACCAGGCGGCGGCGCCGGCGAACGTCCACACGAGTATCCGGGAGCCGAGCGCGGCGTCGCCGTGGCTGGCCTCGCGCACCGCGAGCACCGAGCAGAACATCGCGGCGCCGTCGAGCCCGAAGGGGACGAGGTACTCCCAGCCCCCCGTCAGGTTCAGGTTCTGCTTGCCGAAGCCGACCAGGCCGTGGAAGGAGAGGGCGGCGGCGACGGCCGCGCAGCAGAACAGCAGCACGTACGAGGCGGTGCCGTAGACGGCCTCCTTGCGCCTGCGGCGATCCTCGCTGCGCTCCCACGAATCGTCGGAGAACGTCCCCGCGTCCTTCTTGGCGCCCCCGGCGCGCCTGCCGCGCGCGAGCACTGCGACCGCCGCCAGCATGCCCAGGAGCAGTACGGCGCCCGGCAGCAGCCAGTCCAGCGATATGTCGGTCAGTCTCATCTGGGGTCCCTTGCATCGCGATAGGGCGGTTCGGCCGCCATATTGGCCCAGCCGCCCGAGCCCGCAGGGGGGTTTCGGGGCAAGAGAACGCCATTGGAGTGTGAGGGGGCGCGTAAAGCGGCCGTACGCTCGAACTACCGCTGGAAAAAGGGAAGTTGGGTTCGAATTACGTCACTCGAACGGGTGGTTCAGGCCGCCGCGCTCGCGGTGAGCCTGCCGATCCGGTCCGCGTCACAGGTGCGCGGGCAGGTCACGCAGGTGTCCTGCGGGCGCAGCGTGTAGAACATGCAGCAGCTCGCCCGGTCCCTGGTGGGCAGCAACTCCCCTTCGGGGCCCGTCAGTTCGCGGAACGCGGCCTTCCCGACGTACGGCTTCGTGGCGCCGGGCAGCAGGGCCTCCAGGTCGTTCATGGCGCGCCGCTCCTCGCCGAGGAGGTGGCCGACGTACCAGAGGGACTCGACGATCTCGTCCGTCGCCATGCCCCACAGGGCGCGCGGGCCGCGCCGCATCCGCGGCCCGAAGCCGGCGAGCACGGGCTGCAGGTGCTCGGCGACGGCCGCGCGGACCTCGGCGCGCAGGGCTTCCTCGTCGGGGACGACGCGGGCGCCGGGCAGGTTCGCCGCCGGGTCGTCGGGGAGGCAGGCGAACTCGGTGACGTGGACCGCGAGCCGGCCGAGCGTGCGCTGGAAGGCGACCTCGGATGCCGGGAAGCGGGGCACGCGGCGGTGCAGGAACCAGGGGACCGTGATGAGCAGGCAGGCGGGCCAGGCGTAGCGGTGCAGGCCGAAGCTCGCGATGACGTCGGGGCGGGCGCTGGTGCCGTAGTCCTTGAGTACCTGTGCGTTGTCCCACGCGAGGAAGGCGTCGAGCGCGGCGCCGCCCTCGGCGAGCCGCTCGGTGTGCACCCAGCCCGCACCCTCGGGCAGCGCCGCGCCAGCGGGCACCTCGGTGACGCCCAGGCCCGGGAACACCTCGGTGAGGCGGGCGTACGCGGCCGAGGTCGCGCTGGGGGGCGCGCCGAGCGCCGACGTGGTGAGGGGCATGCGTGGACCGCCGATTCACGATCGTTTACAGGTAAGCCTTACCTTACCCGAACGGGGTGGGGTTTGAACTGTCGGCCCGGCCCTCTATCGTTCGTCGTTGAGCTTCGGACAAACGGCAAGGAACGGCGGCGAAGGGGATGACCGGGGTGGAGCGGACGAGACCACGCGAGGCACGCGACTCCTCCATGGGAGTGCCGGAGCAGCGGTCGATGCCGGCGTGGGCGTCGCGGCCCACCGTGCCCGTCTCCGCACCGGCCGCCGTTCCCGAGCAGAGCCGTGGTGAGCACACCCACAGCGAGCCGCCCGCGCCGGGGATCGTGGCGCGTGGGGTGGTCGAGCGGACGTCCGTGCGCGGCCAGGTGCTCGACGCGCTGCGGGCCGCGCTCGTCTCCGGCGACCTCGCGCCCGGCGAGGTCTACTCGGGGCCGGCCCTGGGAGAGCGCTTCGGGGTCTCCGCGACGCCGGTGCGCGAGGCGATGCAGCAGCTGGCGCGGGAGGGTGCGGTCGAGGTCGTCCCCAACCGCGGGTTCCGGGTGACCCGGCGCTCGGACCGGGAGCTGGCCGAGCTCGCGGAGGTGCGGGCGCTCGTCGAGGTGCCGGTGGTGACGCGGCTCGCGCGCACGGTGGCGCCCGCGCGGTGGGCCGAACTGCGGCCGCTGGTCCGCGCCACCACGGCGGCCGCCGTGGTGGGGGACCGGGCGGGGTACGCGGAGGCGGACCGTGTCTTCCACCGGGCGCTGCTCGCGTTCGCGGGCAATGACCAGGTGGTTCGCGTCGCCGACGATCTGCATCGGCAGGTGGGGTGGTCGACGTCGGATCTCGCGGTGGACGCGCATCAGCACGTGGTGCTGCTGGATGCGTTGGTGGCGCAGGACTGTGGTGCGGTGGGCCTCTTGGTGCGGGAGCACATCGGAGGGTGACGGTCGGCCGTCCCTACGCCGCGGGGCTCTGCCCCGGGCCCCGCGCCTCAAACGCCGGCGGGGCTTGATTGGGTAGCGCCTCCGCCAACCACGTAGGTACGCCGTCCAGCAAGCGGAACAACCGGCCCGCCTCCGCGCGCAATCGCGCCTTCGTGTCCGGGTCCGGTTCGGCCTCTGCCAGGGATACGAGTGCCGGGGCCGTGCCGACCAGGTAGCCGAGTTCCTCGCGGATGCGCAGGGACTCCGTGAAACCGTGCCGCGCCTCCGCCAACTCGCCCTCCCGCAGGGCGAGTCCGGCGAGGTGGCGCCACGTGAAGGAGAGCAGGAGCGCGTCGCCGTGGGCCGTCGCGCCCGCGTGGGCCCTGCGGTACGCCGCGCGGGCCGCCTGCGGCGAGTCCGCCAGGTTCTCCGACATCAGGCCGCGCCGGAAGTCGAGCAGCGCGCGGCCCGGCGCACCCGGAGCGATGAGCGCCGCCGCCCTGCCGAACGCCGAACGGGCCTCGTCGGCCCGGTCCCGCGTCTTCAACAGCGTTGCCGCGTACGCGAGTTGACCGCGCTCGCACGCCGCCGCGCCCCGCTCCTCGTCCGTGTGGGCCAGCGCCTCCGCCGCGCGCAACGCGTCTTCCGCGTCCGCCCACCCCTGCTCCGTGTACAGGCACCGCTCCACCAGCAGCGCCGCCCGCTGAAGGGCCGCCCCCGCGTCCGTCGTCGCATGATGGTCCAGGAGCGCCGCCGCGTCGGCCCAGCAGCCGCGCGAACGCAACCGCCATACCGCGGTCTGGAGTGGATCGTCCGCTGTGTTCGTTCCGGTACCAGACATGGCGGTATGCGCCACATTGCCCTCCGAGCACGCCATCGAGCCGAGTTGCCGTGGGGCATCTCAGCACGGATCAAGGTGCCCGGCCAAGGGGGTGGGTGAAAGATTTCACAAAGGGATGGGCTTCCCAAGCGCTCCCAAGATCGCTAAGGAGGTGCCCCTGGGGGTGATGGGGCGTCAGCTCATCCGCAGGGCCAGGAAGAAGTCCAACTTGTCCTCCAGGCGCGAAAGATCACGACCCGTCAGCTGCTCGATGCGGCCCACGCGGTACCGCAGCGTGTTCACGTGCAGGTGCAGCCGGGCCGCGCAGCGGGTCCACGAGCCGTCGCAGTCGAGGAACGCCTCCAGCGTCGCGATCAGCTCGGCGCGGTGCTTGTGGTCGTAATCGCGCAGCGGGTCGAGCAGACGGGCCGTGAACGCCCGGCGCACGTCGTCCGGGACGAAGGGCAGGAGGAGGACGTGGGACGCCAGCTCCTGGTGGCCCGCCGCGCAGACCACGCCCGTGCGGGCGGCCGCCACGCGCCGTGCGTGCCGCGCCTCCTCCAGGGCGCCGCGCAGCCCCTCCGCGGAGTGCACCGCGGCGCTCACGCCGATCGCCAGGCGCCCGTCGTCGGCGAGCCCGGCCGCGAGCGGTTCGCGCACGGCCGTCAGGAGCGTGTCCGCGAGCAGCCCCTGTTCCGAGCCGTCGTGCTCCGCAGCCACGGCGGGCAGCGGCACCAGGGCGATCGCCTCGTCCCCGCTGTGCGCCACGGCGATCCGGTCGGACGGCTCGGCGGAGTCGGAGCGCGCTCCGATCTCGGGGGCGATGAGGATCTCCTCCAGGAGCGACTGGGCCACGGCCCCGCCCTCGGCCTTCTCGCCCTGCTGGTCCGTCCACTCCACGCGCGCCACGACGACCTGCCAGTGCGGGGCCGCGCCGAGCCCCGGCAGCAGCACGGGCGCCGCGACGCGAAGCCGCGCCGCGATCTCCGCGGGGGCCGCGCCGGCCTGCACCAGCTCCAGGATCTCCTGGGCGAGCCTGCGCCGCACCGTGCGGGCCGCGTCCCGCCGCTCGCGCTCCACCGAGATCAGCTGCGTGACGCCTTGCAGCAGGTCGAGCCGCTCCTCCGGCCAGTCGCCCGCGTCCGCCTCGACGGCGAGCAGCCAGTCCGCGAGGGCGCTCGCGCGCACGTCGGGGGAGGGCGCGGCGGCGGCCTGCCCGTCCTTCGGCGCCGAGCGGATCGGGAACAGCGAGTACGTGACTCCCTCCACCGTCACCCGGTGCGGGCTGCGCCGTGCGGTGCGCAGGGCCGCCAGGTGCTCGGCGGCGAGCCGGGTGCGGATCGCCGCGGGCAGCTCGGGCCCGGCCGCTGAGGAGCCCGCGATCGCGCGCCCCGTCGGGGAGAGCACCCAGGCCCGCAGGTCCAGGTCGCTGCCGAGCAGGTCGAGGACGACGTCCGGGCCGCCGCCCGCGGGTCCCGAGGTCATCATGCGCCGGTGCCGGTCGACGACCGCCGCGAGGTCACCGGCGCGCTCGCCCGAGACCTGGCGTACGACGTGCTCGGTGATCGTCCCGAACGCCACCGACTGGGCCACGGAGAACAGCGGCACGCGGTGCCGGGCGCAGGCCTCGACGAAGTCCTCGGGGACGTAGCCGAACTCGGCGGTGCCCGCCGCGACGGCCGCGACGCCCGCCGCGGCCATCAGCCGGGCGAAGGGCTCCGAATCGGCCGGCTCCCGGTGCCAGGCCAGGCCCGTGAGGACCAGCTCGCCGCCGGACAGATAGCGGCTGGGGTCCCGAAGGTCGGTCGTCATCACGCCGCGGACGGTGCGGTCGAGCTCGTCCTCCCCGCCGAGCAGCCTGAGGCCCAGCGCGTCCGTGTCCAGCAATGCGCGCAGCCGCATGTCGTCGCCGCCGATCTGTCTTGAAGTCGTAGCCAAGTGGAACGCCGCAGACCTGTGGCCTGGGTTTCCGGGAAGAAACGGTGAGGTTACTGATGCCACCCGTTCATACGAATCTACAAGACACCCCGATGGGCCAGCCAACGCGTTCATGTTTTCCGTGACTGACACTGCCGGAGCAGCAGGCGGTGTACTTGCCTCACTCCGCGTGAACAGCACATGAACGAGCCCCTGTGATCCGCACATCCCGTGGCTCGAACGCATCGCATCGACCCCGCACGACACGACGCACGAACCACGCACGATCCCTGCCCGATCCACGAACCTCACGGAGAAGAGAGCCGTTATGGACTTCCTTCGCCCCGGCAGCTGGGAGGAGGCGCTCGCCGCGAAGGCCGAGCACCCCACAGCCGTGCCGATCGCAGGCGGCACCGATGTCATGGTCGAGATCAACTTCGACCACCGCCGCCCCGAGTACCTGCTCGACCTCAACCGCATCGGTGAGCTGAGCGAGTGGGAGGTGGGCGAGGGGCCTCAGAACGACACCGTCCGGCTCGGCGCCTCCGTCCCGTACAGCAAGATCATGGAGCACCTGCGCGGCGAGCTGCCCGGTCTCGCCCTTGCCTCGCACACCGTCGCGTCCCCGCAGATCCGCAACCGCGGCGGCGTCGGCGGCAACCTCGGCACCGCCTCGCCGGCCGGTGACGCCCACCCGGCGCTGCTCGCCTCCGGCGCCGAGGTCGAGGTGGAGTCGGTCCGCGGCTCCCGGCGCATCCCGATCGACGAGTTCTACACGGGGGTCAAGCGCAACGCCCTCGCCGAGGACGAGCTGATCCGCGCCGTGCACATCAAGAAGGCCGAAGGGCCGCAGCAGTTCTCCAAGGTCGGCACGCGCAACGCGATGGTCATCGCGGTGTGCGCCTTCGGCCTCGCCCTGCACCCTCAGACCCGGACCGTGCGTACCGGAATCGGCTCGGCGGCGCCCACGCCGGTCCGCGCCAGGGAGGCCGAGGAGTTCCTCGCCGCCGCGCTCGAAGAGGGCGGGTTCTGGGACAACGGCAAGATCATCACCCCGTCGGTCGCCAAGCAGTTCGCCACGCTGTGCTCCGGCGCCTGCAACCCGATCGACGACGTGCGGGGCACCGCCTCGTACCGCCGTCACGCGGTCGGCGTCATGGCGCGCCGCACGCTGACCTGGGCCTGGGAGTCGTACCGCGGCTCGGGCGTTCGCACGGAGGGAGCCGCGTAATGCGCGTCAATTTCACGGTCAACGGCCGTAAGCAGGAAGCCGACGACGTCTGGGAGGGCGAGTCCCTTCTCTACGTGCTGCGCGAGCGGATGGGGCTTCCGGGATCGAAGAACGCCTGCGAGCAGGGCGAGTGCGGATCCTGCACCGTCCGGCTCGACGGTGTGCCGGTGTGTTCGTGTCTGGTGGCCGCGGGACAGGTCGAGGGCCATGAGGTCGTCACCGTCGAGGGGCTCGCCGAGCACGCCAAGTCCCGTACGTGCGGGTCCCACGAGGGCGGTACGACGCTTCAGGACGCGCAGGGCTGGTCCGCCAAGGGCACCGACTCGCAGACCGGCGAAGGCGGCGAACTCGCCCCGATCCAGCAGGCGTTCATCGACGCGGGCGCCGTCCAGTGCGGCTTCTGCACGCCGGGACTGCTCGTCGCGGCCGACGAGATGCTGGAGCAGAACCCGAACCCGTCCGACGCGGACATCCGCGAGGCGCTCTCCGGGAACCTCTGCCGCTGCACCGGCTACGAGAAGATCATGGACGCGGTCCGGCTCGCCGCCGCGCGCCAGACCGAGCCCGAGGGAGTCTGAGCAGCATGGGTACGACAGGAATCCCCGGCAAGGTCACCCAGGGGTCGCAGACCAAGGGCGGCATCGGCGAGTCCACGCTCCGCCCGGACGGCACCCTCAAGGTCACCGGCGAGTTCGCCTACTCCTCCGACATGTGGCACGAGGACATGTTGTGGGGCCACATTCTGCGCTCCACCACGGCGCACGCCGAGATCGTGTCGATCGACACGGCCGAGGCACTCGCGACTCCCGGTGTCTACGCGGTACTCACCTACGACGACCTCCCGACCGCCGTGAAGAACTACGGCCTGGAGATCAAGGACACCCCGGTCCTCGCGCACGGCAAGGTCCGCCACCACGGCGAGCCCGTCGCCTGCATCGCGGCCGACCACCCGGAGACGGCGCGGCGCGCCGCCGCCAAGATCAAGGTGGAGTACCGCGAGCTGCCCGTCATCACCGACGAGGCCTCCGCGACCGCGCCGGACGCGATCCTCGTCCACGAGAACCGCGACGACCACCACATCGGCCACGTCCCGCACCCGAACATCGTGCACCGCCAGCCGATCATCCGCGGCAACGCCGAAGAGGCCGCCAAGAAGGCCGACTTCATCGTCTCCGGCGAGTACACCTTCGGCATGCAGGACCAGGCCTTCCTCGGCCCCGAGTCCGGCCTCGCCGTGCCGGCCGAGGACGGCGGCGTCGACCTCTACGTCGCCACGCAGTGGCTGCACTCGGACCTCGGTCAGATCGCCCCCGTCCTCGGCCTGCCCGAGGACAAGGTGCGGATGACGCTGTCCGGCGTCGGCGGCGCGTTCGGCGGTCGCGAGGACCTGTCGATGCAGATCCACGCGTGCCTCCTCGCGCTGCGCACCGGCAAGCCCGTCAAGATCGTCTACAACCGGTTCGAGTCCTTCTTCGGGCACGTCCACCGGCACCCGGCGAAGCTGTACTACGAGCACGGGGCCACGCGCGACGGCAAGTTGACGCACATGAAGTGCCGCATCGTGCTCGACGGCGGCGCCTACGCCTCCGCCTCCCCGGCCGTCGTCGGCAACGCCTCGTCCCTCGCCGTCGGCCCCTACGTGCTCGACGACGTCGACATCGAAGCCATCGCGCTCTACTCCAACAACCCGCCCTGCGGCGCCATGCGCGGCTTCGGCGCGGTCCAGGCGTGCTTCGCGTACGAGGCGCAGATGGACAAGCTGGCCGACAAGCTGGGCATGGACCGCGTCGAGTTCCGCCAGCTCAACGCCATGGAGCAGGGCACCATCATGCCGACGGGCCAGCCCGTCGACTCGCCCGCCCCGGTCGCCGAAATCCTGCGCCGCGTCAAGGCGATGCCGCTGCCGCCCGAGCGCCAGTGGGAGTCCAGCGAGGGCGCCGACGTGCGCCAGCTGCCCGGCGGCCTGTCCAACACCTCGCACGGCGAGGGCGTCGTTCGCGGGATCGGCTACGCCGTCGGCATCAAGAACGTCGGCTTCTCCGAGGGCTTCGACGACTACTCAACCGCCCGTGTACGTATGGAGGTTGTCGGCGGCGAGCCGGTGGCCACCGTGCACACCGCGATGGCCGAGGTCGGTCAGGGCGGCGTCACCGTGCACGCGCAGATCGCGCGCACCGAGCTGGGCGTCACCCAGGTGACCATCCACCCGGCCAACACCCAGGTCGGCTCGGCCGGTTCGACGTCCGCGTCCCGCCAGACGTACGTCACCGGAGGCGCCGTCAAGAACGCCTGCGAGCTCGTCCGCGAGAAGGTCCTGGAGCTCGGCCGCCGCAAGATGGGCACCTACCACCCGGCGTGGGCCACCGCCGAACTCCTCCTGGAGGGCGGCAAGGTCGTCACCGACGGCGGCGAGGTCCTCGCCGACCTCGCCGAGGTCCTCGAAGGCGAGGCCGTCGAGGTCGAGGAGGAGTGGCGGCACCGCCCCACCGAGGCCTTCGACCTGCACACCGGGCAGGGCAACGGGCACGTCCAGTACTCCTTCGCCGCGCACCGCGCCGTCGTCGAGGTCGACACCGAGCTCGGCCTCGTCAAGGTCGTCGAACTGGCCTGCGCCCAGGACGTCGGCAAGGCGCTCAACCCGCTGTCCGTGATCGGCCAGATCCAGGGCGGCACCACACAGGGCCTCGGCGTCGCGGTGATGGAGGAGATCATCGTCGACCCGAAGACCGCCAAGGTCAGGAACCCGTCCTTCACGGACTACCTGATCCCCACGATTCTCGACACGCCGACCATCCCGGTCGACGTGCTCGAACTCGCCGACGACCACGCCCCGTACGGGCTGCGCGGCATCGGTGAGGCCCCGACCCTGTCGTCCACCCCGGCCGTCCTCGCGGCGATCCGGAACGCGACGGGCCTGGAGCTCGACCGGACGCCGGTTCGTCCCGAACACCTGACGGGAACGGGTTCCGCCTAGTCCGTTTCCGCCCGGCCCCCGGCCCCGCCGGGGGCCGGGCGGAAGAGAGAAAGGTTCCGGGGGACCTCGTCCCCCGAGCCCCCTTGCGTCTCGGGCCGTCCCCCGGGTCGTGCAGCCATCCCAAAACCCGTGCGCCGCAAGGCAGTTCACGGGAGCCCCTTTGAACCTTGGGAAACGAGGCACCATGACCCAGCAGTCCGTGGAGCCGAAGACCACCGCCGACGACGCGGGCGCGGGCTCGCGTCAGCCGGCCGGCAGGTCTTGGCTCGACCGCTACTTCCACATATCCGACAGAGGGTCGACGTTCGCGCGCGAGGTGCGCGGCGGCATCACCACCTTCATGGCGATGTGTTACATCCTTCTGCTCAACCCGCTGCTGCTCGGCGGCCCCGACGCGGCCGGCGACAAGCTCAGCCACGCAGGACTGATCACGGCTACCGCGCTCGCCGCCGCCGTGTCCACCCTGCTGATGGGCTTCCTCGGCAAGGTGCCGCTGGCGCTCGCCGCGGGCCTGTCCGTCTCCGGCGTGCTCGCCACCCAGGTCGCGCCCAACATGACGTGGCCGCAGGCCATGGGCATGTGCGTGATGTACGGCGTGGTGATCGTGCTGCTGGTCGTCACCGGCCTGCGCGAGATCATCATGAACGCGATCCCGCTGGCCCTGAAGCACGGCATTACCATCGGCATCGGCATGTTCATCGCGCTGATCGGCCTGGTCAACGCCGGGTTCGTCGGCAAGGGCAACCCGGTCACCCTGGGCACCGGCGGACAGCTCAAGGGCTGGCCCGTCCTGCTCTTCGCCGTCACCCTGCTGCTCATCTTCATGCTCCAGGCCCGCAACATCCCCGGCGCCATCCTCATCGGCATCGTCGCCGGCACGATCCTCGCCGTCATCGTCAACGCGGTCTTCGACCTCAGCCCGAAGGTCTGGGGCGGCAGCCCGCCCGAGCTGACCGGCAGCGCCGTCTCCATGCCCGACTTCTCGCTCTTCGGACATGTCGAGTTCGGCGGCTGGGACTCCATCGGCGGCATGACCGTCGGCATGATCGTGTTCACGCTCGTGCTCGCCGGCTTCTTCGACGCGATGGCCACCATCATCGGCGTCGGCACCGAGGCCAAGCTCGCCGACGACAAGGGCCGCATGCCGGGCCTGTCCAAGGCGCTGTTCATCGACGGCGCCGGCGGCGCGATCGGCGGTGTGGCGGGAGCCTCCGGGCAGACCGTCTTCATCGAGTCCGCCACGGGTGTCGGCGAGGGCGCGCGCACCGGCCTCTCGTCCGTCGTCACCGGCTTCCTCTTCGCGCTCGGCCTGTTCTTCACGCCGCTCGCGCAGATCGTGCCCGGCCAGGTCGCCGCCGCCGCGCTCGTCGTCATCGGCGCGATGATGATGCAGAACGCCCGGCACGTGGACTGGTCCGACCGGGCCGTGGCCGTGCCGGTGTTCCTGACCGTGGCGCTGATGCCGTTCACGTACTCCATCACCGCCGGCGTCGGCGCCGGAGTCATCGCGTACACGGCGATCAAGGCGGCGCAGGGGAAGTTCCGCGAGGTCGGTGCCTTCATGTGGGTGCTGACGCTCGTCTTCATCGTGTACTTCGGCCTGCACCCGATCGAGAGCTGGATGGGCGTCAATTAGGCCCGTCCACGGACCATTCCACGAACCGTTGAGGAGACCGAGACATGCTGGACATCGCCGATGAGCTGAACCGGTGGGTCGAGCAGGGGCGCGACTTCGCCGTGGCCACCGTGGTGGCCGTCGGCGGCAGCGCGCCCCGCCAGCCGGGCGCGGCGCTCGCCGTCGACAGCGAGGGCACCGCGATCGGCTCCGTCTCCGGCGGCTGCGTGGAGGGCGCGGTGTACGAGCTGTGCGGTCAGGCGCTGGAGGACGGGGAACCGGTCCTCGAGCGGTTCGGCTACAGCGACGACGACGCCTTCGCCGTGGGGCTCACCTGCGGTGGCGTCATCGACATCCTCGTCACGCCTGTACGGGCGTCTGATACGGCCGTACGTGACGTGCTCGCGGGCGCGCTGGGTGCCGCCGCCACGGGGGAGGCGGCGGCGCTCGCGCGCGTGGTGGCGGGGCCGGGGGAGTTGGTCGGACGGGCGCTGGTCGTCCGCCCCGACGGCTCGTACGAGGGCGGGTTCGGGGGCCACCCGGAGCTCGACCGCACCGTGGCGGGGGAGGCGGGTGCGTATCTCGACGCGGGGCGCACCGGCACGGTCGAGATAGGTGAGCAGGGCTCGCGGTGCGGGTCGCCGCTGACGGTCCTGGTCGAGTCGTCCGTCCCCGCGCCGCGCATGATCGTGTTCGGCGCGATCGACTTCGCGTCGGCGCTCGTGCGGATGGGCAGGTTCCTCGGCTACCGGGTCACCGTGTGCGACGCACGGCCCGTGTTCGCGACGGCCGCGCGGTTCCCCGACGCCGACGAGATCGTCGTCGAGTGGCCGCACAAGTACCTGGAGCGGGTGGCGGCGGAGGTCGACGGCCGCACCGTGCTGTGCGTCCTCACCCACGACGCCAAGTTCGACGTGCCGCTGCTCCAGCTCGCGCTGCGGCTCCCGGTCGCGTACGTGGGGGCGATGGGCTCGCGCCGTACGCACCTGGACCGCAATGAGCGGTTGCGTGAAGTGGGCGTGACCGAGCTGGAACTGGCGCGGCTCAGGTCCCCGATCGGGCACGACCTGGGGGCCCGTACGCCGGAGGAGGTGGCGGTGTCCATCGCCTCCGAGATCGTCGCCGACCGCCGCGGCGGCACCGGCGTCTCCCTGACCGGCGCCCACACCCCGATCCACCACGACCCGGACACGCCCCGCCGCATCGACTCGGTGGCCTGAACCGGAGCCGGTGCCCGTCGTCCGTGTCGCGCGGCACCGTGGCGCCGCCTTGCCCACCCTGCCGCCCAAGGCGGCAGATTGCCCAAGGCGGCGACAGCCACCCGCATGCCCGGCGCCGGGTGGCCAAATCAAGCTCCAGCGGCGGGTGGGCATATCAAGCCCTGCGGCGGGTGAGCCACATCAAGCCCCTGCGGCGATTGAGCAGCGGGGTCCGGGGCGGAGCCCCGATCTTTTGGCCCCGCTTCGGGGCGAGGGGCAGCGGAGCCCGGATCTTCAAGCCCCGCCGGCGATCGACACACGGGGTCCGGGGCGGAGCCCCGTGGCGTAGGACGGACCGGGTAACACCAACGCGCCGCACACCCCGCCTACTTGACGCCCAAGGCACCACACCCGACCCTGTGGGAGCGCTCCCGCAGCGACGACCGGGAGCCCCCGCAAGGCCGACCCGTCGCCGCCCCGAGCCCGCCCGACCGGCCCAAGGAGTCACCGTGCGAAGACCCTTCAGACGCGCCGCGATCACCGCACTCGCCCTCTCCACCCTGCTCATCGCCGCACCGCAGGCCACCGGCGCCGAGGCACCGACCTCGACGGACGGGCACGGCCCCAGGCTCTACACCCCCGACCCCAACCCGGACGCCGCCCGGCAGATCGTGGGGCTCGTCAAGGCGGGCCAGTACCGCGACGCCGCCCGGATCACCGCGATGATCGCCACGCCGCAGGCCGTCTGGTTCGGCGACCAGAGCCCCGCCGAGGTCGAGAAACTCACCCGCGACGTGGTCAGGGACGCCGACCGCCGCGCCGCCCTCCCGGTGTTCGCGCTCTACAACATCCCGGGCCGGGACTGCTCCAACTACTCGGCGGGCGGCGCCGCGAACACCGCCGAGTACCAGGCCTGGATCGACGCCGTCGCCCGCGGCATCGGCTCCCGCGACGCCATGGTCGTCCTCGAACCCGACGCGCTCGCCCTGCTCCCCGCCGACTGCGGCCAGGACGACGCCCAGGGCACCAAGACCGCCGCGCGCTACACCGAGGTCAACTACGCGGTCGACCGGTTGGAGCCGCTGCGCGGCACCCGCGTCTACCTCGACACCGGCCACCCCGGCTGGCACAGCGTCAACTCCATCGTGCCCCGCCTGATCAAGGGCGGCGTCGAGCACGCGGCCGGCTTCTACACCAACGCCTCGAACTACTTCACCGACGACGCCAACTCCTGGTACGGGAAGCTGATCTCGTCCTGCATCGCGTACGTCGAGAAGTCCGCCGGGGACGCCGCCGACTGCCCGAACCAGTGGACCCCGCGCGCCGACGCGCAGACCTGGATCGACGCGCACGTGCGCGTGCCGGCCTCCCGGATGGCGCACTTCGTGACGGACTCCAGCCGCAACGGCCGCGGCCCGTGGACCCCGCCCGCGGGCAAGTACACCGACCCACAGGACTGGTGCAACCCGCCGGACCGTGGCCTCGGCGCCCGCCCGACCCTGCGCACCGGCGACCCCTTGCAGGACGCCCGCCTGTGGATCAAGACGCCGGGCGAGTCGGACGGCCTGTGCCTGCGCGGCACCGAGGGCCCCGAGGACCCGGAGCGGGGCACGGTCGACCCGAAGGCGGGCGACTGGTTCCCGCAGCAGGCGCTCGAACTGGTGCGGTACGCCGAGCCGCCGCTCCTGCCCGCGAAGTGACGCCCACCCGGTCACTGCCCGTGCGGTGACGTTTCTTCGGAGGCGCTCTCCTCGGTGTCGTCGAGGGCGTCGTCGCGGGCGTCGTCGAGCAGTCCGTCCACCGCCCGCCCGAAGACCCATCGCCCCGCCGCCGCGACCACCCGGTCCGCGGCGCGGGGCACTCCGCGTACCCGCAGCTCCTCGCGCCACTCGACGCGCGAGCCGCCGTCGCCGAGCGCCCGCACCTCGAACTCGGCCCAGCCGGTGACGACACGGCCGCGCTTCTCCATCCGGCAGCGGCGCGGCGGCTGCCAGGCGACGACCTCCATCGGGTCGTCGAAGCCGCACCGGCCGACGCCGGTGCGCGCCACGAACACCGTGCCCGCCGCGTCCGGCGGCGGGGTCGTCACCGTGACACGGGTGAGCGGCACGGAGTCCCCGTGCCGCTCCCAGTCGGTCAGCCGCCGCCACGCCTCGGAGGCGCGCAGCGACGTGTCACGGACGATGCTGATATGGGCGGTCATGTCGTGATGGTATGCACACGTCCGGGTGCGGGGTCCGTGCCCGGGGTCGGGCGGCGTGTCGCGCGGGGCCCCAACTCGGAGCCCCGCGCGCCCAGTTGCGCGACTTCCGGCCGGTCAGGCCGCCTTGTACGCCGCGGCCAGCTTCTTCAGCGCCCCCTTGTAGTCGCCGGTGAGGGCGAGGTGCTCGGCCTCGGCGAACGGCTTGGCCCACGCCGCCGTCACCTTGCCGCCCGCCTTCTGCTGAACCTTGAGCCGGGCCCCGGTCACGAGCGCCTGGTCACCACTCCCGCTCCCGGTCGCCTTCGTCGTGAGCCCATAGCCGTACGGGAACTGCGGATCGTACGAGGCGTCGCCGACGTTGATGGGCAGCTGGGCCTCGGACTTCGGCCAGGTGACCGGGAGTTGACCGGTGAAGGGCTTCTTGCTGTAGAGGACGTCGGCGACGCCGTCGCCCTCCGTGCCCGGCAGCCAGGACGCGACGAGCCCGTCGATGTCGCCCAGCTGGTCGCCGATCAGCTGCGGCCGGCCGGAGACCGTCAGCACCACGCACTTCATGGCGCCGCAGACCTTGTCCACCGCCGTCCTGTCCGCGGCGGAGAGCTCCAGGTCGTGGCCGTTGCCGACGTCGCCGACGCCCTCCGCGTACGGGGTCTCACCGACGACGACCACGCCGACGTCGTACCCGGAGGTGGGCGCCGAGGCGTCCTTCGAGTAGTCGACCGACGCGGCGGGCGCGGCCTTCTTCATCGCCTGGAGGATCGTGGTGCCGTCCGTGATCTTTCCGGAGGAGCCCTGCCAGGAGACGGTCCAGCCGCCGGTCTGGTTGCCGATGTCGTCGGCGTTGGACCCGGCGACGTACACCTTCTGCGAGGGCTTGAGCGGCAGCACGTTCCCGTCGTTCTTCAGGAGGACCTGCGACTTGGCCGCCGCCTCGCGTGCCACGGCGCGGTGCGCGGCCCCGCCGATCTTGTCGCTGTTGGCGGTGTCGGCGTACGGCTTCTCGAAGAGTCCGAGCTTGAACTTCTGCGTGAGGATGCGGGAGACCGCGTCGTTCACGCGCGCCTCGGTGACCCGGCCCGAGGAGACCTCGGCGAGCAGGGTCTTCTCGAAGTCGGCGTAGGCGTTCGGCACCATGATCATGTCGAGGCCCGCGTTGATCGACGTACGGACGTCGGACGCGTAGTCGCCGGGGATCTGGTCGATGCCCGCGTAGTCGCTGATCACGAAGCCTTCGAAGCCGAGCTTCTTCTTCAGCTCCCCGTTGATCATGGCCGCGTCGGCGTGCATCTTCACGGGGCCCTGGTCGTCGCCGATGATGTCGAGCGAGGAGTACGAGGGCATGACCGTGCCCACCCCGCGCCGCACGGCCTCGCCGAACGGCGCCAGGTGCACGGCCTCCAGCTCCTGCCGCGTCACCTTCGTGATGCCCTGGTCGATGGTGTACGAGCCGGTGGTCGAGGAGCCGTACGCGGTGCCGCCGTCGCCGACGAAGTGCTTGGCCGTGGCGAGCACCTTGTCGTCGCGGTCCAGGTCGCTGCCGTTCGCGCGGCCCTGGAAGCCCTTGATCATCGTCTCCATGGACTTGACGAGGGCCGGGTCCTCGCCGAAGGACTCGTAGGAGCGCCCCCAGCGTTCGTCGCGGCTCACGCACAGGCAGGGCGCGAAGTCCCACGGGACGCCGGTCGCGCGCACCTCGGAGGCGGTGACCGCCCCGGTCTTCTCGGCGAGTTGGGGATCGCGGCTCGCGCCGATGCCGATGTTGTGCGGCATGATCGTGGCGCCGACGACATTGTTGTGGCCGTGCACCGCGTCCACGCCGTAGATCAGCGGGATCTGGAACCGCGTTGCCTGCGCCCGCAGTTGGTAGCCGTCGATCATCTTGGCCCAGCCCTCGGGCGTGTTCGGCGTCGGCACGGAGCCGCCGCCGGAGAGCAGTGAGCCGAGGTTGTGGCTCGCGATGTCGCCCGGTGACTTGAGGGCGGCGCGCTCGGCCTGCGTCATCTGGCCGACCTTCTCCTCCAGGGACATCCGGGAGACGAGGTCGGCGACCCGCTTCTTGATCGGGGCCTTCGTGTCGAGATACGGCAGTCCGTGCGCGTCGATGACGACTTGCGGGGACTCGGCGGGCGGCTTGGCGCCGGTGACGGTCAGCTTCAGCGGGATCGTCTCGGCGGTCTCGGACCGTGCGGAGTCCTTGGCGGTGGCGACCGTGACGGTCTTGGCCGCGCCGGACGCGGTGCCCGCCGGGAAGGTGACCTTGCCGGTGACCGGGGTGTAGTCCTTGCCCGCGTCGGCGGTGCCGCCCCCGGTGGCGTACTCGACGGTGACGGGGTCCTCGATCGGTACGTTCCCGGTGGTGGTGACCGACAGCTTCACCGCCGCCGCACCGCCCTCCTTCACCGGGTACACGGCCGCGTCCGTCGACACCTGCGCGCGCAGCGACTGGTCAGCCTTGCCGTACAACTCCACGTCGTCCATGGCGAATTGGCTCTTCGCGCCCGTGGGAAGCGTGACCGCGTAGCCCCACATCCTGTCGAGCCCGAGGACGTGGTCGATGCCGCCGACCGGCTGGTAGTCCGTGCGGTACTCGAACTGCGTGAACGGCAGCTCGACCTGCTTCCAGCCGGTGAAGTCGTCGGTGAACGACGTCGTCCACAGCTCGGACGCCTCGCCGTGCGCGCCGCCGTCCTTGATCTCGAAGGTGAGCTTGCGGCCCGAGTCGTCGCCGTACCACCACAGCCGGACGCCCTTGTGCGCCGACCAGTCGTGGGCCGGCTTGTCGGCGGCGTAGTCGTGGCTGAAGCCGCCGTAGCCGCTGATGTCGTAGGCGCCTTCGAGGACCTTGGCGCCTTCGGGCGCGTCCGCGCGTTCCTTGAGTTCGAGCTTCGGATGGTCGTCCGTGTCGCCGCCCCACGTGAAGATGCCCTCGGCGGGCTGCGTCGCGAAGGGCACCTCGCCCTCGAAGCGGTCGACGGGGGTGGGTGCGGGGTCGTCGGCGGCGGATGCGGCCCCGGTGCCGGTCAGCGGCAGCAGGCCCGCCGCGAGCGCCGACACGGCGAGTAACGCCGCGCGTCTCCTGCGGCTTCTGCGGCCGGATCTGGTGGTGGAGTCGGTGTGACGCAAGGTTCCCTCCCGGTGGTCCCGTTGCGGGTGCTGGTGGTGCGTCGTGCCGTTTCTAAATTCAAGGCTTGAGTTAAAGGGGGAGGGGTGGGGGCGTCAAGGGTTCGGAACGTAAAGGGAGTTGGCGGCGGAATGGCGCCGCGTTGGCTACTTGTGACCGATTGACAGCCGGGGCGCCGCCCCCGATCGTTTGCTTCGGGGTGTGACACCTGACGGTTGGGGGACCGCGATGAGGTGGCAGGGGGGCGCGTCGTCCGGCGACGCGGAACGGCAGGGGAGCGGCGGGTTCGGGCCGCCTCCACAGATGCCACCGGAGCCGCGGGTGCCGCCGGAGCCGCGGATGCCGCCGGGGCCGCCGAAGCCATCGGTACCGCCGGTACCGCCCATGCCGCCGGGGCCTCCCGCGGTCGGGCCGTCCGCCTTCGGTCCCGCGCAGGAAGTCGCGTTCGGGCCGCCCGCCCGTCCCCCCGTCCGGCCGCCGACCGGGCCCGCCGATCCGGTGCGCGCCCTCGCGGCGGGGCTGCTCAACCTCAGCGGGCTCGGCCTGGGATACGTCCTCGTACGCCGCCGCCTGCTCGCCCTGCTGTGCGTCGCCGCCACGGCCGCCCTGCTCACCCTCGCACTGCCCGCCGACCCGGACGGAGTCCCCGGATGGGCGCTGATCGGGTACGCGGCGCTGCTGCTCGTCGCGGTGGCGGACGGCGCGCGGCGCGGGCTGCGGGCACCCGCAACTGCCGTACAGATACGGCCGGTTGTGGCGATCGTGCTCGGTGTCGTACTGCTCGCCGTGCCCGCCGGGGGCGCCGTCGCGTACGGCGGTCTGCGGGACGACGCCGTCGAGGAGATGCTGCTCGACCGGCTCGACAGCGCCGACGCCCTCGTCAAGAAGGCCTCGGGCCGCGACTTCGCCGAGGCGCGCGCCGATTACCGCACGGCGCTCGGCCGGTACCGCGACCTCGTCGACGACCACCCGGACTCCAGGGCCGCGCACCGCGTGCACGACAGCCTCGACGCCTACTACAAGGCGGTGTCCGCGCCGTACGCCGACGGCGAGCACTGCGCGGCCGTCGCGCCCCTCGAACACCTGCGGACGGTGCCGGGTACCGTCGACCGCGCCGTCCTCGGCTCCCTCGCCCGCTGGCCGGACAAGCCGCTCGCCGCCTCGCTCCTGAAGTGCGGTACGGGAAAGCTCGGCGCCGCCGAGTCCGACGGCAGGGGCGGCGAACTGGGCCAACTCCTGCGTACGTTCCCGGAGTCGGCGCAGGCCGGCCAGGTGGAGCCCGCCGTGCGCGCGGCCGTCGAGCGGCGCGCGGGCGAGCTGAAGGGCGCGGACCCGTGCGCCGCCACCCG
>NZ_JAOZYC010000196.1:0-211968 GCF_035798155.1 Streptomyces endophyticus | reverse complement strand
CACGCCCAGCACCATGGCGACGGCGACCTGCGCCCCGATCCCTCGGTACCAGCGCTTCCGTCGTGCCGCCGCGGGTGCGGGCGCTCATGGTGCCGGTGAGGACGTCCTCGGCGGCGTCGAGGAGCACGAGCGCCGCGACGAGCGCGCCGGCGACCAGCAGCCACCGGCCCGCTTCCCCGCCGACGGAGTCGACGACCCCGGCGGCGTGCGCGGCGAACAGGGCGTCCAGGGCGCGGCCCAGTACGTACGGGAGCAGCAGACCCGCGCCCGCCGACGCGACGGTGAGCGCGCACAGGGCGGCACACCGGCCCGCGCTGTGCCGGATCGCGCCGCGTACGAGCGTGTCGCCCGACGCCCTGTCGCCCGACACCGTCATGAGGCCCCGCTTCCTTCACGGAAAGAAGAGACGGAAAGAAAAGAGGGGGCGGACCCGCGCCTCGGCGGGCCCGCCCGTGGTTCACCCGATCACGACGTACACGACGCACACGACGTCACAGGCAAAGGATCGTGCTGTTGGAGCTGTGCTTGTCACAGGTCAGCAGGGAGACGTTGCTTCCCCCGCCGCCACCGGCGGTCTCGTCGGCTTCCAGGTTCTGCAGGTCGAGAAGTGCCATGGTGCTTCCTTCCTCTTCGTCATCACGTTCCCGTGGGGACGGGTGTGCGGTGTTGTGTCACGACTCCGTGCTCTCGGTGGCCGGAGCCGGCTTCAGGGCCGCCGCAGGGGCGGCAGGAACGGCAGGTGGGCGCCGCCTGCGTCGCCGAGGGCCGCGGCGAGGGCGAGCAGGCAGCCCGCGGCTCCGGTGCCGAGGTCCGTGGACAGGCGCATCATCTGGTGTCCCGGGAAGGCGAGTTGGCCTTCGTACGTCATGGAGAGCCAGCCGAGGGCGTCGATCTGCGCGGCGAGCCGGTCGCCCGTCGCGCCGGGCGTCGTGGTGCGGGCGAGGTGCAGGATCATGCCCGCACGGCCCTCGAACAGGCCGGGCTGGACGTAGAAGCGGGAGGTGGCGGCGGTGAGGATGCCCTCGCGCGCCTGCCGCAGGTCGTCGTGCGGGGCGTACCGCAGCAGGTCGTCGATGACCAGGCCGATGCCGACGCTGCCGTCGCCGAGGTAGGGCATGGTGCGCTGCCCCTCGTCGACCTGGAGCCCGCCGTCGCGCGCCGTCCTGCACCGCGCCAGGTCCAACCGGAGTGCGTCCACGGCCAGTTGGAGCAGCTCCGGGTCGCCGTTCCGCTCGTACCTGCGCAGCAGGAACAGGGCGGGTCCGCTCAGTCCGCGCATCAGCCCGGCCCTGCGCTTCGAGTCGGCGGCGCGGTCGTTCTCGCGTACGTCGACGATCCGTGCCGCGACGATGCGTGCCGCCTCCGCGGCCCGGTCGGCGAGGGCGCTCTCGCCGGTGGCGCGGGCGAGGTGGTCAAGGACCAGGCCGACGCCGGCGAGCCCGCCGTGCAGATGTCCGGCGAGGCGCTGCCAGTTCTCCTTGAGCAGGTTCTCGACCAGGTCGAGGGCGCGTTGCGGGTGCCCAAGGCCTTCGAGGGCGTACGCGATGCCCGCGATGCCGTCGTAGAGGCCGAGCGCGGTGCCGGGCGGCACGGGGTGGGTGTGGTCGAGGAGCCAGCGTTCACCTTCCTCGTACCGTTCGGCGCCGGCCGCTGCGAGGGCGTACAGGACTCCGGCGGCGCCGTGCGCGAGGCCGAGGCCGCCGCCGATGGCGAACTGGGCGACGTCACCGGGGAAGAGCCGGTCGTCGCGGTCCGGGGTGGCCGTGGCGAGGATGCCCCCGACCAGGGAGTCGCGGCTGCGGGGCCAGTCGCCGGGGACGGGGACGCCACTGCGCACGATGGCCGGGGCTCCCCCGTCGTATCCCCGCAGGATCTCGGCGACGGCCTCGTCGAGGAAATCCCGCGGCAGCGTGGGGAATTGACCGGCGATGACGTCCGCGAGGTGGGCGGCCTTCCCGCGGTCGACGACGAACAGCGTGGTCACGGGCAGGAACATCGCGATCCGCAGACAGGCGAGCGCGTAGCGGTCGATGTCGGTGCCGGTGCGGTCCATCGGCGCCCAGAAGCCCGGGTGGGCGAGGAGCTGGCTGCCGCTCTCCTCGACGGAGGTGGCGGCCTCGAAGTCGATGAGGGTCACGGACTCCTCGTCGGGGGCGACCATGATGTTGAACATGTGCAGGTCGTTGAAGACGACGCCGCGTTCATGGACGGCGGCCACCGCCTTCTCGACCGCGGTGACGATCCGCCGCACCCACTCCGCGTACTCGGCGACGGCCCGCGGGTCCGGGTCGGGGGCGAGCAGCGGATGGCGCTCGGCGAAGAAGACGTTGAGGGCGCGCCCCTCCACGTATTCCATGGCGAGGAAGCGGTGGTCGCCGACGGTGAACCAGTCGCGGACCTCGGGCGCGACACCGAGCCCCGACAGGCGTTCCAGGGCGGCCTTCTCGCGTTCCAGGCGGGCTATGGCGTCGGCCCCGTCGGAGGCGAGGCCCGCGTGCGGGCGGCCTTCCTTGAGGACGACCTTGCGGCCGTCGCGGGTGTCGACGCCGCGGTAGACGCCGCCGCCGTTGGAGAAGTGCAGCGCCTTCTCGAAGCGGTACGGAAGGTCGGTGACGGTCGTGGCGTTGCGGGCGTCGAGATGGGGCTTCAGGAAGTCGGGGAGCGTCACCCAGTCCGGGACCTGGAAGGCGGGTTCCCGGTTGTCGGGGACGAGCCGGCCCTCGCTGTCCTCGATGGCGCTCACCAGGGTGCCGCGCTCGTTGACGACCATGCGGCGGGCGAAGGCGCCGTAGCGCACGTACAGCGGCCCTTCGCCCCACCTCAGATCGGTGAGGATGTACGGACCTTCGACGCCTTCGAGGGATTCCCCGAGTTCCTCCAGAATGCGTCGGCAACTCTCCTCGTCCGCCGGATAGATGGTGGCGAATTTTCCACTGATGTCGCGCCCGGCGTATTTGGTGTTCCGCAAGTGGAGCAGATGCGGGCCCGGTACGAATTTGAAGGGAATGCCGCGCGGTACGCAGTAGTCCCACACGACGCCGGCGGTCTTCTCCGCGTACGCGCGGGTGGTTGAGGCATGGATCTTCCAGCCCTGCCTGGGACCTTGGCGGGGCTCGCCCTGGGCGTCGAGGGGCGTGAGATTCAGCCACTCGCCGTTGCTGTCGGCGCGCCACCCTTCGGGCACGGGGCGCCCGGCCGTCTCGTACTCGGGCAGGGCGCGGTCCGCCCCCTGGAGGCGGAGCCGGTCCGGAGTCTCGTAGAAATACGGGTCGGCGAGCGCATAGACCTCGTACCGCTTGTCCATGACGTGCGCCCTCCCTCGGCAGCCCTGCCTGTGGCCCTTTTTTCCAGCCACCAGAAGAGATTTGCACGGCACCGAGGGAGGGGACAGTCACGATTGTCACGAGAAAGCAGTGCGGAACTCACGGGTCAACTCATGTTCACCTTGTTCGAGTTCACCCGTTCTCCCGACTCTTTTGAATTAACCCACATTTAAGAGGCTTCGTTCCCATACCTCAATCCTCGGGCGGGAAGACGACCTCCCCGGTGTCGGCCAGCGTGAGCGTGATCGCCTCCACGGGGCACCCCTCCGCCGCCGCGAGGATCTTCTCGTTCGCGTCCGCGTCGGCCTCCGTCGGATGCGACTGCCGCGCGCTGTCGAGGCGGAAGCCGTCCGGCGCGTTGTTCACGCACATCGCCGACCCGATGCACACGCTCCGGTCGACCTCCACATGCCACCGGTCACCCATGCTCAGTTCGCCTCCGGCTCGTAGCCCGCGGGCAGGTGGATCATCTTGTGCTCGAAGTACTCGCCGTACCCCTCGGGCCCGAACTCGCGGCCCAGGCCGGAGTTCTTGTAGCCGCCGAACGGGCCGAGCATGTCGAGGCTGAACGTGTTCACGCTGTACGTGCCCGTGCGCACCTGGCGCGCGATGTCGACGCCGTGCGCGGTGTCGGCGGTCCAGACGCTGCCGCTGAGGCCGTAGTCGGAGTCGTTGGCGATCTTGATGGCCTCGGCCTCGTCGCCGTACGGGAGCAGGCAGATGACCGGGCCGAAGATCTCCTCGCGGGCGATGCGCATCGAGTTGTCGACGTCGCCGAAGAGGGTCGGTTCGACGTACCAGCCCTGCTCGAAGCCCTTCGGGACGCCGCCGCCCGTGAGGATCTTGGCGCCCTCCTGCTGGCCGATGCGGATGTAGTCGAGGGAGCGCTGCTGCTGGCGCCGGGCGACGAGCGGGCCGAGCTCGGTGGCCGGGTCGAGCGGGTCGCCGACCTTCAGCGACGAGGCCGCCGTGGAGAAGGCGTCGGCGAACTCGTCGTAGCGCGAGCGCGGGACGAGGATGCGGGTCTGCGCCACACAGGCCTGGCCGTTGATCATCCAGGCGAACGGGACGATGCCGGAGACGGCGGCGCCCGCGTCGGCGTCCTCCAGGATCACGGCCGCGGACTTGCCGCCGAGTTCGAGGGTGACGCGGGTGAGGTTGCGCGAGGCGACCTCCATGACGCGCTTGCCCGCGGCGACGGACCCGGTGAAGGAGACCTTGTCGACGCCGGGGTGCCCGACCAGGTACTCGCTGACCTCGCGGTCGGCGGGGAGGATGGAGAGCACGCCCTCCGGGAGGCCGGCCTCCGTGGCCATCTCGGCGAGCAGATACGCGTCGAGCGGCGTCTCCGGCGAGGTCTTCAGGATCACCGGGTTCCCGGCGAGCAGCGCGGGCGCGAGCTTCGCGGCGGCGGTGAACTGCGGGACGTTCCACGGGACGATGGCCGCGACGACGCCGACGGGCTCGCGGCGCACGAGGAGCTTGCCGAGGGCGCCGTCGCGCGTCTCCTCGTACGTGAAGTCGCGGGCGACGTTGATCGCGGAGTCCCAGACCATCATCGCGGCGAGCGCCTGCACCATGACACTTGAGGTGTACGGGGTGCCGTTCTCGCTGCTGATGACGCGGGCGATCTCCTCGTGCCGGACCGCGAACGCGTCCTTGATCTTCGTGATGACCTCGATGCGCTCGTCGAGGCTCATCCGCGGCCAGGGGCCGTCCTCGAAGGCGCGGCGGGCGGCCGCCACGGCGCGGTCGACATCGGCGGGCGCGGCGTGCGGCACCCGCCCGAAGACCTCTCCGGTGTGCGGGGAGACCACCTCGATGACGTCCTTGCCGAGGGGGTCGGTCAACTCCCCGCCGATGAACAGCTGTCCGTAATCCACGAGCTCGGTCATGGCTGGCATCCTCACGCACGACATTTCTGACGGTGTCTCAGAACTGATACCAGTTCTAGTTGCGATCCGGAAGGGTGGTGCGGGGCTCGCGCATCACCCCGGACACCGGCGGGGGCGCCCTCGCGGATACGGTTCGCCCGGGCGACCATTGAAACGAGTTCTACAAGTTCCCGTACAGTGGCCGCAGTTCGGCTGGAGCGGCGGAGGGTGTCCGATGGCAGAGGCGACGCAGGTGACCGACCACAGCGGGGGCGTGCACAGCATTCGTGTGCCGATCCCCGACAACCCGCTCGGCTACACCCTCGTCTACCTGGTCGACACCGACGCGGGGCCCGTCCTCATCGACACGGGCTGGGACGACCCGACGTCCTGGGACGCGCTGACCACCGGCCTGGCCGCCTGCGGAACGCGCGTCGAGGACCTGACCGGCGTCCTGATCACCCATCACCACCCGGACCACCACGGCCTGTCGGGCAAGGTGCGGGAGGCGTCCGGGGCCTGGCTCGCGATGCACGAGGCGGACGTGGCGGTGGTCCGGCGCACCCGGGAGAACAAGCCGGCGCGCTGGTACGCGTTCATGGTGGCGAAGCTGGTCGCGGCCGGTGCGCCCGAGGACCACATCGCCCCGCTGATCGCGGCCCGCGACTCCGGGAAGCCGCGCGAACTGCCGGGCTTCGCCCCCGCGTTGCCGGATCGCACCATCACCCCCGGCGACCTCCTCGACCTGCCGGGCCGCAGGCTGCGCGCGATCTGGACGCCGGGCCACACCCCCGGCCACGTATGCCTGCACCTGGAGGAGGAGCACCCGGCGGGCCGCGCGGGCAACGGCCGGCTGTTCTCCGGCGACCACATGCTGCCCGGCATCACCCCGCACATCGGCCTGTACGAGGACCCGGACGACGCCACGGTCACGGACCCGCTCGGCGACTACCTCGACTCGCTCGAACGAGTGGGGCGGCTCGACCCGGCGGAGGTCCTCCCGGCGCACCAGCACACGTTCACCGACGCCCCGGCGCGCGTGGGCGAGTTGCTGGACCACCACGAGGAGCGCCTGACCGGCCTGCTCACCCTCCTCGCCTCCCCCCTCACCCCGTGGCAGCTCGCCGAGCGCATGGAGTGGAACCGCCCGTGGGCCCAAATCCCCTACGGATCAAGGACCATCGCGGTATCGGAGGCCGAGGCCCACCTGCGCCGCCTCCAGAAGGCGGGCCGCGTGGAACAGGTCCCGGGCAGCGACCCGGTGACGTACCAATCAAGCCCGCACTAGTACGAGAGCCAGCGGGGTCCGGGGCAGCGCCCCGAGACCGCAACTCCGGTGCCGCGCAACAAGAACCCGCACCCCGGAGGGATCTTTGCCGTGCCTTCATGGAAGGGGCGCCCGCAGAGGCGTATCTTCGGCCTCCAAGAGCTCACATGAGCTGGAACGACAAGGGGGCGCCCGCCGATGACGCCGGACGAGGCAGTGGTCGGCCGAACGGGGAAGCTGGTCGTCGGCACACGTGGGGCCGGCGGTCCGGGTGAGGTGTTGGTGCAGGTCAGGGGCGGGACCGAGACCTTTCTCGCGTACTCGGACGAGCCCCTGGAGCGGGGCGCCACCGTGCTCGTGATCGAGTCCCGCGGATGCCGGCAGGTCGCGGTCATGGCCTGGTCCGACCCTCTCCTCTCCGATGGCGAAGGCGACGCCCGCTAAGGAGACGTACAGGCATGTTCGGATATCGCGTTCCCGCTCCCGACGAGGCGATGCTGATCTCGGGCGGCAGGCGGGGACTTGGGGGAGCGCCGTTCCGCGTCGTCACCGGGCACGGAAAGTTCGTGCTCCCCGTGTTCCGCAAGACCCGCTTCCTGTCGCTCGCGATGAGCGAGGCGGAGGTCGTCGAGAAGTGTGTGACCAAACAGGGCATCGCCCTGACCGTGCGCGCGGTCATCGCCTTCAAGGTCGGCAACGACCATGAGTCGATCGTCAACGCCGGCCAGCGGTTCCTCTCCGACCAGGACCAGATGTCGGTCCTCACCGGTCGCATCTTCGCCGGTCACCTGCGCTCGATCATCGGATCGATGACGGTCGAGGAAATCGTGACCGAGCGGCAGAAGCTCGCCACGGAGGTCCTCGACACGTCGAAGGCCGAGATGGCGAAGATCGGCCTGCACGTCGACTCGCTGCAGATCCAGTCCATCGACGACGGCCAGACCGGATACATCGAGGCGATGTCGCGCCCGCACAAGGCGGCCATCCAGCGGCAGGCGCAGATCGCTCAGGCGCAGGCCACGCAGGCGTCCACCGAGGCGGAGCAGGCGGCGGCCCGCAAGCAGGCCGAGTACGCGCGGGAGACCGCGGTCGTGCAGGCCGAGTACAACGCCGAGGTCGACCGGGCCAAGGCACAGGCCGACCAGGCGGGCCCCCTCGCGCTCGCCCACGCCCAGCAGGAGGTGCTGACCGCCCAGACGGAACTCGCCCTGAAGCAGGCCGAGTTGCGGGAGAAGCAGCTCATCTCGGAGATCGTCAAGCCGGCCCAGGCCGACGCGGAGCGCATCCGCGTGCTTGCCCTCGCCGAGGCCGAGCGGATGAAGATCCAGGCGGAGGCGGCGGCGTCGTACGACCGCGTCGCCCTCGACCGCATGCTCATCGACCAGCTCCCGCAGATCGTGAAGGAGGCCTCCGCGGGCCTCGCGGGGGCGAACGTCAACGTCCTGAACGGCGCGGACGGCCTGGGCGAGATCGCGGCGGGTCTGGTGGGCCAGGGCCTGACCATCCTGGACTCGGTCCGCAAGAACCTGGGCGGGGAAGGCGGCGCCGAGGCCGGCTCGACGATCGAACGCTACGTGGGCGCTCCGCGCGGGAGCGACGACGGTCCGGTGGACGTCCGCTGACGTCCACAGAGCGGGGCTTGAGGTCCCGCCGGGTACAGTAAAGACGTCGTCAGTACGTACGTACGAGGGGAAGCCGGTGCAAATCCGGCGCTGACCCGCAACCGTCACAGCCGGAATGCCTCGTACGTACCTGCTCGGCTCAGGACCGTCGAGGAATACGGAGCCGGAGCCGCCCGGTACCCCCGTGTGCCGCGCCGCCCCGCTCCCCGCAGGGAGAGGCATCCGCCCCACCATGAACATTCGCCGCAGCGCCGCGCTCGTCGCCGCGACCGTCGCGATCGGCGCCATGGGTGCGCAGGCCGCGACCGCAGACGACGCCGCCAGTGCCTCCCCCTCGCCGAAGACGGCTCTCCCGTCGGGTCTCTACGGCAAGGGCGACCCCACGTTCGACGGGGTCTGGCGCCAGTCCCTCGCGCTCGTCGCGCAGGACACGGTGGGCGTCAAGCCCGCTCAGAAGGCCGTCGACTGGCTGGCCGGGCAGCAGTGCGAGAACGGCGGCTTCGCCGCCTTCCGCGCCGAACCCACCAAGCCCTGCGACACCAAGACGAAGATCGACAGCAACGCCACCGCGGCCGCCGTGCAGGCCCTCGCCGCGGTCGGCGGCCGGGACGGCGAGGTCGCCAAGGGCGTCGACCGGCTGAAGAAGAGCCAGAACGCCGACGGCGGCTGGGGCTACAGCCTCGGCATGGACAGCGACGCCAACTCGACGTCCGTCGCCATCGGCGCCCTCGTCGCGGCCGGCGAGAAGCCGTCCGAGGTGAAGTCGGGCAAGGGGAAGACCGGCGCCGACGCCCTCGCCTCGCTCGCCCTCCCCTGCGCCAAGGGCAAGGACGGCGGCGCCCTCGCCTACCAGCCCGACAAGAAGGGCAGGCTCGCCGCGAACGCCGACGCCACCGCCGCCGGTGTGCTCGGCGCCCTCGGCGCCGGCTTCGCGCCCGGCAAGGGCACGGCCCCGGACACGTACACCTGCGAGGACGGCAAGAGCGCGGAGGCTGTCGCGCACAACGGCGCCGTCTACCTCCAGAACCAGCTCGACACCCACCTCTACCTGAAGTCCCAGCTGGCCGGCTCCACCGATCAGCCCGACTACGGCAACACCGCCGACGCGGTCACCGCCGTCGCCGCGGCGGAGGGCGTCAAGGCCACGAAGGACTCGTACACCTGGCTGGAGAAGAACGCGAAGGGCTGGGCCGCGCAGACCGGGCCCGCCGCCTACGCCGAGCTGATCTTCGCCGCGCACGCCACCGGCAACGACCCGCGCGACTTCGGCGGCACCGACCTGGTGAGCGCGCTGAACAAGACGGGCCCCGAGCCCGCCTCCACCAAGTCCTCCGCGTCGGACTCGGACGAGAAGAAGGACGACGGCGGTGGCGGCACCAACTGGTGGATCATCGGCGTGATGTTCATCGCCGCCGTGGGCGCCGGTTTCCTGTTCAGCGGCCGCAAGAAGCAGCAGCCGTGACCGCGCGCAGGTCGGCCGGGCTCGGCGGACTCGTCCTCGGACTGCTCGTCGCGCTGCTCGCCATGACCGTGGCCCCGGCGCAGGCGGCCGGGTACCGGTACTGGTCGTTCTGGGAGCGGGACGGCGGCTCCGGCACGTCATGGACGTACGCGACGGCCGGCCCCTCGCAGGCCAAGCCTGCGGACGGGGACGTGCAGGGCTTCCGGTTCGCGGTGAGCGCGGACTCGAAGGACGCGAAGCAGCCGCGCGGTACCGCCGACTTCGACGCGATCTGCGAGGACACTCCCGCAGAGGACGGCAAGAAGCGCGTCGCGCTCGTCATCGACTTCGGCACGGGGGCCGACGCCCCGTCCGGCGAGACCCCGCCGAAGCCACGCACCGCGTGCGCGCAGGTCGCCGAGGACGCGACGAGCGCCGACGCGCTCGCCGCCGTCGCGAAGCCGCTGCGCTACGACAGCAGCGCAATGCTGTGCGCGATCTCGGGCTACCCGAAGTCGGGCTGCGGTGAGCAGGTGTCGGGGAAGACCGACAAGGCAGCCTCACAGCCGGCCGACTCCGGTTCGGACGACGGCCCCTCCATCGGGCTCATCGCGGGCATCGCCGTGGTCGTCGTGCTCGGCGTCGCGGCGGGCGTACAGGCCCGACGCCGCCGCGGCTGACCCCGATGTCCGGTCGTACGCTCCGCGCCCCTCGGGCGCACCGCTCCAACTCGCTGCACCCGGGCGCCTGGTGGATCTGGGCGCTCGGCCTCGGCACGGCCGCGTCCCGCACCACGAACCCGCTGCTGCTCGCGCTGCTGATCGGCGTCGCCGGGTACGTGGTGGCGGCGCGCCGCACCGAGGCGCCGTGGGCGCGTTCGTACGGGGCGTTCGTGAAGCTGGCGCTCGCCGTGCTCGGCATCCGGCTGGTCTTCGCGACGCTGCTCGGCTCGGCGATCCCGGGCACGCACCTCCTGTTCACGCTGCCCGAAGTACCGCTGCCCGACTGGGCGCAGGGGGTGCGGATCGGCGGCCCGGTCACCCTCGAAGGCCTCGTCTTCGCGCTCTACGACGGCCTGAAGCTGGCCACCCTCCTCATCTGCGTGGGCGCCGCGAACGCGCTCGCCTCCCCGTCCCGCCTGCTCAAGTCGCTGCCGGGCGCGCTGTACGAGGCCGGGGTCGCGGTCGTCGTGGCGATGACGTTCGCCCCGAACCTGGTCGCGGACGTCCGCAGGCTGCGGGCGGCGCGACGCCTGCGCGGCCGCCCGGACAGCGGCCTGCGCGGGCTGCTCCAGGTCGGCCTCCCGGTCCTGGAGGGCGCGTTGGAGCGCTCGGTCTCGCTGGCCGCCGCGATGGACGCGCGCGGCTACGGCCGCACCGCCGAGGTGCCGCCCGCCGTCCGCCGCGCCACGGCCGCGCTCACGCTGGGCGGCCTCATCGGGGTGTGCGCGGGAACGTACGGGCTGCTCGCCGCGTCGGGCGCCGGATACGGGCTCCCGGTGCTGCTCGCCGGGGTCGCCGCCGCGCTCGGCGGGCTGTGGCTCGGCGGCCGACGCACGGTCAGGACCCGCTACCGGCCCGATGTGTGGGGCGTACGGGCCTGGCTGGTCGCGGCGTCCGGGGCGACGGCCGCGGCGGCGATGATCTGGGCCGGAACGCGCGACCCGGCCGCCCTCCAGCCGCCGGTGGTCCCGCTCGCGGCGCCGGAGCTGCCGCTGTGGCCGGCGGCGGGCATCCTGCTCGGCCTGCTCCCGGCCTTCCTCGCCCCCGTTCCCGACAAGCCCGTACCCGACAAGCCGACGGAGGCGTCGTCATGATCCGCTTCGAGAACGTCTCCGTGACCTACGACGGCGCGCCGCACCCCACCGTCCACGGCATCCACCTCCACGTACCCGAGGGCGAGTTGATGCTCCTCGCCGGCCCGTCCGGGGTCGGCAAGTCGACCCTCCTCGGAGCGGTGAGCGGACTCGTGCCGCACTTCACCGGGGGCACGCTGGCCGGGCGGGTCACGGTGGCCGGGCGTGACACCCGTACGCACAAGCCGCGCGAACTCGCGGACGTCGTCGGCACGGTGGGCCAGGACCCGCTCGCGCACTTCGTGACGGACACGGTCGAGGACGAACTCGCGTACGGCATGGAGTCGTTGGGCCTGACCCCACCGGTCATGCGCCGCCGCGTGGAGGAGACCCTCGACCTCCTCGGCCTCGCCGACCTGCGCGACCGCCCCATCTCCACGCTCTCCGGCGGCCAGCAGCAGCGCGTCGCGATCGGCTCCGTCCTCACCCCGCACCCCCGGGTCCTCGTCCTCGACGAACCGACGTCCGCCCTCGACCCGGCAGCGGCGGAAGAGGTCCTCTCGGTCCTGCAACGCCTGGTCCACGACCTGGGAACCACGGTCCTGATGGCCGAACACCGCCTGGAACGCGTCATCCAGTACGCGGACCAGGTGGCACTGCTGCCGTCGCCGGGCGAGCCCCTGGTGGTGGGCACCCCGGCGGAGGTGATGGCAGTCTCCCCCGTATACCCACCGGTGGTGGGCCTGGGCCGGTTGGCGGGCTGGGACCCACTCCCCTTGACGGTCCGAAACGCGAGGCGAGCGGCGGGGAGCCTACGAGCGCAACTCAGCGAAAAGACAGCCCCGCCGGCGATTGAGGCGCGGGGTCCGGGGCAGCGCCCCGCGACCGCAACCACTCTGGCCGCAACAAAAAACCTCGGCGTAAGAAGAGGCCGCATCGAAGCCCTCCGCCACATCACCCTCACGGTCACCACCGGCGAGGTGCTCGCCCTGATGGGCCGCAACGGCGCCGGAAAATCCACCTTGCTCTCGACCCTGGTCGGACTGATCAAGCCGACCTCGGGCACGGTCACCGTCGGCGGAGCCACCCCCCACAAGACCACCCCCCGCGACCTCATCCGCAAGGTGGGCCTCGTCCCCCAGGAACCCCGCGACCTGCTCTGCGCGGACACGGTGGCAGCGGAGTGCACGGCGGCGGACAAGGACGCGGCCGCCGCCCCCGGCACCTGCCGCGGCCTGCTCACCGACCTGCTCCCCGGAATCGCCGACGCCACCCACCCCCGCGATCTCTCCGAGGGCCAGCGCCTCACGCTCGCCCTGGCGATCGTGCTGACGGCGGCGCCGCCGCTCCTCCTCCTCGACGAGCCGACCCGCGGCCTGGACTACGCGGCCAAGTCCCGCCTCGTCGCGATCCTGCGGAACCTCGCGGCCGAGGGCCACGCCATCGTCATGGCGACGCACGACGTGGAACTGGCGGCGGAGCTGACCCACCGCGTGGCGATCCTCGCGGACGGCGAGATCGTGGCGGACGGCCCCACCCCCGACATCGTCACGTCGTCCCCGTCCTTCGCCCCGCAGGTCGCGAAGATCCTGGCGCCGCAGCGCTGGCTCACGGTGTCCGAGGTAGAGAAGGCCCTGGCATGACGGGGACCACGACGCCACCGCCCACCACGGGAAGAGCGAATCCCGTACGCCTGGGCCCCCGCTCCATCGCCGCCCTGCTCCTGGTCAGCGCCGTGGGCGTGGTCGGCATCGGCTGGCCGCTGATCACCGGGCCCGGGTCCGAGGTGAACGCGCACGCGCAGGACGCGCCCTGGCTGTTCGCGGCGCTGCTCGTGCTGCTGGTCGCCGTGGTCGCGGCCACGATCTCGGAGTCCGGCATGGGCCCCAAGGCGGTGGCGATGCTCGGCGTGCTGGCCGCCGCGGGGGCGGCCCTGCGGCCCATCGGCGCGGGGACGGCCGGCCTGGAGCCGATGTTCTTCCTGATGGTCCTGAGCGGCCGGGTCCTCGGTCCCGGCTTCGGTTTCGTCCTCGGCTCGCTCAGCATGTTCACCTCGGCCCTGCTGACCGGGGGCGTAGGTCCCTGGATGCCGTTCCAGATGCTGTCGATGGGCTGGTTCACGATGGGCGCGGGGCTGCTGCCCGGCGCCTGGTCGCTGCGCGGCCGCGCCGAGCGCCTCATGCTCGCCGCCTACGGTTTCCTCGCCGCGTTCGCGTACGGCACGATCATGAATCTCGCGGGCTGGCCGTTCATGAACGCGCTGGCCTCCTCCGTGGCGTACCAGCCGGACGCGGCGCTGCACGAGAACCTGGCCCGCTTCCTCGCCTACTGCGCGGCCACCTCGCTCGGCTGGGACCTGGGGCGCGCCGCGCTCACCGTGGTCCTGACGCTGGTCGTCGGCGGCGCCGTCCTCAGGGCGCTGCGCCGGGCCACGCGGAGGGCCGCCTTCGAGGCCCAGGTCACATTCGACGACCCGCGGGCGTGAAGCCACCCACATGACCCACGTCACGTACTAAGCGGGACCGTAGTCCCTTCGCCCACCCTCCCTATGTCACACAACGGACATTTACCCCACAATCCTTCGAGTCCGACTTTCCTTAGTAAAAACGCACATTGCCATCACCCGTCGGTCTTTGTTTCTGTGGAGCAACCGCAAGGCACTGCGCCCTGCCACCCCCGTCCTCCACGGAAGGTCACGTTTTGTCCGCCACGCTCCTGCGCCGCATCGCCACTCCGAAGAAGGCCATCGCCGGCGTCACCCTCGCCGCCGCCACGACCGGTTTCCTCTTCGCCTCGGCCCCGGCCCAGGCCGCCTCGACGGGCTCTGCCAAGGCCATCGCCCAGCAGAAGATCTCGAACTCGGCCCAGTTCAGCTGCTTCGACAAGATCGTGTCCCACGAGAGCGGCTGGAACCCGAACGCGACGAACGCCTCCACCGGCGCGTATGGCCTGGTCCAGGCGCTTCCGGCCAACAAGATGGCGTCGTCCGGCTCCGACTGGAAGACGAACCCGGAGACCCAGATCGACTGGGGCGTCAAGTACATGAACGACCGCTACGGCAGCGCCTGCGGCGCGTGGAGCCACTGGCAGTCCAACGGCTGGTACTGATCGCCTCCGGCGTTCGCCCGGCCGCACCCCCTGCGGCGCTTCCTTTTAAGCCCCTGCGGCGATTGAGCAGCGGGGTCCGGGGCGGAGCCCCCAGGCCTCGGCCACGGAGCCGCCTGCTCAATCGCCGCAGGGGCTTGATCTGGTTACAGCCGCTGGATGATCGTGCCGGTGGACAGCGCCCCGCCCGCACACATCGTGATGAGCGCGAACTCCTTGTCCCTGCGCTCCAGTTCATGCAACGCCGACGCGATCAGCCGCGCCCCCGAGGCCCCCACCGGATGCCCGAGGGCGATCGCGCCACCGTTCACGTTCACCTTCTCCAGGTCCTGCTCGAAGACCTGCGCCCAGCTCAGCACGACCGACGCGAACGCCTCGTTGATCTCGACGATGTCGATGTCCTTCAGGGACATCCCCGCCTTGCCGAGCACCGCCCGCGTCGCATCGATCGGCCCGTCCAGGTGGTAGTGCGGGTCCGCACCGACCAGCGCCTGCGCGACGATCCGCGCCCTCGGCTTCAGCTTGAGCGCCCGCGCCATCCGCTTCGACGCCCACATGATGGCGGACGCCCCGTCGGAGATCTGCGAGGAGTTGCCCGCCGTGTGCACGGCTGTCGGCATCACGGGCTTGAGCTTCGCGAGGCCCTCCATGCTCGTGTCGCGCAGACCCTCGTCGCGGTCGACGAGCCGCCACATGCCGTGCCCCGAGGCCTGCTCCTCCTCCGTGGTGGGCACCTGCACCGCGAACGTCTCGCGCTTGAAGCGCTCCTCGGCCCAAGCGGTGGCGGCCCGCTCCTGGGATATGAGACCGAGCGAGTCCACGTTCTCCCGCGTCAACTCCCGCTTGCGCGCGATGCGTTCCGCGGCCTCGAACTGGTTGGGCAGGTCCACGTTCCACTCGTCGGGGAACGGCTTTCCGGGCCCGTGCTTGGAGCCGGAGCCCAGCGGCACCCGTGACATCGCCTCGACACCGCACGAGATGCCCACGTCGATGACGCCCGCCGCGATCATGTTCGCGGTCATGTGCGAGGCCTGCTGGGACGAACCGCACTGACAGTCGACCGTCGTCGCGGCCGTCTCGTACGGCAGGCCCATGGTGAGCCAGGCGGTGCGCGCCGGGTTCATGGACTGCTCGCCCGCGTGGGTGACCGTGCCGCCGACGATCTGCTCGACGCAGTCCGGCTGAATGCCGGTGCGGCCGAGGAGTTCGCGATACGTCTCACCCAGCAGATAGGCGGGATGCAGATTGGCCAGCGCGCCGCCGCGCTTGCCGATCGGGGTGCGTACGGCTTCGACGATGACGGGCTCGGCTGCCATGACCTACGTCCTCTCCAGGATTCCCGGACCAGCACGACCAGAACTGGACGAACTTCGCGGATCTCGTGCGAACGAAACTAGAACGCGTACCAGTTCTGCTTGCAGTCTCATGGCCCTTACCTCCGGTACGCAAGGGGCGTGCACGCACAACGCACCGAACCGACACGACCGGGGGCCTTGCTACTTCTAGAACCCGTTATTACCTTCACAGCCAGAACTGACGGTTCGTCAGACCACCACGGGAGTGACTCCATGCCGTGCCCCGCGCTGCCCGACGGGTTCGACTTCACCGACCCCGATCTCCTCCAACAACGCGTGCCCCACCCGGAGTTCGCCCAGCTCCGACAGGCCGAACCGGTCCGCTGGATCCAGCAGGAGACCGGCATCTCCGGCTTCGACGACTCCGGCTACTGGGCCGTGACCCGACATGCGGACGTCAAATACGTCTCCACGCACCCGGAGATCTATTCGTCCAACATCAACACCGCCGTGATCCGCTTCAACTCCTCGATCGAGCGCGACCAGATCGAGGTACAGAAGATGATCATGCTCAATATGGATCCGCCCGAGCACACCCGGGTGCGCCAGATAGTGCAGCGCGGGTTCACTCCGCGCGCCATCCGGTCCCTGGAGGAGAAGCTCCGCAATCGCGCCGGCGACATCGTCGCCAAGGCGGTCCAACAGGCGGGACCCGACGGCTCGTTCGACTTCGTCACGAATGTCGCCGTCGAGCTGCCGCTGCAGGCCATCGCCGAGCTCATCGGCATCGAGCAGAAGGACCGCTCCAAGGTCTTCGACTGGTCCAACAAGATGGTCGCGTACGACGACCCGGAGTACGCGATCACCGAGGAGATCGGCGCCGAGGCCGCCATGGAGATCGTCGGCTACGCGATGAATCTCGCGGCCGACCGCAAGAAGTGCCCGGCCCAGGACATCGTGAGCCAACTGGTCGCGGCCGAGGACGAGGGCAACCTGTCCTCCGACGAGTTCGGCTTCTTCGTGATCCTGCTCGCCGTCGCGGGCAACGAGACGACCCGCAACGCCATCACCCACGGCATGCACGCCTTCCTCACCCACCCCGACCAGTGGGAGCTCTACAAGCAGGAGCGCCCGAGCACCACGGCCGAGGAGATCGTGCGCTGGGCGACCCCGGTCGTCTCCTTCCAGCGGACCGCCACCCAGGACACCGAGCTCGGCGGACAGAAGATCAAGGCGGGCGACCGGGTCGGCCTCTTCTACTCCTCCGCCAACCACGACCCGGAGGTCTTCGAGAACCCGGACACCTTCGACATCACCCGCGACCCCAACCCGCACCTCGGCTTCGGCGGCGGCGGTCCGCACTTCTGCCTCGGCAAGTCGCTCGCCATCCTGGAGATCGACCTGATCTTCAACGCGCTGGCCGACGCGGTGCCGGACCTGCGTCTCGCGGGAGACCCCCGTCGACTTCGCGCTGCGTGGCTGAACGGAGTGAAGGAACTTCAGGTCGCCGCTGCCGCGGCCCCGACAACAGGTACGTGAGCCCGAAGCCGGCACCGACCACCACCGCGCCGCCCACCGCGTCGAGCACCCAGTGGTTCCCCGTCGCCACGATCGCGGACACCGTGAACAAGGGGTGGACGAGGCCGAGCGCCTTCATCCACCACTTCGGGGCGAGGGCCACGATGACGAGGCCGCACCACAGGGACCAGCCGAAGTGCAGCGAGGGCATCGCCGCGTACTGGTTGGTGACCGCGGTCAGCGTCCCGTAGTCCGGCTTGGAGAAGTCCTGGGCACCGTGGACCGTGTCGATGAAGCCCAGCGTGGGCATCAGGCGCGGCGGCGCGAGCGGGTACAGCCAGAAGCCGACGAGGGCGAGGACCGTCGCGAAGCCGAGGGAGGCGCGCGCCCAGCGGTAGTCCGCGGGGCGGCGCACGTAGAGGACCGCGAGGACGGTCAGCGGCACCACAAAGTGAAAGGACGTGTAGTAAAAGTCGAAGAAATTGCGCAGCCATCCGACCGATACCACCGCATGGTTCGCCCAGTGCTCGATGTCGATGTGCAGGAACCGCTCCACCGCGTGCACCTGCGCCCCGTGCTGCTCGGCGCGCGGCCTGCCGCCCGCCGCGACGATCCTGACCTGCTGATACGCGGAGTATCCGACGCGGATCAGCAGCAGTTCGAGCAGCAGGTTGGGACGGGCGAGCGCGCGCCGCCACACCGGCAGCAGCGGCACCCACGCCCAGCGGGCCGGGGCCGGCTCCGTATAGACGGTGGGGCGCGCGGCCCCGAAGGCCGGATCCGTACGCCTGAGGAAGGGGACGGCGCAGGCCGCGGCGAGCACGGCGACCAGGACGAGGTTGTCCCGCAGCGGCGCGAGCACCGGCAGCTTCGGCAGTATCGCGGAGGCCGGGAGCGTCATCACCAGGACGACGGCGACCGGCCACACCGCCCGGTCCGCGGTCTTGGCCCCGACCCGGCCGACGACCGCGAGCAGCACCCACAGGAGTTGGTGCTGCCAGGTCGTCGGGGACACGGCGACCGCGACACAGCCGGTGACCGCGACGGCGAGCAGCAGCTGCCCATCACGCGCGTACGCGATGGAGCGGCGCAGGCCGAGCACGGCCACGGCGGCGCCGAGAGCCAGGAACAGGGCGATCTCCAGCGGCCCCGCGAGGCCCAGGCGCAGCAGCATGCCGTGCAGTGACTGGTTGGCGGTCGCGGCCGGATCGGTGGCCAGTCCTGTGCCCGCCACATGATGCACCCAGTACGTCCACGAGTCCTGCGGCATCGCGAGCCAGGCGATGCCGGTGCCCGCGGCGAAGGCGGCCCCCGTCGTGGCGGCGGCCCGTCTGCGACCGGTGAACCAGAGGAGCGGCGCGAACAGCAGCACGGTCGGCTGGAGCGCGGCGGCGACGCCGATGAGGACGCCGGACACCGTCTGCCCGCGCACCGCGAAGCAGCCGAGCAGGACGAGGAGTACCGGGAGGATGCTGGTCTGGCCGAGCGTGAACGCGTTGCGCACCGGCAGCGACAGCATCAGCAGACTGATCGCGACGGGCGCCGCGAACTGCGCCGTGCGCCGGGACACGGGCGGCGGCAGGGCGCGCGCGGCGACGACGCCGAGCGCGACGACGAGGGCCAGCGAGCCGAACGTCCAGCCCCAGCCGAGCGCTTGCTCGGCCGCGCGCGCGAGCGGCTTGAGGACGAGGCCCGCGAACGGCGGCCCGGTGAACCGGTCCGGCGCGTCGTACAGCGAGCCGCTGACATGCAGCACCCCGTCGGGGCCGATCCAGGTCTCCAGATCCGTGAGTCGTTCACCCGGAGGAGCGCTGAGCACCGCCACGAGTTGACGCACGCCGAGCACCGCCGCGATCAGCCACAGGCCGGCGCGCAGCACGCCGAGCCGCCCCGTCACCGGATCCGTGGATCCCGGTGCCGCTCCTCCATGCTCCGCGTTCGCCACGCCTTTCGGACCTCCCGCTCAACTCGGCCGGTTCATCGCCATTCACCGCACATCCGGTAAGACGCAGGCAACTGCTCCTTTACCTGTCTGTCCACCGGGATTTGACGGGTAGGCAGTGTCTTCGGCCACTTTGTCCCGGCCTTCACACGTGCGGTTCCGCGACATAGATCACAAGAATTTGCATCAGCACCGTGTGAAGGCTTTGACGTTTCCCCAGGCCGGAAGGGGTTTCCTCGCACAGGGTAGTTAACTGAACACTACCCGTTGTGGGTGCGGGCGCCCCTATGGTCGATGCGTCGGCCGTTCCGCGTGAACGGCCGTTGCTCTTGTCCCCCACGAAAGGAAGGCGAAGGACCCGTGTCCAGCGCCACTTCCATCGCCCCCAGTACCGGCCGGTCCTCCGTCCCCGCGAAGGACCGCACCTCATCCGAGCCCACCACCACCGACCCCGCGCTGGTCAAGCGCGCGGTCAAGGCGGCAGCCCTCGGCAACGCGATGGAGTGGTTCGACTTCGGCGTCTACGGCTACCTGACCGCGACGCTCGGGCACGTCTTCTTCCCGTCGGCGTCCAGCACGGCACAGGTGCTGTCCACGCTCGGCACCTTCGCCGCCGCCTTCCTCGTGCGCCCGCTCGGCGGCGCCTTCTTCGGCCCGCTCGGCGACCGCATCGGCCGTCAGCGCGTCCTCGCCATCACCATGATCATGATGTCGGCGGGCACCTTCGCGATCGGCCTGATCCCGTCGCACGGCGCCATCGGCATCTGGGCACCGGTGCTGCTGATCGTGGCGCGCATGGTGCAGGGCTTCTCGGCCGGTGGTGAGTACGGCGGCGCCTGCACGTTCATCGCCGAGTACGCGCCGGACAAGCGCCGCGGCTTCTTCGGCTCCTTCCTGGAGCTCGGCACGAACGCCGGTTACGTCGCCGGTGCCGCCCTCGCGACGGTGCTCACGACGATGATGGCCACCGACGACCTCTACAGCTGGGGCTGGCGCATCCCGTTCCTGATCGCGGGCCCGATCGGCCTGGTCGGTCTCTACGTCCGGATGAAGCTCGAGGAGACCCCGGCGTTCAAGAAGCTGGCGGACGAGGCCGAGGCGAAGGAGAAGTCCAACCCGAAGCCGAAGCTGAAGGAGATGTTCGCCGGCAACGCGAAGCCGATGTTCCTGTGCATCGCGCTGGTCCTGGTCTTCAACGTGACCGACTACATGCTGCTCTCCTACATGCCGACGTTCCTGAGCGAGGAGCTGCACTACGACGCCACGCACGGCACGCTGATCCTCATCGGCGTGATGCTGCTGATGATGTGCGTGCAGCTCCCGATGGGTCTCGCCAACGACCGCTTCGGCCACCGCTGGGTGATCGGCATCGGCTGCGTCGGCTTCCTCGCGCTGTCCGTCCCCGCGCTGCTGCTGATCCAGCAGGGCTCCACGTGGGCGATCGCGCTCGGCCTCGCCGCGCTCGGCCTGCTGCTCGTCTCCTTCACCTCGTCGATGCCTTCGACGCTGCCCGCGCTGTTCGAGACGAAGGTCCGCTACGGCTCCCTGGCCGTCAGCTTCAACCTGTCGGTCTCGATCTTCGGTGGTACGACGCCGCTGGTCGTGGCCTCCCTCATCGCGGCCACGGGCAACCTGATGATCCCGGCGTACTACATGATGGCCGCGGCCGTCATCGGCGGTATCGCGGTGTGGCGCATGAAGGAGTCCGCGGGCAAGCCGCTGCCGGGCTCGCCGCCGGCGGTGTGACGCCCACGTAGTCCTTCGAGCGGGCGGGGTGGAAGCGACGTTCATCGCTTCCACCCCGCCCGCTTTTCCGCTCCCCGTGCCTACGCTGACGGCCATGACGACTCACCCACGCGCCGCTCAGCCCGAGTCCGCGGCCGCCGTCGACGCCTACCTCGCAGGCCTGCTCGCCCCCGCCGACGAGGCCCTGGCCGCGGCCCTCACCGACAGCGAGGCGGCGGGCCTGCCCGGCATCAACGTCTCGGCCACCAACGGGAAACTGCTGCACCTGATCGCCCGTATCCAGGGCGCCCGCCGCATCCTGGAGATCGGCACCCTCGGCGGGTACAGCACCATCTGGCTGGCCCGCGCACTCCCCGCCGACGGGGCGCTGATCACCCTGGAGTACAGCGACCGGCACGCCGAGGTGGCCCGCGGCAACATCGCCCGCGCGGGCCTGGAAAAGGTGGTCGAGATCCGGGTGGGCGCGGCGCTCGACTCGCTGCCGCGCCTCGCCGAAGAGGGCAACGACTTCGACCTCGTCTTCATCGACGCGGACAAGGTCAACAACCCGCACTACCTGGAGTGGGCGCTGCGCATGACGCACCCGGGCAGCGTGATCGTCGTCGACAACGTGGTGCGCGGCGGGCGCGTGACGAACCCCGAATCCACGGAAGACGACGTCGTCGGCACCCGCGCCGCCCTTCAACTCCTCGCGGACCACCCGAGATTGGACGCGACGGCGATCCAGACGGTGGGCTCGAAGGGGCACGACGGCTTCGCGCTGGCCTACGTGAGTTCGTGACAGAAGCCGACGTGCACGCTGCGCGGCCCGCTCCGGTCGACCACGAGCACCTCGCCGGAGGAGCCGCGCGGCAGCGTCACCACCCCGCCGTACGCGACGGGCTGTCCGGGCCCCTGCCCCCGCGGCCCGAACCGCACCCGCACCTCGGACGCGGGGTCGTCCTGCGAGCCGCGCAGCCAGAACACGGTCCAGTCGCCTTCCGGTCCGCACCGGAACTCCAGGTGCACCCGGGACACGAACAGCCAGTCCTCCGGGGTCACGAGCCGGCACACGCTCTCATCGCGGCCGACCCGCAGTACGGTTCCCGGCTCGCTCCGGGCGTCGGCCATGGCCATCGCGGCCGTCGCCCCCTCGTCGCCACCGGCCAAGGTGGCCATGGTCAGTTCGAGCACCGCACTCCCCCCCACCACCGTCGTGCAGCCGTCGCTCGCAGCCTATGGCGCCCCGATCCGCTCTGGGATACTTGCTTCATGACCGAACGCAAACCGCCCGGAGTGGGCTTCGAGTCATTCGTCGACAAGCAGATCCGCGACGCGGAACGACGCGGCGACTTCTCCTCGCTGCCCGGCGCGGGCAAGCCCCTCGACTCCTCGACCGACACCACGTACGACGAGAACTGGTGGATCAAGGGGAAGCTGGCCCGCGAGGGCTTCTCCGTCCTGCCGCCGTCGCTCGCGCTGCGCAAGGAGGCCGAGGACACGCTGGCGGCGGTGCCGAAGGCGCCGTCGGAGCGCGTCGTGCGCCGCATGATCTCGGAGCTCAACGACAAGATCCGCGACATGATGTTCAAGCCGCCGCCCGGCCCGCCGCTCGGCCTGAAGCCCTACACGGCCGAGGAGATCGAGGACATCGTGCGGGAGTGGCAGGAGGCACGGGAGTCGCGGGAGTCACGGCCGGGGCGCGAGTCGGCCTGAGAGGTCGCTGAGGCACGATGGGCACATGAGCATCGTAAAGATCAACGCACTCACCGTCCCCGAAGAGCAGCGGGAAGTCCTCGAGAAGCGCTTCGGCGCCCGCGCCGGCTCCGTCGAGAACTCCGACGGGTTCGAGTGGTTCGAGCTGCTGCGCCCCATCGAGGGCACCGACCAGTACCTCGTCTACACCCGCTGGCGCGACGAGGCCGCCTTCCAGGCCTGGATGGAGGGGCCCATGAAGGCGGCCCATCAGGGTCCGCAGGGCGGCGACCGGCCGAAGCCGGCCGCGAGCGGTTCCACGGTGTGGTCGTTCGAGGTGGTCCAGCAGGCGGCCCCGAAGACCGCGTAGCCGGGGCTCAGAGCCTCAGCAGGCGTTCCGCCGTTTCCCGGTAGTCGCGGAGCGCGAGGCGGAGGCGTTCCGTGTCCTCCGTCGAGCCCTGCCAGGACGTGCGCAGGGTGTGGCGGTGGCCCGCGAGCGTTTCGGTGAGGCGGGCCGTCAGGTCCTCCAGGACGTGGTCGGCCTCCTCCACCGCGGCGCGCGGCTCGTCGACGAAGCCGGTGAGCGCGTGCCGCAGCCGGCCCTCGAGTTCTTCGCGTTCACCCGCCGGGACGAGGTCGCCGCGTCGTCCGTGCGTGGGGGCCGCCGGTGACCGCTCCGGGTCCAGCGCGATCCCCTTGTCGACCCCGTCGGCCTCGGCCCGCCCGATGTCCGTCATGGCGCTCAACTCCCCTTCGCCAGGCGTCCCTTGAAGACGCCGTGCCGCTTGTCCCCGTGCTGGTGCGCGGGCCGGTCCGCGGTGCGGACGTGGGCCGTCGCGCGGTCCGGGCCGACCAGTTCGTCGAAGAGCGGCCGGGCCTCGACCAGCGCCTCGCGCAGTTCCTCCGTCCCGGCCCTGCTCTCGTCCGCGCGGCCCGTGCGGGCGTGCGCCGCGCGGTGCACGCGCCGGTATCCGTGCACGTGCGGGCCGTGGTGGACGGAGAGCGCGTCGAGTTGCTCGTCGTAGCGGCCGCCGTCCGGGAAGCCGCGCTCGTGCGCCAGGTCGGCGAGGAGCAGATCCGCCTCGGCGACGGCGACGTCCGGGGACTCGACGAAGCGTTCCTGGGTCTCGGCCCAGCGCGCCAGATAGCGCTCGCGGGCGACGGGGTCCAGCGGCTGCTCGCGCAGCGCTCCGTGCCGCCGCACACGCTCGGCCAACTCCCGCTCGGCGGCCCTGGTGTCACCGTCGTGCCGCGCCACGGCCCGCTCGTACTCGGGCCCGAACCTGCGCCGCAGCCCGCGCCCGCCACGGGGTGCGGTCCGCGCGGCGAAGAACCCGGCCGCGACCACGATCACGACCCCCACCACGACCAGAGCGATGATCAAGCCTGTGGACATGACTGCCTTCCCTCAACTGTTGCTGTTCCACGCCGAGTTGCCCTCACTGACGCGCTGAAACAGATCGGTACCGGCCACGGTGAATCCCGGTTGCGCCCACCCACCCCACCGGCCTCACCATGTCCCATGAACAACACGCCGTGGACCGTCTCCCCCGAGCCGTACGACTCCCCCGCCGCAGCCACGCTCTGGCGTGCGTACTACACGGAGGTGAGCGACCGCTGGTACCTGCTGCACGAGGGCCGCGCCACGGACCCGCCCGAGCTGGAGCGCGCGATCGCCGCCGAGCCCGGCAGCGAACTGGCGCCTCCGCGCGGCCAGTTGCTGCTCGCGCGGTACGCGGGCGAGCCCGCAGGGACGGCGGGCGTACGGCTGGTGGACGCGGTCACGGCCGAGCTCACGCGGGTCTACGTACGCGAGGAGTTGCGCGGCAAGGGCGGCGCCGCGCTCCTGGTGGCCGCCGCCGAGGACGCGGCCCGCGCGCTCGGCGCCGCCGCGATCCGCCTCGACACCCGCGGCGACCTGGTGGAGGCGAGAGCCCTGTACGCGCGGCTCGGCTACGAGGAGACGGCGGCGCACAACGACGACGTCTACGCCGAGCACTGGTTCAGGAAGCCGCTGGCGCCGTCCCCGCGTGGGGCCGCTCCTCGTCCGAGCCGCACATCTCCGCGTTGAGGTCGGAGACCAGTTTCACGAGGTCGCGGGAGCGGTCCGGGCCCCACCAGTCGCCGAGCAGTTCGGCGAGGGACTCCTCGCGGGCCCGCGAGAGCCGCTCCGCGACCGCGCGGCCCTCGTCGGTGAGGATCAGGTCGGGGCCCTCGCGCACGGCGAGCCGGCGCTCCTCGACCTGCCGGGCCGCGTCGAGGATCACGGACAGCGGGATCGCCGTGTACTCGGCGAGCACACCGGGCTCGGCCCACCCGTTGCGATGGGTGCGCAGGATCAGCCAGCTCGCCGCGGGCAACAGGTCGTAGCCGGCCCTGGCGGTGATCTTCTCGTACACCTCGCGGCGCCCCTCGCGGCTGCCGAGCGTGGACAGGGCGCGCACCGCCTCGTCGTACGAGGAGCGTTGGACGGGGTTGCTGGCGAGCGTCTCGGTGACGTCGGGCGCGGTGACCGAGCCGCGCAGCGGGTCCTCGTGCAGCAGGAGCGCGAGCGCGAAGGCGAGCAGCGTGACCGGGACCGCGTACACGAAGACGTCCGTGATGGACGTGGAGTAGGCGTGGATGACCGGCGCCCGCAGATCCGGCGGCAGGGCGGCGATGCCGCGCGGGTCGGCGCCGAGCGAGTCGGGGGTGACACCCGGCGGCAGCTGCTTTCCGGCGAGGGCGTCGCCGATCCTGCTGCCGAGCTGGTTCGCGAAGATCGTGCCGAAGATCGCCACACCGAACGAGGCGCCGATGGAGCGGAAGAACGTGGCGCCCGATGTGGCCACGCCCAGGTCCTCGTACGGGACGGCGTTCTGCACGATCAGGACCAGGACCTGCATGACGAGGCCGAGGCCCGCGCCGAAGACGAAGAAGTACAGGCTCATGACGCCCGTGGCCGTGTGCTCGTCCATGTTGTGCAGGAGCAGCAGCCCGATCATGGTGATGGCCGTGCCGGCGACCGGGAACATCTTCCAGCGCCCTGTGCGGCTGACGACCTGCCCGGACAGCGTGGTCGACAGCAGGATGCCGAAGACCATCGGGAGCATGTGCACGCCCGACATGGTCGGTGTGACGCCCTGCACGACCTGGAGGAACGTCGGCAGGTACGTCATCGCGCCGAACATCGCGAAGCCGATGACGAAGCTGATGATCGCCGACAGGGTGAAGGTCCTGACCCGGAACAGGTGCATCGGCAGGACCGGCTCCTGCGCCCTGAACTCGACGAACACGAAGGCCACCGCGAGTACGGCGCCCAGGATCGCGAGACCGATGATCTGCGGCGAACCCCAGGCCCAGGTGGTGCCGCCGAGCGAGGCGACCAGGACGAGGCAGGTGGCGACGGAGGCGACGAGGAACGTGCCGAGGTAGTCGATGCGGTGCTTGGTGGAGCGGACCGGGATGTGCAGGGCCGCGGCGATCACGAGGAGCGCGACGACACCGATCGGCAGATTGACGTAGAAGACCCAGCGCCAGCTCAGGTGCTCGGTGAACAGGCCGCCGAGCAGCGGCCCGAGAACACTCGTCGCGCCGAAGACCGCGCCGAACAGGCCCTGGTACTTGCCGCGTTCACGCGGCGAGACGATGTCGCCGACGATCGCCATGGACAGCACCATCAGACCGCCGCCGCCGAGTCCCTGAAGGGCGCGGAAGCCGATCAACTGGCCCATGTTCTGCGAGAGTCCGCAGAGCGCCGAGCCCACCAGGAAGATCAGGATGGCGAGTTGGAAGAGCTTCTTGCGTCCGTACTGGTCGCCGAGCTTTCCCCACAGTGGTGTCGCCGCCGTCGCGGCGAGCATGTACGCGGTGACGACCCAGGACAGATGCTCCAGGCCGCCCAGATCGCTGACGATGGTGGGCAGGGCCGTCGACACGATCGTCTGGTCGAGCGAGGCCAGCAGCATGCCGAGCAGCAGCGCGCCGATCGACACGAGGACACCGCCGGACTTGGCGTTCTCCTTGGGAGCCGCGGGCGCTCCGCGACCGCTGTCTCCCGGGCCCACCGTGTCGATGTCCTGGCTGCTCATGGCCAACCTCCGAAGCCGGCCCGGCACGGACCGCGCCGGGTGCTTGGTACTTCCCATCCTGGTAGGTGTGACCAGGTTTGGCCTGTTGAGTCATGCGGCACTCGAAGTTTTTGCCGACGCCTTCCGGTCACGGCGTGCACACGGGTGCTGACGAGCGTTTATGGGACCGGCGCTGCGCCCGGGGCCGACGGGTCTGCATAATGCGCTTCAGCGACCCGGCGGGGGGCCGGAGCGCTCGGAGGGGGTTCGCAGCGGTGAGTGAGGAACGTCGTACGTGTCCGGAGTGCGGGACCGGGGAAGGCCCCGACGGCGCCCCGCCCTGCGCCTGCGAGCCGGAAGCCTTCGCTCCGCTCCGTGTCCGCCCCTACGTCTCGCTCTCGGAGCCCTCACAGCCGATCCCGCCGCGGGCCGCCGACCCGTACGCGTATCCGCCGCCGCCTCCGCACGCCGCGGACGACGACGCCGACGGGCCGGGTCCTGACGAGCCGGCCCGGCACGGCCGGATGCTGCTGCTCTCCGCGGTCACGGGCGTGCTGAGTGTGGCGACCCTGGTGACGGTGCTGATCACGTCCCCGGGCGACGACGGCGCCTCGGCCTCGGACAACACGGCCGCGACGGCGACGGCGACGACACCCGCCCCGTCCCGCCCGGCGACCCCCACCACACACTCCGCGTCCCCGCCGGCGAAGACCTCCCCGTCCGCCTCCCCCTCACCGACGCACTCCCGGACGGTCTCGGCGTCACCCACCGCGACCGGCAAGAAACCCGACACGGGGCGAAAGGAGCCCGACCGGAGCCCGTCCCCTTCGGCCTCCCGCTCCACGTCGTCGACTCCGACGGACGCGACGACCCTGCGCAGGGGCGACAGCGGCCGCGAGGTCGTCGAACTCCAGTGGCGCCTCAAGCAGTTGAACCTCTACGTGGGCGAGATCACCGGCGACTTCGACAGCCCCACGGAATCCGCGGTCGGCACCTACCAGTTCTCACGCGGCATCAAGAACGACCCCCACGGCGAATACGGCCCAGCAACCCGCACAGCACTTGAACGGGAGACCGGCGACAACCGGGGACCGAGGCACGGGTAGCCCAAAAGGGGCGCGGGGAACTGCGCGCGCAACCACTACACGGCGAAATCCGCGACGTCCCCAAACCCCCTGTGGCCCAGGGCAACAACGTCACCCCAAATGCAGCGCAACCTCACCACCACCGAGAACCTCAACCCGCACACCCAAAAGATCCGCCACACAAACGGTCGCCCCCTGCGACACGGCGCGGGGCCCAACCCCCACCACCCGCATCCCCGCGGAGCGCCCCGCCGCGATCCCCGCCCCCGAGTCCTCGAAGACAACGCAGTCCGCCGGATCGACACCCAGTTCGGCGGCGCCCTTCAGGAACCCCTCGGGATCGGGCTTGCTGGCCCCCACGTTCTCCGCGGTCACCCGCACCGCCGGATACGGAAGCCCCGCCGCCTTCATCCGCGCCGTCGAGAGCGCGAGATCGGCCGAGGTCACGAGGGCGTGCGAAACGCCGCCCTCGACCAGCGACTCCAGGAACCGCGGAGCACCCGGCACGGCGACGACGCCCTCCACGTCGGAGGTCTCCTCGGCGAGCATGCGCGCGTTGTCCGCGTAGTTCTCCGCCATCGGCCGCTCGGGGAGCAGCTCGGCCAGCGTGGCGTGGGCCTGGCGGCCGTGCGCGACGGAGAGGACCTGCTCGGCGTCGAATCCGTGAGCGTCGGCCCAGCGGCGCCAGATCCGCTCGACGACGGCGTCGGAGTTGACGAGCGTGCCGTCCATGTCGAGAAGGAGTGCGCGCGCCTTCAGAACAGTGGGAACAGTGGGCGTGGCCGACATCGGCGGGCTCCAGACTGCGGAGGGCTGCGGAGGCAGAATGCGGAGGCAGAAGGGAAACAAGGCGGCCCCCGCCCGCTGGTCAGGGTTGAACGGGCGGGTGCCACTTTGTTTCTCCACGATACAAAAACGCACCCGAAGATCGCCACCCGGCCCCCTCCCGCCGCACCGGCGGCCCGCCACGCCGCCGCTCAGCCCGTCGTCGGCGGCGACGACGGGAACGTCTTCGTGTACGGATTCGGCAGCCCCGGCGGCGCGATCAGCGCGACCTGCGGCGCCCCGGGCTGCGGCACCGGCGGGGTCATCTGCGCCTTCGGGACCCTCGGCGGCCCGGTCTGCTCGGCGAGGGCCTGGTCCATGTTGACGAGGCCGGTCTTCTCCAGGACCTCCATGTGGTCGCGCACGACGTCATTGGCCTCGTTCGCGAGCCGCCGTATCTCGGCGTTCTGGGTGGTGGCCCGGATATTGCTGATGGCCGGGAAGATCTGCCCGTGCGTCACGCGCATGATGTTCGACGCCGTGGAGTCGAACTCCTTGCCCCGCTTGGACTCCACGGTCGCCACGAACTGCTGCTGCTGGGGCGTGGCCTGGTTGGGCAGCGTGATGCCCAGATCCTGGGAGATCTTGCGGCAACTGGCGTCCAGCAGGGAGTGACCGACGACGAGGTGCTGCCCGGCCGTCTTCATCTCCGGCGTCGTCCCCCGCTTCAGAACCTCCTGGCCCAGGGGGAATTCCCACAGTCCCGCCGACCTGACCTTGACCACGAAGTCCCGGTCGGCCTCGGTGAGTGGGCCCCAACGGGTGCTGCCGACGACGCGCGCCTGCGTCGTGGTCGTGTTCTGCACGCCGAGCATGGCCGGATAGGCCAGGGCCGAGACGGTCACGATCAACGCGCCGATCACAAAGAAGTTACCGGCCGTGGAGCGCGAGAGTCGCATGGTGCCTCCAGTCGCGAACGAGGGACACCGGAGAGTACGGACGCGGACCCCGGACCGATCAGCACTCGGCGAAAATCCCTTCGTTCTTTTTCGCGCCCGACCCCCGCCAACTCCCGTTTTGCCGGGCCTACTTGTGATCGACCCCCGGGCCCGCCACCATATTGACGCGACCCTGCCACACCAAGCGCCCCACAGCACGCGGCACGGCAGGCCTCAGGTAACTCCACCCCACATCAAGGGAGTTCACATGCGCCCCACCTCGACCTCGCGCCGCATACGCCCTGTCTACGCGCGTCGATCCTCGTTCGCCGCGGCCGCCACCGGCGTCACCGCCCTCGCCCTGCTGCTCGCCACCCCGTCCGCCCAGGCCGCCCCGCCGACCCCCGTCAGCGCCGCCACCGCCCGTACGTACCTCGGCGAGCTGACGGAGAAGGCGGAAGGTTCCTCCGACGGCTACAGCCGCGAGAAGTTCCCGCACTGGATCACCCAGTCCGGCGCCTGCAACACCCGCGAGGAAGTCCTCAAGCGCGACGGCAAGAACGTCCAGACGGGCTCCGACTGCGCCGCGACGTCGGGGAGTTGGTACTCGGAGTACGACGGCGAGACCTGGACGGCGGCCGCCGACGTCGACATCGACCACATCGTCCCGCTGTCCGAGGCGTGGAAGTCGGGCGCGAGTTCCTGGACCAACGACGAGCGCCAGGGCTTCGCCAACGACCTCACGAGGCCGCAGCTCATCGCCGTCACCGACAACGTCAACCAGTCCAAGGGCGACCAGGACCCGGCCGAGTGGATGCCCTCGCGCACCGCGTACACCTGCACGTACCTGCGGATGTGGGTCCAGGTGAAGCACCACTACAAGCTCAGCGTCGACCCGGCGGAGAAGTCCGCGATCCAGTCGGGGCTCAGCGGCTGCTGAGGCCTTCGGCCCGGTCGTACCGGGCTTGCCGGAACCGTCCCGCCCACCTCCGACGTTCCGTACCGTACGGGGCCGGAACGTCGAAGGAACAAGTGGAGGCGATCACGTGGCGAGGCTGCGCCTTGGACCACTGCTGCGGTACGTGGACGAGGAGACGGCGACGGTGTGGGTCGAGGCGAGCCGACCCTGCGTCGCCGAGGTGCGCTGCGCGGACGGCGCGTCGGGCAGCGCACCCACGTTCCAGGTCGACGGGCACCACTACGCGCTGGTCCCCGTCACCGGGCTCACTCCCGGCACGGAGACCACGTACGAGGTGATCCTCGACGGCGGCGGGGTCTGGCCGCTGCCGGACTCGCCGTACCCGGCGAGCACCATCCGCACCCCGGCGTACGCGGCGGACACCCCGGTCCGCGTCACGTTCGGCTCCTGCCGCTGGGCCGCCCCTCCCGCCGCCGAGCACGACCCCGTGGGCCCCGACGCCCTCGACACCCTGGCCGCCCGCATCGCCGCGGACCCGGACGGCGAGCGCCCCGACGTCCTCGTACTCCTCGGCGACCAGGTCTACGCGGACGAGACCTCACCGGCGACGCAGGCGTGGCTGGCCCGCCGCCGCGACCTGTCGGACCCGCCCGGCACGGAGGTCGCGGACTACCAGGAGTACACGCACCTCTACTACGAGTCGTGGCTCGACCCGGAGGTCCGCTGGCTGCTGTCGACGGTCCCGAGCGCGATGATCTTCGACGACCACGACCTGATAGATGACTGGAACACCAGCGCCGCCTGGCTCGCGGACATGCGCGAGGTGCCGTGGTGGCGCGAGCGGCTGCTGAGCGGCCTGATGTCGTACTGGGTGCACCAGCACATAGGCAATCTCTCGCCCGCCGCCCTCGCCACCGACCCGATCTACGCGGCCGTGCGCGCGACCCCCGACGGCACGGACGCGCTACGGGAGTTCGCGGCCCGCGCCGACGCGGACCCCGCCTCCGTCCGCTGGAGCTACCGCCGCGACTTCGGCCGCGTACGGCTGCTGATGGTGGACACACGGGCGGCCCGCGTCCTCGACGAGCAGCAGCGGGCGATGCTCTCCCCCGGCGAGGCGAAATGGCTGCGCGAGCAGGCCCTCGCGGACCACGGCACGTACGACCACCTCCTCATCGGCACCTCGCTGCCCTGGCTGCTCCCGCACCTCATCCACGACGCCGAGGGGTGGAACGCGGCGCTGTGCCGGGGCGAGCGGGGGCCGCGCTGGGCGCGGTTCGGGGAGGATCTGCGGCGCAGGGCGGACCTGGAGCACTGGGCGGCGTTCCCGAAGTCGTTCGAGGCGCTCGCGGACCTGATCGCGGAGGCGGGCTCGGGCGACGCCGCGCCGGCGACCATCTCGGTCCTCTCCGGTGACGTCCACCACGCCTACGTCGCCGAGCCGAGCTGGCCTGCGGGCGCGCAGGCACCGAGTGCCCGCGTCCTGCAACTCACCTGCTCCCCGGTCCACAACTCCGTGCCGGCCTCGATACGCGTCGGCTTCCGCTTCGGCTGGAGCCGATTCGGGCGAGTCCTCGGCCGCCGCTTCGCCCGCCACGCACGCGCGGGCACACCACGCATCACCTGGCGCCGCACGGGCGGCCCCTGGTTCGGAAACCAACTCATGACACTGACCCTGCGGGGCCGCAGCGCGACCCTGACCCTCGACCAGGCGGACACCCGCGGGGGCGGCCTGGTCCGGGCGGACGAGCGACAGCTATCAAGCCCCTACGGCGATTGAGCAGCGGGGTACGAGGCGGAAGTCCGTATTTCAAGCCCCTGCGGCGATTGAGCAGCGGGGTCCGGGGCGGAGCCCCGTGACGTGGGCACGGCCCAGCGGCCCACCCACACCGGGTGACACCGCCCACACCCCCACTACCCCGCACCACTCCCGGCAGGGAAACGGCATGATGAGGCGGTCCATCCGCTTCCCAGCAGCCCCACATGCCTCGGGAGTCCCGCCTTGCCCGTCCCCCACCCCGCGTTCGCCGTCGCCGTCGCCGTCGTCGGCGCGGGACCACGCGGCACCAGCGTCCTGGAGCGGCTCACCGCGTCGGCGGACGAGCTCCTGCCGCCCGGGGCCCGCCTCACGGTCCACCTGGTCGACCCGCATCCGCCGGGCGCGGGCGCCGTCTGGCGCACGGATCAGGCGCCGGAACTCCTCATGAACACGGTGGCCTCGCAGGTCACCCTGTTCACCGACGACAGCGTCGACTGCTCGGGACCGATCCGCCCGGGCCCGAGCCTGTACGAGTGGGCCCTGCGGCACGACGCGGCGCTCGGCCCCGACGCGTATCCGACCCGCGCCCAGTACGGGCGCTACCTGCGCTGGGTGTTCGACGCGGCGGTGGCGGCCGCCCCCGCGTCCGTCGAGGTCGTCCCGCACGCCACCCGCGCCGTCCGCCTCGACGACGCCGAGGACGGCCGTCAGGCCCTCACCCTCGCCGACGGCCGCCGCCTCACCGGCCTGCACGCGGTCGTCCTCACCCAGGGCCACCTGCCCGCCGTCGCCGCCCCGGCCGAGCGCGACCTCATCGAGTACGCCCGGCGGCACGGCCTGCGCCACCTCCCGCCCGCCAACCCCGCCGAACTCGACCTGAGCCCCCTGGCCCCCGGCGACCCCGTCCTCCTGCGCGGCCTCGGCCTCAACTTCTTCGACCACATGGCCCTGTTGACGCAAGGCCGCGGTGGACGCCACATACGTACGGCGGACGGCGGTCTGCGCTACATACCCTCGGGCAACGAGCCCCGCCTGTACGCGGGTTCACGCCGCGGCATCCCGCACCAGGCGCGTGGGGACAACGCCAAGGGCGCGTACGGCCGCCACCAACCCGCCGTACTCTCCGCTGACTTGATAGCCGGGTTCCGCAAACGGGCCGACTCCGGCGACGCCCCCGACTTCCTCGCCGACATATGGCCGCTGATCGCGAAGGAGGTCGAGACGGTCTACTACGAGACACTCCTGCGGACCGCGGACCCCCGGCCCCGCGCCGAAGAATCCTTCCGCCAGCGCTTCCTCGCCGCGCCCCACGGGTCTCGCCAAGAAGCCGCCGTCCTCTGGGAGTTCGGGATTTCCGACGAGTTTCTGTGGTCCTGGGACCGCGTCTCGCGCCCGGCCTCGGGCCGCACGTACACCTCTCCCGCCACATGGCGCGCCTGGCTTCTCGGCCATCTTCGCGAGGACGCCGCGCACGCCGCGCTCGGCAACGTGGACGGGCCGGTGAAGGCCGCTCTCGACGTGCTGCGCGACCTGCGCAACGAACTGCGGCTCGTCGTCGACCACGGCGGCCTGACCGGCGCCTCGCGCCGCGACCACCTCGACCGCTGGTACACCCCGCTCAACGCGTTCCTGTCGATCGGGCCGCCCCGGCGGCGTATCGAGGAGCTGACCGCGCTGATCGAGGCCGGCGTCCTGACCGTCGTGGGGCCGCGCATGGAGGTGACGGCGCGGGACGGACATTTCGTCGCGCACTCGCCCGACGTACCCGGTTCGACCGTGAGGGTCACCACACTCGTCGAGGCCCGGCTGCCCGAGCCCGACCTCCGCAGGACCGCCGACGACCTGCTGATCGGCCTCCTCAAGACCGGCGGCGCCCGGCCGCACACGGTCGACGGGCACGAGACCGGGGGCCTCGACGTCACGCCCCGTCCGTACCGCCTGATCGACCGTCAAGGCCGGGAGCACGCGCGGCGGTTCGCCTTCGGGGTACCGACCGAGGGGGTGCACTGGGTGACCGCCGCGGGGGCCCGTCCGGGCGTCGACTCGGTCACCCTCTCCGACGCCGACGCGGTGGCCCGAGCAGCCCTCCGCACGGCCTCGGCGGGCCCCTCGACGGCCGAAGCGGAAGCCGGTCCGGAGGGCGATCATGGCCGGATGTTGAACTTGCAAGCACTAATTAGGTTCCCCTAATCTGTGGCGCCCCACACCGGTGGCGGCAGCGGCGATGAAGGCGCTCCTCGCGCCGGTGCTCTCGGTTACGTCCCCACCGACCGAAGGAGCCCCACCATGACTGGACGTCTCAACAGCGCCCAGCCCTACGCTCTCGGCCTCTTCCGCATCGTCATAGGCCTGCTCTTCACCTGCCACGGCGCCGCCTCGCTCTTCGGCGTCCTCGGCGGCGCGATGGGCGGCGGCACCGTCCCGACCGGCACCTGGCCCGGCTGGTACGCGGCCGTGATCCAGCTCGTCGGCGGCGGCCTCGTGCTGCTCGGCCTCGGCACCCGCTTCGCCGCCTTCGTCGCGTCGGGCTCGATGGCCTACGCGTACTTCAAGGTCCACCAGCCCGAGGCGCTGTGGCCGCTCCAGAACGGCGGCGAGGCCTCCGTGCTGTTCTGCTGGGCGATGCTGCTGCTCGTCTTCACCGGCTCCGGCGCGCTCGGCCTCGACCGCCTCTTCGCAGGACGCGGCGAGCGGGCCGAGGACACGGCACCGGCCGGCGAGGCCGTACCGGCCTAGGTTCCGCACGTACGACGGCGGCCCGCTCCCCACGTGGACTCGTGGAGGGCGGGCCGCCGTCGTACGAGCGGAACCTAGGAAGCAGAGCTTCAGGAAGCGGAGTCTCAGGAGATCGAGGTGAACGGCACCGAGAAGCACGCCACCCGGTCCCCCGACGCGCCCGGCTTGTCGTGGATCACGATGGAGCCCGCGCCGCCCGGCCGCAGCCCCCACGACTTGTGCACCTGCGCCCTGCCGTTGCCGTCCGCGTCGGCGGTGAAGTCGAGCCAGAGCTCGTTCTCCGCGGTCACCCGCTTCGGGTCCACCACGTTCTGGTAGTGCCCGCCCGCCGCCTCGGGGTCGGCGCCACACGACTTCTGGTGCACGTGCGCGCCGTACTTGTGGCCCGGGACGAGCCCTTCCACCCGCATGCTCACGGTCATGCCGGAGTCGGTCCCGTGCTGCGCCACCTGGATCGACGACGCCGGGGGCACGAGCTCCTTGTCGTACGTGAGCGCCGACGACGCGACGAACGCGTTGGGCGGCGAGAAGTGCCCCGCCACCCGCACCCAGTAACTCGTCGTCGCGCTCGCGGTGCCACTGGTCACCGCGAGTACGGCCGCCGCCAGGGCACCCGTCACAATTTTCGCCTTCATTTCCGTTTCCTCCGATCACGTGGGGTCACCAGACCCGTCCTCATACTGACTTTTTGGTACGGGACGTGACCGACCCATCACGGCAGGAACACGCGGGAACGTGAGATCAGGAACAACTGTGCCCCTTTCGCCACTTCAGCCACTTCTGAGGCGTACGCTGTAGAGCTGTCATGTCAGCCGCTCCTTTCGGGAGGGAACGGCCGGAAAACACCGGAACGGCCCGTACGGGAGTAGGCGAACAGTGCTGCAGAGTGTCCTGGGGTCACTGACCGACAGCTCATGGATCTACGTGATCGTGGCGCTCTCCGTCGTCTTCGACGTGTTCGTGCCCGTGCTGCCCAGCGGCTTCCTCGTGATCGCCGCGGCCACCGCGACCGCGGGCGGCGCGGCCGCCACCGGCGGCGTGCCGCACCCCAACCTCCCGGACCTGCTCGCCCTCACGCTCTGCGCCGCGACGGCCTCGGTCCTCGGCGACCTGGTCGCCTACCGGATCGCCTGGCGCGGCGGCGAGCGCCTGGACCGCGCCCTCGCCCGCTCCCGGCGCCTGAGCACCGCGCAGGAACGTCTCGGCGGCGCGCTCGCGCGCTCCAGCGGCGGGCTGCTCGTGATCATCGCCCGGTTCGCGCCCGCGGGCCGCTCGGTCGTCTCCTTCGCGGCCGGCACGGCGCACCGCCGGGTCCGCGAGTTCCTGCCGTGGTCGGCCCTCGCGGGCGTGGCCTGGGCCGTGTACAGCGTGGCGCTCGGCTACTTCGGCGCGCAGTGGCTCGGCGCGAGCTGGCTCTCCACCGTCGTCTCGGTCCTCGCCCTGGTGGGCGCGGGCGCGGTGGCGGCGTACGTGATGCGCAGGCCGGTACCGGCGGCTCAGGAGGCCTGAGCGGACCTGGGGTGCCCGCGCACCTCAAGACCGTCGAGCAGCTCGGCGGTCGCGCGGGCGATGTCGTCCACCGCCCGCTCGAACACCTCGCGATTGTGCGCGGCCGGCGCCCGGAAGCCGGACACCTTCCGCACGTACTGCAGGGCGGCGGCCCTGATCTCGTCCTCGGTGGCCTCTTCGGGGAGCACGGGCGGGCGGAGGGTCTTGATGCTGCGGCACATGCCTCCAGTCTGCCGCCGGAGAGCGCTACGCACCCGGCGTTCGACCGACGTCCGAGCACGCGATCGACCACACGTTCGCGTGAACTACCCGATGAAGTAGCCGAAGTTGCTCGCACCCTGAATTCGAACAGACGTACCATTGCCGGGTGGCAGCGACCGATGATTCCGACTTCGACTTCCCCGGCGACCTCCTCGCCGGCCAGGCAGAGCTGCATCAGATCAGGGCCGAGCTCCTGGCCCTGCTCAAGCGGCTCCCCTGGTCGGTCGAGCCTCACGACGCCGTCATAGACACACAGGGCTGGCGCAGGATGGAGCGCGCGGCCTCGCCCGGCTGGAGCGAGGACGAACAGGCGGAGGTCGAGAAGCTCCGCAGGCGCGAGCTGGAACTGGCCGTCTTCGTGACGTGCCATCGGTACTGGTCCGAGCTGAAGGGCAGCGACGCGGTACGGGCCCGCGCACGCCTCAAGCACGCGCACGACGAAGGCCCCCAGGCTTGATCGCCTGAGGGCCTTCGTTCCGAAACGGTGGGCGCGGACGGTTTCGAACCGCCGACATTCTGCTTGTAAGGCAGACGCTCTACCCCTGAGCTACGCACCCGTGATCCCGGCGTGTGGCCAGGACGAGTCGACAGCCTACCTTGCTGATGCCCCTGCTCGGCAATCCCGTAACCGCCGGGCGAAAGTCACCCGCCGAACCGCGAACTAATGGACCCGTGTGTTCGTCATTAACCGATGGGAGAATGGACCGGGCAGGGCTGATGACGGCACGGACAGCGCGGGAGAGGTTAGTGACGGCGACGACGACCACGAGGAACCCGCGTCAGTCGTCCGCCCCCGATCCCCGGCGCCCCGCGGCGTCCTTCGGACGCGCCCTCAAGGACACCCTGACGCTCGTCGCCCTCCCGCTCCCCCTCCTCACGGCCACGCTCACGGGCGCGTTCAACGCCGGGGGCACCCGCCGGTGGTTCGGGGGCCGCGCCGAATCGCAGCGCGCGCAGGCACAGGCCGCCAAGGACGACGCGGCCGCCGCCTTCTACGAGCTGGACACCGCCCAGCGGGACCTGCGCATCTCGATAGAGACGATCACCGCGGTCGACGACTCGCCGGCGGCCCGCCGCGCCGTCGAGGACTTCGCGGGACTCGGCCGCCGCATCGACGAGGTCAGCGGGCAGTACATCACCGCGGTCGACGCCCACGACCTGGACCGCGACGACCTGGAGGCGTCCGCCGCCTCCCGCGCCCACGCCCAACTGACGCAGGCGAAGCAGCAGTTGACACAGGTCAAGCAGGACCTGGACCGCTTCGCGCAGGGCATCGGGCCGCTGCTCGGCAAGGCGGAGACACAGCTGGCGCGGCTCGCCCCGTCGGTGGAGCGCGCGCGGCAGGCCCTGCTGGCGGCGACGACCGCGCTCGACTCCGTACGGCAGGCGGGCCTGAAGGCCGACGACCTGGCGGCCCGGCTCGCCGCCCTCGGCCCCGAGCTGACCAAGCTCAACCAGGGGGCGGGGCAGCACGGCGTACCGGAGACGCTGGAGCGCGCGGAGCGGGTCGCGCGCGATGCCGAGACCGTACGGGCCGAGGCCGAGCGGCTGCCCGAGCGGGCCGCCGAGATCGACCGCAGGCTCGTCTCCCTGCGGACCCGCGCCCAGGCGCTCCAGACCCGGGCGGGGCAGGTCGAGCCGGTGCTCAGCGAGCTGCGGCGCCGGTTCACCGCCGCGTGCTGGCAGGATCTGCAGACCGTGCCGGACACGGCCGAGGAGAACGTGCGGCAGGCCGAGTCCAAGCTCGCCGAGGCCCGGGTGGCCCGCGAGGCCCAGCGCTGGCCGGACGCGACGGCTCTGCTATCCACGGTGCGGGCGTTGCTGAACTCGACGGACGAGTCGGTGTCGGCGGCCTCCGACCGCCTGCAGCGGCTGAACGCGGTGGCGAAGGATCCGCGGGCGGAGATCGACCGCACGCGGTTCGCGATCCGGGACGCGCAGCGCCTCGCGATGGCGGGCCGCTCCACGCCCGACCCACGGCACGCCCGCCCCCTCGACGACTCCGTGGCGCGTCTGGACCGCGCCGTCGCGGGCCTGGAGGGGCGCCACCCCGACTACTGGCACTTCCTGACCGAGACGGAGGGCGTGCGGCGGACCGTGGCCCGCGTGGTCACGCAGATCCGGGAGGACCGGGGCGGCGGCGTCTGACGTTGGCGTTACCCGGGTGACGGGCGGATCCTTGAGGTGCGTACGTGCGTCAGGTGCGCGCGTACCGCGTGCAAGGAGGCGAGGCGACCATGTCCACGCACGTACTGCACCCCAGCCCCGGGCGCCATGTCACGCTCGACGAGCATCTGCCCCTCGACCATCGGCTCAGCAAGGTGTACCGCACCGGAGCTGGCCTGATGGGGCTCGTTCTGCTCGCCTTCGGGATCCTCGGGCTCATCGACAAGATCGGCTTCTTCGACACCCGCGGGGACACCGTGGGGGGCCTGAGCACGAACGGTGCGCTGAGCGTCCTGTCCATCTGCGTCGGCCTGCTGCTCTTCGCCGGAATGCTGATCGGCGGCAACTTCGCGTCGACGCTCAACATGACGCTGGGCGTCCTGTTCATCCTCAGCGGCTTCGTGAACCTGGCCCTGCTGGACACCGATTTCAACTTCCTGGCGTTCCGCATCCAGAACGTGCTGTTCAGCTTTGTCGTCGGCGTGCTGCTGATGTGCTTCGGGATGTACGGGCGGGTCAGCGGTTCGCTGCCGCACGACAACCCGTACTGGCAGGCCAGGCACGCACCAACTGACCGGGCCTGACCGTACTCTTGGCGCATGCCACGCTACGAGTACCGCTGCCGCAGCTGCGCCACCACGTTCGAACTGTCCCGCCCGATGTCCGCCTCCGCGGCCCCGGCCACCTGCCCCGACGGCCACGAGGACACGACCAAGCTCCTCTCGACGGTCTCGGTGCCAGGCACGTCGGCCTCACCGCCCCCGAGCACGGGCTCCGCTGGCGGCGGCTGCTGCGGGGGCGGCTGCTGCAGCTGAGCCCTCACGGCGCCGCCCCACCTCGCGGTCAACCGCCACCCGCCTTGGGCAATCTGCCGCCTTGGGCGGCAGGGTGGGCAAGGCGGCACCCCGGTGCCGCGCAACGAAGACGACGGGCGCCGACCCCGGCAAAGCTCGGGAGCCTCGGTGCCGCGCACCCGTCACCACAGGCGCCGCCCCGGCACAGGCCCAAAACCCCGGTGCCGCACACCTCACAGCGCCCCAAGAAACCCCCGCAACACCGCCTCCCCCGCCACAACCCCCCGCTCGGACAGAACCGTCACCCCGGACGACACCCAGCCCACATCCGCCAACTCCCCGTGCCCCGGCCGCCACCCCCGATCCACCACGCGGAGCAGATCCGCATCCAGCAGCGAATCCCCCGCCCCCAACGTCAACCCCGCACCCACGCGCCGCGCGACCTCACGAACCGCCGCCCCCTTGGTCAACGGCTTCGGTACGGCGTACACCTTCCGCCCCTGGAGCGACACACCCCAGCCGACCCCGTCGGCCCACTCCCCGAGTTCCTTGACCCACCCCTCCGGCAGCGCCGCCCGGTCGACGACCAGATACGCGAACAGATCCTCCGCGACCCGCTCCTTCAACAGCCACGCCGGATCCGCCGCCGCGACCATCCGCTCCCGGACCTCCCCGAGCGGCGCGCACTCCGAGTCGAGCCGCTCCCCGACCGCGCGCCGCCAATCCAGGTCCGACACCCCGTCGACCAGCAGGTGCCCACCGTTCGCACAGATCGCGTACGTCGGCGCCGCCCCCGGCAGCCGCACCCTCGCATACTGCTCCCGCGTCCGCGTGGTCGTGGGCACGAACACCGCGCGCCGCCCCAGCTCGACCAACAGCTCCGCGGCGTCCTCGGTGACGTACGACAGGGGTCTGCCCTCGTACACCTCGACGCAGAGCAGCCGCGGCGCCTGCGCGTCGGGCATGGTCAGGGCGAGCGCGCCGGCGGAGTAGATGAGCGTACGGTCGAGATCGCTCGCGACGACGGTGGTGGTCACTTGGCCGCCACCGCCTTGCCGTCCGTCCCCGTCGCCCCGCGCGTGAACTGCGGGTGGATCAACCCGACGCAGGTGTACGGGAGTTCGCCGACCACCTCGACCGGAACCCCGCGCTGCTCCGCCAGCAGACGCACATGGTCGAGATCGGCCCCGGCGTCCTCGCGCGCCAGGATCTTCCACGGCACCCGCCGCAGCAGCACCCGCGTCGTCTCGCCGACCCCGGGCTTCACCAGGTTCACGTCGTGGATCCCGTACTCCTCGCTGATCCGCTCGACGGCCGCCCACCCTTCCCACGTCGGCGCCCTGTCGATCCCCTGCAACTCCTTGACCTGGGCGTCGACCGCGTCGGCGACCTCCGCGAACCGCTCCTCCACCGCGTCGAGGAACCGCCCGGAGACGTCCGAACCGGCCAGCTCGGAGTAGAACTTCGCCCCGTGGAAGTCGTCGGGCCCGACCAGGTCGGACCGCAGCACCGTCCGCGAAATGAGCCCGGACACGGTGGAGTTGAGGCAGGCGGAGGGGATGAGGAAGTCCTCCCGCGTCCCGTACGTCCGCACGCACGACCCCGGGTCGGCGAGCACGGCGATCTCCGGGTCGAACCCTTGGAAGTCGGCGACCGCGGCCGCGAGTTCGCGCGTGATGGCGCCCTTGCCGGTCCACCCGTCCACGAACACCACATCCGCCGGATCGTGGTGCGCGGCGAGCCAGCGCAGCGCGTTCGCGTCGATGCCCCGACCGCGCACGATCGACACCGCGTAGTGCGGCAGCTCAAGGCCGTGCCGCCGCAGCGCCCAGCGCCGCATCAGCACTCCCACCGGCGTCCCCGCGCGCGCGAGCGACACGAGGACCGGGCGCGGCGACCGCTCGGCGAGCACCGTCTCGGTGACGACGCCCACCGCGTGGGCTATTCGCCCCGCCGACGCGTCGAGGGCCGCGTGGAACAACTCCTGGTACTGCGCGCTGGGTTGGTACTCCACGGGCAGCGACTCCGCGTAGTGCGCGCCACCGCCCTGAATGGCCTCCTCGCGCTCCTCCGTGGGCGCCTCAAGCCGCACGTCCGAGAGGTCCTGGAGCAGCCACCCCACCTCGTCCGGCGCGTACGAGGAGAACGCGGGGCCGCGCAGCGGCTCGGGCAACGGCATGGAGGGCCTTTCCTGAGGGACGTACGACGGCACCACGGCCACGACCACGCGCGACGCGTGCCCGGCGACCTGCTCCAACAGCCCGCCGGGTCCTTCGAGTTCAGTGGTGTCGCCCACCGAGTCGAGTACGACGACGACCGTGTCGAAGCCACCGCCCGCGACGTTGTACGCGAACCGGTCTCCCGGCCCGCCCGCCGGCGCGTCGTGCGCCGGGAAGACGAGGCGGCTGCGGATCGCGTAGCCGGGGTCGTCGACGGCGAGGACGGGCGAGCGGGTCGTGGTGGAGTACGCGACGTCGGCGCCCGTCGCCTCCAGCTCGGTGGCGAGGCGCAGCGGCGCGTACATCAACTCCTCGTTGCCGAGGACGAGTACGCGCCCGCCTCCGAGGTGTGGTGCGAGGCGCGCGGCCATGTCGGGCAGCGCCGCTTCGAGGCGCTCCCGGTGCTCCGGCGTGAATCCGTGCCGCCCGCCGTCCGGCAGGCCCCGCGGCCAGCCCAGGTCGTCGAGGCGGATGAGCTCGGCGCGCTCCCTGCGGGGCGTAGGCAGCCGCCCGCCCTCGTGCGCGGCGACGAGCGCCTGCCCCTTCTCGAGCACCCCGTCAGGCAGCCGCACCGCACCGCGCGCCGCGACCACCAGGTCGACCCGCGCCCTGATCTCGCGCGCGAACTCCTCGAGCCGCCCCTGGTCGCCCGGCGAGCGCATATCGACGAGCGCGACGATGACGTAGTGCTCGCGCGCGTGCAGTTCGTGCAGCGCCCGGATGGTGTTCAGGACCGTGTTCCCCGTGGAGAACTCGTCGTCGACGAGGACCAGCGGGCCGTCCCCCGCGAGCAGGTGCGGGTCCTCGGGCAGCAGCAGGTGCGAGGTGGCGTGCGAGTGGGACTCCTCGAAGCCGCCCGCGCGGGCCACGCCCTCGACGGGCCTGCGTGTGGAGTGCAGATAGGTCGCGAGGGCGAGACCGTCGGCGACCGAGTGGCCGAGTCCCGTCGCCGTCTCGGCGTAGCCGAGGACGACCGCGCGGCGCGCCGCTTCGTCGCCCAGCAGTTCCCGTACCCGTACGCCGAGTTCGCGTCCCGAGCCCCACACCACCGATGGGCGCTGCGGGACGTGCTTGCCCAGCACGTTCGACACCAGCAGGTGCGCGCGCTTGGGGTTGCGCCGCAGCGCGAGTCCCAGCAGCCCGGGCAGCTCCCGGTCACCTGTCAGCTCGACCCCGAGCCGCTCGGCGACCCACTCCCCGGACCACACCACGTTCCCGCTGCCTCTCGCCTCTTCACTCGTCCCGGAAGTCGGGCTCACGTCTTCACGCACCCCGAAAGCCCGGCTCTCCTCGTCACTCATCCCGGCAACCCGGCCGTCAGCAGCTCCACGAACCCCACGTCCTCCCGCGCCACCCCGAACGCCTCCGCACGCCGCAGCGTCCGCTCGGCCCACGCGCGGTGCGGCTTCACCTCGTTCATCTTGTTCGTATACGCCGACCGGAGCACACCGCCGCCGCCCCGCTCGGGCCGCAGTATGTCGCGGGCGTCGCTGTACTCCTCGTGGCTGACGACGGAGAGCGCGTGCACGGGCAGCACGTGCGTGGGGTGGATGCAGGTCTTGCCCAGCAGTCCGTTGGCCCGGTCCAGCTCGATCTCGCGCAGCAGCCCGTCCATGTCGTGCTGGATGAGCGCCTGCCGCAGGTCGTCGGCGCGGCCCTCCAGGAAGGGGCTGCGGCGCAGCTGCGGCTTGAACATGCGCTCCTGGTGGCGGAAGTACTCCCAGACGGGCCCGGTCACCGTGAACCCGGTGCCGTCCGCCCGGCCCAGCAGGTTGACCACGTCACCGATGACGGAGGCCACTATCTGGACGTCGTACGCCGTCATGTCCGCCGGCCTGCGCAGCCCGTACGCCGAGCAGAAGTCGGTGACGCCGAGGCGCAGCGCGAGGACGCGGTCGCGGTACTTGTCGACGGTGCGGGCGATGCCGGCCAGTGTCTCGCCGCGCGTCTCCAGGTACAGCAGGTCGGGGGACTCCAGGACCGGCATGGCGAAAAGCCGCCGCCCGGTGGCCGCCTCGGCGGCGGTGAGGGCCTCCAGGAACGGAACGCCCCGCTCCTCGGTGAACTTCGGCAGCACGAATCCGGACAGCATGTCCACGGAGCTGCCGAGCCGCGCCGCGAGATCGGTGATCTGCTCGGGCGCCCGTACCCGGATGAAGAGCAGGGGCAGCTCGGCCCCCTCGGCGGCCCTGCGCGCGAGCTCGGCGAACTGCCGCACCAGGTTCTCCTCGGCGCCCGGCACCTCGCCGTCGTGTATCGAGTCCTCCAGGCACAGCACCATGGAGACGACGCCGCGCCCGGCCTGCTTGAGCACGTCGTCCGCGAGCTGGGGGCGGGTCGCCGGGCTGTACAACGTCGCCCCGAGGGCCGCCGCGAGCATGCGGGGCGGGGAGTCCGCGGTGAAGTCCCGCGGCTCCTCGTGGAACAGGCGCTCCCGCACCTCAGGGGCGATGTGCCCGAAATGACGCATAAGACTCCCCCGCACTGCCGGACCACCCGAAATGATGTGGCCGGTAATAGTACGTACAAGGGTGTGTCAAAGGTTCCCGTCCGTAATGAAGTCCTGGTAACCGGCACATGTCGTGCGCTGTTTTCCGGCCTCGCGCGCGGCGGACGGATGCCTGCGCACAGAGATGTCGATCTTTGCACCCCGCGTTGTCCCGGCCAGGAGCGGGGAGGCAGGATGACCGCATGACGCACGCGATGCTCAAGGGGGCGAACGTCCCGCTCGACGCCACGGCGGTGCGCGCCGTGCTCCACTGGTCCGCGGGGCAGGGCGTGCCGGCCGTTGACGCTTCGGCGCTGCTGCTCACGCCGGAGGGCCGGGTCCGCTCCGACGAGGACTTCGTCTTCTACAACCAGCCGCGCCACCCCTCGGGGAAGGTCTGGCGGCTCGGCCAGAAGCGCGTCGCCGACGGCATGACGGACACCGTCCAGGCGGACCTCTCGGGCGTCCCCGAGGAGATCACCAGGATCCTCGTGACGGCTTCCACGGACCCGGACGCCACCCCCTTCGAGACCGTACGGTCGCTGCGCCTTTCCCTCTACGACGCCGGGGCCGAGGGCGCCGAGCCGATCGCGTACTTCGACATCAAGCCGGAGACCGGCGCGGAGACCGCGCTGATCTGCGGCGAGCTGTACCGGCGCGGTGACGGCTGGCGGCTGCGCGCGGTCGGCGAGGGCTACTCCGACGGCCTGGTGGGCCTCGCCACGGACTTCGGCATCTCGGTCGACGAATCCGCCGAGCCCGATGCCTCTCCTGCCGCGGAGCCCGCACCCGGGCCCGTCGCACCCGCACCGGCCGCCGAGCCCGCACCGTCCCTCGCGGCCCCCGGCCCGATGCCCGAGGCGGCGCCGGTCGCGGCGACGTCGTTCCCGCTGCCGCCCCAGCAGCCGCCCTCGTACGGCTATCCGCCCGCGGCCGCCACCCAGCAGCAGCCGCCCGCGTACGGGTACCCGCAGCCGGTGTCGGCGTGGCCCGACCCGGCCTTCAAACTCCCGCCGCAGGGGCCGCAGTTCATCGGCCAGTGACGGTCTTGTAGCCCCGGCCCCACTGCAGGCCCCACCCGTACAGCCGGTCGAGCTCGGCCTGGAACCCGTACACGAAGCGCACCTCGCGTCGCACGACGAAGTCGCCCTTCACGTTCTCGATGGAGACCACGGCGCACGAACGGGCCTGCGGCGCCCGCTCGTCGAGACTGATCTCGATCCGCGGACCGTTGCTCGGGTACAGCGTCACATGGGCGTGCGTACGGTCGAACGCCGGCGTCTGGTCGTAGATGTAGACGAACACCAGCAGGCGCTTGATGGAGTCACGGTGATCGAGATTGACGTAGATCGTCTCACCGGACGCCGAGCCGAACCGGTCGTCACCGCTGAGTTTCACGTACGGCGCCTCGTTGAGCGCCCCGAAGAAGCTGCCGAGCGGCTGCACGACGCCCTTCGAGCCGTCCTTCAGCTCGTACAGGCAGCCGAGGTCGAGGTCCACATTGACCATCGACTGGGTGTGTGCCTGGACCACATCGGGTTTGAACATGCTGAACGGGTGCCGCATCAGGCTGTTCCGCTTGGGACCGCCGATGTCCGAAGTGCGCATCCGCCACGACAGGTTGACCCGCAGATTGCCGGTGGCCGCGCCCTGTTTGGAGAGCGAGACGACCGGATGTCGCTTGGTGAGTTCGATGGAGTTGGTCGCCGCGCTGCCCGAATCGAACTCGAACTGCGCGGAGTTCCCGCGCCATACCCTGTCCCAGAAGGACATACCGCCCCCAAGTGCCGCCGTACATGCCGACGGGGCGGCCGCTGAGGACTTGTCCTCGTACAACCGCCCCGCTCACAGCGTTCCAGGAATGCCCCAGGGGTCAAACCCGTGAATCAGACTCCTGATGACACCTCGGTCTTGTCCGAACTCCCGGACCCGCCCTCGGCCGCCGCGATCCGCTTGTTGCGCCGCACGGAGGACAGGAACGACCAGGCGATGAGGACGACGCCGATCAGACCGGTGATGAGCTCGCTGACCTCGTACTGGATGGTGACCAGGAGGATCGCGGCGAGCGCGCCGATCGCGTAGTGCGCGCCGTGCTCCAGGTACACGTAGTCGTCCAGGGTGCCCTGGCGGACCAGGTAGACCGTGAGCGAACGGACGTACATGGCACCGATACCGAGGCCGAGCGCCATCATCACGATGTCGTTGGTGATGGCGAAGGCGCTGATCACGCCGTCGAAGGAGAAGGACGCGTCCAGGACCTCGAGGTAGAGGAACATGAAGAACGCGGCCTTGCCGGCGAGCAGCACCGCGGACTGGTTCTTGCCCTCGCGCTTGGCCCGCTCCTCCTCCTCGTGCTCGCGCTCCTCCTCTTCCTCGATGCGGTGCTCGAAGAAGCTGGAGAGGCCGTTCACGACGAGGTAGGTGATGAGGCCGGCGACGCCCGCGAGCAGGACGGTCGCCTGCTTGTCCACATGCACGCCGCCGTGCTGGTGCGCGTTGAGCGCGAAGGTCAGGGAGGTGGCGAGCAGGATGATCAGGGCGATGCAGACCGACAGCATGTCGACCTTGCCGAGCTTGGACAGCGGACGCTCCAGCCAGCCCAGCCACTTGATGTCGCGCTCCTCGAAAATGAAGTCAAGGAAGATCATCAGCAGGAACATGCCGCCGAAGGACGCGATGGACGGGTGCGCGTCCGTGACCAGCTGCTGGTAGCGGTCGGGCTGGTTGAACGCGAGGTCGACCGCCTCGACCGGCCCCAGCTTGGCGCTGATGGCGACGATCACGACGGGGAAGATGAGCCGCATACCGAAGACGGCGATGACCACGCCGATGGTGAGGAAGATCTTCTGCCAGAAGGCATTCATCTTCTTCAGGATCCCGGCGTTGACCACCGCGTTGTCGAAGGAGAGCGAGACCTCCATGATCGCGAGGATCGCGACGACCCCGAAGGCCTGCCATCCGCCGTAGAACACTGCGGCAATCAAGCCGAGCACGGTGATCGCGAACGACCAGCCGAAGGTTTTCAGAACCACTGGCTACCCCATCATGTGAACGGGTTTCCCCGTGCTGGTTGTACGGGGCTCCCCCGCTCCGCGCACGGCTTTACGAAACATTGACCCCGAAGTCTAGAGCGATGCCCCGGAGCCCGGACGCGTACCCCTGGCCGACTGCCCGGAACTTCCACTCTCCTCCGTATCGGTACACCTCGCCAAAGATCATGGCAGTTTCGGTGGATGCGTCCTCAGAGAGGTCATAACGGGCGAGCTCCTGGCCGTCGGCCTGGTTCACGACGCGGATGAACGCGTTGCTGACCTGGCCGAAGGTCTGGCTCCTGTTGTCCGCGTCATGGATGGAGACCGGAAAAATGATCTTGTCGCAGTCGGCCGGCACCTTGGAGAGGTCGATCAGGAGCGACTCGTCGTCACCCTCGCCCTCGCCGGTGAGGTTGTCCCCCGTGTGCTCGACCGAACCGTCGGGGCTCTTGAGCTGGTTGTAGAAGATGAACCACTCGTCGCCCATGACCCGGCCACCGCTGCAGAGCAGCGCGCTGGCGTCCAGGTCGAAGTCGGCTCCGGTGGTGGAGCGTGCGTCCCATCCGAGCCCGACCAGGATCTGTGTGAGGTTCGGTGCGGCCTTGGAGAGGGAGACATTGCCTCCCTTGGCGAGTGTGACGCCCATGATCGTGGTCCTCCCCGAGCTGTGGTGGTGCTGTGGTCGAGCGCGTCCGGCGCCGCACTGGGAGTGCGGCGCCGGACGGGATGAACGTGCTGTGGTGCTTCGGCTCAGACGTTGACGCCGAAGTCCTGCGCGATGCCGCGCAGACCCGACGCGTAGCCCTGACCGACGGCGCGGAACTTCCACTCCGCCCCGTTGCGGTACAGCTCGCCGAAGACCATCGCGGTCTCGGTCGAGGCGTCCTCGGAGAGGTCGTAACGGGCGATCTCGGTGCCGCCCGCCTGGTTCACCACGCGGATGAACGCGTTGCGCACCTGGCCGAAGGACTGCTGACGGCTCTCGGCGTCGTAGATCGACACCGGGAACACGATCTTGTCGACATCGGCCGGAACCGTCGCGAGGTTGACCTTGACCTGCTCGTCGTCGCCCTCGCCCTCACCAGTGGTGTTGTCACCGGTGTGCTCGACCGAGCCGTCCGCGCTCTTCAGGTTGTTGAAGAACACGAAGTCCTGGTCGTTACGGACCTTGCCCTCGGCGTTCGTCAGGATGGCGCTGGCGTCGAGGTCGAAGTCCGTACCCGTGGTGGTACGGACGTCCCACCCCAGGCCCACGACCACGGCCGTGAGGCCAGGGGCCTCCTTGCTCAGCGATACGTTGCCGCCCTTGCTGAGGCTGACTCCCACGAATCCTCCCTATGGTCTCTAGGGGCGGGGAGCCCCCGTGCTGCTCTGGTATCGGATCAACGTCTGGATCCTAGTAAGGGGTTCCCGCCCCGGCGAGGGATCCTGCAGGGTGTCGTCCGTCGGTGGCTCGCCCTACAGGGCGTCGATCGCCTTGATGTACTCGTTCAGGTCACGCGCGTCCGGCAGGCCGTTGACGACGGTCCAGCGGACCACGCCCTTCTTGTCGATGATGAACGTGCCGCGCACCGCGCAGCCCTTCTCCTCGTCGAAGACGCCGTACGCGCGCGAGGCCTCGCCGTGCGGCCAGAAGTCGCTCAGGAGCGGGTACTCCAGGCCCTCCTGCTCGGCGAAGACACGCAGCGCGAACGGCGAGTCGTTCGATACGGCGAGCAGCTGCACGTCGTCGTTGACGAACTTCGGCAACTCGTCACGCAGCGCGCACAGTTCCCCGGTGCACACACCGGTGAAGGCGAACGGGTAGAAGAGCAGCACCACATTCTTCTCGCCCCGGAAGTCCGAGAGCTTCACGGTCTCGCCGTGCTGGTTCTTGAGCTCGATCTCCGGAGCCAAGGTGTCGGCCTCGATCGCCATGGTGAAGCTTCCCTTCCGTGGGGCTGTTCGGGTGGCTTCAGCCTAGTTGGCCACGTACGGGCACCGCCGCGCAGGTGGGTGCGGGGCGTGCGGTCATGCGTGAGGGCCCCCGCGGGCGCTGTGGCGCACCTGCGGGGGCCCTCACGATGGGTTCTCGTTCCGCTGCGGCTGCTATCGCTTCTTGGCGGCCGCCTTCGGCGTGGCCAGACGGCTTGCGGTCCAGTCCTTACCCGCGCTGACGCTCTTGCTCGCAGTCAGGCCCGCCGTGGTGGCGGCCTCGCCGATCTCACTGGCCTCGACGTAACCGTCGCGGCCGGTCTTCGGCGTCAGAAGCAGGATGGAGCCGCCTTCCTCCATGTAAGCGATGCCATCTACCAGCGCATCAGTAAGGTCCCCGTCGTCATCACGGAACCAGAGCACCACGGCGTCAGCCACGTCGTCGTAGTCCTCGTCGACGAGCTCGGAGCCGATGGCCGCCTCGATGGTCTCTCGGAGCTCCTGATCGACGTCGTCGTCGTAGCCGATCTCCTGGACCACCTGGTCGGTCTGGAAACCAAGCCTTACGGCAAGGTTCGTTTCCGCGTGGTCCGCGGTCGCGCTCACGGATTGCCTCCTGATCGTGTTTACGAAGTTGTCTACAGCCTCGCGTACGCGCGAAGCGTTGGCCGTAGTCCACACGTGCGCGGCGGATCGCGCAAGTACCCGGCCGTCAAGACCGCCGAAACGGTGACTTTCCAGGCTGTGTCACCGCAACTCCTGTCAAGGATCCCCGCAGGCCAGTGATGTATGCCACAGCGATCTGTCAGCTTTGCCCGTCACTGCCCGAGCACCGAGCGCGACCGGGGCCCGCCACCCCCACGGAAGCCCTGAGCGAAATCCGCGTATCGTGACGGTTTGGGTGCGACGGCTGGTGGGATGCGGACCGGACCTCGAATTACCTCTCGGTAGAGATGACGATTCCGAATTCGAGGTACACGATGGACAACGGCGCACCCGACAGTGGAACAGTGGCATCACCGACAGTGAAGGAACAGCGTGGTTTCCGGATCCGATCGCAACCAGATCATCATTGGCGGTCTTCCCAGCCAGGTCCCGGACTTCGATCCCGAGGAGACCCAGGAGTGGCTCGACTCTCTTGACGCCGCAATCGACGAGCGCGGCCGCGAGCGGGCCCGGTACCTGATGCTCCGGCTGATCGAGCGGGCCCGCGAGAAGCGCGTGGCCGTGCCCGAGATGCGCAGCACGGACTACATCAACACCATCGCCACCAAGGACGAGCCGTTCTTCCCCGGCAACGAGGACATCGAGCGCAAGGTCCTCAACGCGACGCGGTGGAACGCGGCGGTGATGGTGTCCCGCGCGCAGCGGCCCGGCATCGGCGTCGGCGGCCACATCGCCACGTTCGCCTCCTCCGCGTCCCTGTACGACGTGGGCTTCAACCACTTCTTCCGCGGCAAGGACGAGGGCGACGGCGGCGACCAGGTCTTCTTCCAGGGCCACGCCTCTCCGGGCATCTACGCCCGCGCCTATCTGCTCGACCGGCTCAGCGAGGAGCAGCTCGACGGCTTCCGCCAGGAGAAGTCGAAGGCGCCCAACGGGCTGTCCTCGTACCCGCACCCGCGCCTCATGCCGGACTTCTGGGAGTTCCCCACCGTCTCCATGGGCCTCGGCCCGCTCGGCGCGATCTTCCAGGCCCGGATGAACCGCTACATGGAGGCGCGCGGCATCGCCGACACCTCCAAGTCGCAGGTGTGGGCCTTCCTCGGCGACGGCGAGATGGACGAGCCCGAGTCCCTCGGCCAGCTCTCCATCGCCGCCCGTGAGGGCCTCGACAACCTCACCTTCGTCGTCAACTGCAACCTGCAGCGCCTCGACGGCCCCGTGCGCGGCAACGGCAAGATCGTCCAGGAGCTCGAGTCCCAGTTCCGCGGCGCCGGCTGGAACGTCATCAAGCTGGTCTGGGACCGCAGTTGGGACCCGCTGCTCGCGCAGGACCGGGACGGCGTCCTGGTCAACAGGCTGAATACGACGCCCGACGGCCAGTTCCAGACGTACGCCACGGAGACCGGCGACTACATCCGCGAGCACTTCTTCGGCGACGACCACCGCCTGCGCACGATGGTCGAGAACATGACCGACAAGGAGATCCAGCACCTGGGTCGCGGCGGTCACGACCACAAGAAGATCTTCGCCGCGTTCACGGCCGCCAGGGAGCACAAGGGGCAGCCGACGGTCATCCTGGCGCAGACGGTCAAGGGCTGGACCCTCGGCCCGAACTTCGAGGGCCGCAACGCCACGCACCAGATGAAGAAGCTGACGGTCGACGACCTCAAGGGCTTCCGCGACCGGCTGCACATCCCGATCACCGACGCGCAGTTGGAGAGCGGCGCCCCGCCGTACTACCACCCCGGCCGGGACTCCGAGGAGATCCAGTACATGCACGACCGCCGCAAGGCGCTGGACGGGTACGTCCCGACCCGTGTCGTGCGCGCGAAGCCCCTCCAGCTCCCGGACGACAAGGCCTACGCGGGCGTCAAGAAGGGCTCCGGGCAGCAGTCGATCGCCACGACGATGGCCTTCGTCCGGCTGCTCAAGGACCTGATGCGGGACAAGGAGATCGGCAAGCGCTTCGTGCTGATCGCTCCCGACGAGTACCGCACCTTCGGCATGGACTCCTTCTTCCCGAGCGCGAAGATCTACAACCCGCTCGGCCAGCAGTACGAGTCCGTCGACCGTGACCTGCTGCTCGCCTACAAGGAGTCGCCCACCGGCCAGATGCTGCACGACGGCATCTCGGAAGCGGGCTGCACGGCGTCCCTGATCGCCGCAGGCTCCGCCTACGCCACCCATGGCGAGCCGTTGATCCCGGTCTATGTCTTCTACTCCATGTTCGGTTTCCAGCGCACCGGCGACCAGTTCTGGCAGATGGGCGATCAGCTGGCGCGCGGCTTCGTCCTCGGTGCGACCGCCGGCCGCACGACGCTGACCGGTGAGGGTCTCCAGCACGCGGACGGACACTCGCAGCTGCTCGCCTCGACCAACCCCGCTTGCGTCGCCTACGACCCGGCGTACGCCTACGAGATCGCGTACATCGTCAAGGAGGGTCTGCGCCGGATGTACGGCCCGACCGCCGACGGCAAGGCGGGCGAGGACGTCTTCTACTACCTCACCGTCTACAACGAGCCGATCCAGCACCCCGCCGAGCCGGCCGATGTCGACGTCGAGGGCATTCTCAAGGGCATCCACCGCATCAGCACCGGGACTTCGGGCTCGATCCCGGCCCAGATCATGGCGTCGGGCGTCGGCGTCCCGTGGGCGTTGGAGGCGCAGCAGATCCTCGCCCAGGACTGGAACGTGCGGGCCGACGTCTGGTCCGCGACGTCGTGGAACGAACTGCGCCGCGAGGCGGTGGAAGTGGAGCGCCACAACCTGCTGCACCCGGAAGAGGAGCAGCGCACGCCCTACGTCACGCAGAAGCTGTCCGGCGCGCAAGGGCCGTTCGTCGCGGTCTCCGACTGGATGCGCTCCGTTCCCGACCAGATCGCGCGCTGGGTGCCCGGCACGTACCAGTCGCTGGGTGCGGACGGTTTCGGTTTCGCGGACACTCGGGGCGCCGCGCGTCGCTTCTTCCACATCGATGCCCAATCGGTTGTGGTCGGGGTGCTCACGGAGCTGGCGCGGGAGGGCAAGGTCGACCGCTCGGTCCTCAAGCAGGCGATCGACCGCTACCAGCTGCTCGACGTCTCGGCCGCCGATCCCGGCGCGGCCGGGGGCGACGCCTGACCGATGCCTGACTGACCGATGCCCTGGCGGAGGGCGGCGAGAGCTTGGGCATCGCCGCCCTCCGGCATGTCCAGGGTCACGGGCATGTCCAGGGTTACGGGCATGTCCAGGCTTACGCTCAGAACGCTCCTCCCGCGAGCGGCCCGGCCGCCGAGGCCAGCCAGACCATCGCGAGGAGAGTCTCGAGCGCGCCGAGCACGACCGCGACGAGTGCCGGTACCGACTGTGTGCCGGTCCAGCGTCGGCCCATGGCCAGCCAACCGCAGACGACGGCGACCGGTCCGAGCACGATCCCCAGGGTGAAGAGTCCGGCGATCGCGCAGATGAGGCCGATGATTCCGAGCGACGCGCGGTCCGGCCCGGTCCGTGACCGTGTGCGGCCACGTGAGCGGGGGTGCTTGCGCGTGGTGTGTCCGAAGCCCGCCATCATCACTCCCTGAGTTCTTCCGGCTTTCCGGTCCTTCCGGTGTTCCGGACTCGGGCAATGCTTCGGGTACCCCCGCTTTCCGCGGTCTATCGCGCGGTACGCCCCTGTCCCCGCCGGGCCCCTATTGCTCCCAGACCTTGAACGCCCGGGCCCGGTACGGGGATTCGGGCTCCCACGTCCCGCTGCCTGGGTACGTCTGGAACTCGCCGGTCTCCGCGCACACCGCGGATTGATAGGTGGTGACGGGACGGCCGGTGCGGTTGGCGAGGGACGCCGCGCTGCTCCCCTCCGGCAGCGCGACACAGCTCTCGATGTCGATATCGGCCAGTTCATAGGCGTGCCGGGACCCCTTGAACCCGCTCTTGCCCCAGAGGCACAGCTCCCCCGCCGCGCAGTCGCTCAGAGTCGGTGGCGCCGCCGCGGTGGCGAGGCCTGGAGTGAGCGCCACCGCGGCGAGCGCGGTCGCGGCGGCAGCCGTGGTCATGAACGTACGCATGTGCATCAACCCCCGTGTCGTGTCGACCAGTTGCGTTCGCGACTGATCGCCTGCCAGACACTCTGGCCCGGAAGATCTGGTTCCGGGAAGGGCTGCCGAGGGACGTCACCCTGATAAGCGAAAGCCCCCGGAAAGTTCCCGGGGGCTTCCCTCGCACGAGCGGTTTCGCGCGACTCAAGGGCGGTTTCACGCCATCCCGGCCGGCGGTCGAGCCGTCAGATGTGCGCCGTGCCCGCACCCGCCTCCGCGTTCTCCCCGCGCTTGGTCAGCAGCGCGACGAAGATGGCGACGACGGCGACACCCGCGGCGACCAGGCAGGCCATGCTCATGCCCGAGATGAAGGTGTCCTGCGCGACGCCCGTGATCTTCTCGGCAAGCGCCGGCGGGGCACCCGGGGGCACCGGCGCGACACCGACCTGGACCGCCTCCGACGCCTGGCCCAGCTGGTCGTGCGTGAGCGGAGGGAGCCCGGCGCCCGTCCAGTTCCCGGCGAGATCGCTGTCCACCTTGGACGCCATGACGGCACCGAGCACGGCGGTGCCGAGACTGCCGCCGATCTGCATCGCGGCCTGCTGGAGTCCGCCGGCCACGCCGGAGAGCTCCAACGGGGCATTGCCCACGATGACTTCCGTGGCTCCGACCATCACGGGCGCGAGGCCGAGACCCAGCAGGGCGAACCAGAGGGACATGATCCCGCTGCCCGTTCCCGCTTCCAGCGTGGACATCCCGTACATGGCGACGGCGGTGAGCGTCATGCCGCCGGCGAGCGGGACGCGAGGCCCGAACTTCGTGATCATCGCCCCTGCCAGCGGCGAGCCGACGATCATCATGCCGGTCAGCGGCAGCAGGTGCATGCCGCTCTCGACGGGGCTCATGCCGTGCACGTTCTGGAGGTAGAACGTGACGAAGAACAGTCCGCCCATGAACGCGATGGCCATCAGCACCATCAGGACCACACCGGCCGACAGCGGCACGGAACGGAACAGGGCGAGCGGGATGAGCGGTTCGGCGACGCGGGTCTCCCAGAACGCGAACACCACGAAACACAGCACAGAAGCGGCGATGAACGTCCAGGTCATGCCGTCGCCCCAGCCCCATGTCGGCGCCTTGATGAGCGCCCAGACCAGGCAGAACATCGCGCCGGACAGCAGCAGGATGCCAGGGACGTCGAAGGACCGCGGCGCGTTCTCGACACGGTGGTCCAGGAGGATGAAAAGCCCCAGGGCAAGGGCGAGAACGCCGATGGGGACGTTGATGAAGAAGACCGACTGCCAGCTGACGTGCTCGACGAGCAGCCCGCCGACGATCGGGCCGCCGGCGGTGGAGGCGCCGATGACCATGCCCCAGATACCGATCGCCATGTTCAGCTTTTCGGCGGGGAACGTGGCGCGCAGCAGGCCGAGCGCGGCAGGCATGAGCAGCGCCCCGAACAGGCCCTGGAGCACGCGGAAGGTGATGACGAGGGCGATGCTGTCGGACAGGCCGATGGCCCCCGACGCGGCGGCGAAGCCGACGACGCCGATGAGGAAGGTCTGCCGGTGACCGAACCGGTCACCGAGCTTGCCCGCGGTGATCAGCGTGACCGCGAGGGCGAGGAAGTAGCCGTTGGTGATCCACTGAACGTCGGCGAAGGTCGCGCCGAGGTCCTTCTTAATAGTCGGGTTGGCGATGGCGACGATGGTGCCGTCGAGGGCGACCATCATGACGCCGATCGCGACGGAGAAGAGTGTCAACCAGGGGTGACCGCGCAGCCCCTTGGCCGGTGTCGGGACGTGCTCGGGCTCCGGAACCCGATCCGCCTTGTCGACAGTGGTCTGACTAGTCATGTGTTCGAGGCTAATGACAGCCACTGACAGTTGACGAACCATTTAACAAGTCAGTAACTGTCACGTCGCTCACACTAGGGTGAGCGGGTCAAACAGTAAGAAAGAGGACCATGACGGATCGAATCAACCTGCGTGAACTCAAGAAGGAGCGCACTCGAAACTCCCTACTGCGCACGGCACTTGAGCTCTTCACGACCCAGGGGTTCGACCGGACGACGGTCGACGAGATCGCCGAGGTCTGCGAGGTGTCCCAGCGCACCTTCTTCCGGTATTTCGCGAACAAGGAGGAGGTCGCGCTCGCGGTCCAGCAGACGGTGGAGTCCCGCTTCGTCGCCGCGCTGCGCGAACGCCCCCCGGAGGAGAACCCGTTCGAGGCGCTGCGGCGGACCGTGCTCGGCACCTGGGACGCGATGAGCCGCGTCGTGGAGGAGCTCGTCCCACTCGAACTCCACATGCGCACCTATCAAATGATCGAGTCCACCCCCTCCCTGCTCGCCGTTCACTTGCGCCGCTCCATCGAGCTGGAAGAGGAACTCGCGCGCGTGGTCGCCGAGCGCGAAGGACTCGACGTGGACAGCGACCCGCGCCCGCGCGTGGCCGTGGCCGCATTCGGTGGCGTCATGCGGATGACCGGCCGCCTATGGGGTGCGGGAGGGGACGCGAGCATCGACTCGATCCGCGCGCTCACGGAGTCGTATCTCGATCACCTGAGGCCTTCATTGGCCGGGCAATGGCGCCGCGACCAGGGATGACGCAGCGTGAGGCGGCAACACACCCATGTCCGCTTTTACCCAAATACACCACGGGAAACGTGATCCGCCTCACCTCATTCACGGTGCCGCGCGCGCTTCTCCTAGGGTGTCCCGCAGTGACTTCCTTCGATACCTCTCCCCAACTCAACGTCTGGCGCGCACTGCTTGCGCTGGTCGTCGTGTTCGTCATGCTGGCCACCACCGGCTGGACCGCGGTGCGTCATCAGCGAGGCGTCACATCGCCGATCCAGACCGCGCTCACCGCTTGGGAGCACGGTCGGATAAACGGACATGCCCTGCCCGCGCACGACGGCTCCCCCACCCGCCTCGCGCATTTCTTCGACTCGCTGAGCGCGCACCAGCGCGGCGAGCTCGCCGCCCGGTATCCGCTCGCGGTCGGCAACATGAACGGTGCCCCCGTAGAGCTGCGTTATCGCGCCAACCGCGTAGCTCTCGACCAGGCCCGCCAGGTCGAGCACAGACGCATGTACGACAACCGGTTGTCGTCCGTCGGTCACGCCGACGCGAAGAAGCGCATGAACAGGTTCGCGTCCCTGGCGAAGCCGGATCGCGAGATCCTCTCCTTCGACCCCCTGGGCGCCGGCCGGGTCGCCGAGGTCTTCGGTGACCTCGACAAGGCCCAGCGGGTGTCCGTCGTGGTGCCAGGTGTCGACACGAACGTGCTCACCTTCGAGCGCACGTCCCGGCAGTACTCGGCGCCCGTGGGCATGGCGCGCTCCCTGTACGGCGCCGAGCGCGGCGCCAGTCCGCACACGCGTACCGCGGTCGTCGCGTGGGCCGACTACACCGCGCCGGCCGGCCTGGGGGTGGACGCCGCCACGGCGATGCGCGCCGAGGACGGAGCGAAGCGGCTCAACGCCATGCTTCGCGGTCTGCCCGGCCGGTCCTCCGTCGCCCTGTACTGCCACAGCTACGGCTCGGTGGTGTGCGGCGTCGCGGCGCACCACATGCCGGGGCGGGTCAGCGACATCGCGGTGGCGGGCAGTCCCGGCATGCGCGCACAGAGCGCAGCGGGCCTGGACACGCACGCGCGCGTGTGGGCCACCCGCGACAGGGACGACTGGATCCAGGACATTCCCTACATGGAGGTGGGCGGTCTCGGTCACGGGGCCGACCCCGTCTCGTCCGCGTTCGGCGCGCGCGTCCTGGCGGCAGGCGACTCAAAGGGCCACACCGGCTACTTCGTGCCGGGCACCGAGAGCCTCGCCAACTTCGCCGACATCGGCACCGGCGCGTACAAGACGGTGCACTGTGCAGGCGGAGGTCAGGGCTGTCTGGACGGATTTTCCGGGAACGTCTCCGCCTGACGCGCGTAGAAAGTGCTGAAACCGCGGTCTGCCGCGATAGGCGACGGGGACGCGTGCTCCGCCTACGATGAGCCACATGGGTGACGTACTGGCCGGATTTCATGCCGCCTGGGAGTTCGAGTCCGACTCCGTGCTCATCCGCTTCGAACGGGGGATCCGCACGCCGAAGCTCCTTCAGGCGCTGGGCGAACGTCGCATCCCTCTGGAAGCGGTCGCGGCGGTGACCCTCACGCCTGGGAAACGGGGGACCGTCGTGCTGCACGCGGTGCCGCGGCCGGGCGCGGACCCTCTGATGGACGCTGCCGCGGGCCAGCTCAAGGAGGGCAGCGACCCGTACCGCCTCGTGCTGCCCGCCGAGCGGGAGACGCTCGCCGAGTACTACGCGGACGAGCTGCGGGCGAAGCTCTCCGACCACGAGGACATGCGCCCGGAGAGCTATCTGGTGGCTCCTCCCGAGGCGCCACGCCAGTTCAAGGCCTACGACGGGAAAGCCACCTTCGACGGGGACTCGGTGGCCTTCCGCTGGTTCTGGACCGGAGCGTCCTCCGCGAAGTGGAAGGCCGGGGACAAGACGTTCCCGATCTCGGACCTGAGCGGCGTCGAGTGGCGCTCCCCCGAACTCTTCGAGGGCCACCTGCGCCTGTTGCCCCGGGACGTCTCCGGGGAGCAGCCCGGTCAGGCCGACCAGGATCCGGCCGCGGTCGTCTTCGGTCTTGGCTACGGCCCGGTGCACGAGTCGCTGCCGTTCGCCGCCTCGGTGCTGGCGGCCGTGCGCGCGTCCGGCCCGGCGCCGCCGCAGGGCGGGACGTTGTGTACCGAGTCGGCGGGTCCCGGAAGACGTGATCCCGCGGACATCGCCGACCGCATCCGGCACCTGGGAGAGCTGCATCAGGCGGGTCTGGTGACCGATGCGGAGTTCACATCGAAGAAGGCCGAGCTGCTCGCCCAGCTGTGACCTCATACCCGGGTAGGGGGTGCGGTTGAGCACTCCGGTATGACGGCACGATCGGGCGCGGGTGTCTACGCTGATCTGGCCATGAGCACCGCACCGCCATCCCCCGAGAAAGCGCCCCGCCCGCCGGACGACGGTTCCGGCCGGGCGGGCCCTCGGCGTATGACCGGAGCAGTGCGTCGGATGGGCGACCGGCTGACCCGGGCCGGGGCGACGCTGACCGCGGCGGTGGGCGACGACCGGTCGGAACCCCTGCTGGCGCACGCGCCCCGCCGTTGGATGCGCCTGCTGCCCTATCTGATCGCGCTGGGCTTCACCGCGTCGCTGATTCCGGTCACGACCCAGGTCCTGTCGAACGACTACGGGGTCGGGGGCGGCCTCGCCGCCGCGATCGGTGTGGCGCAGTCCGCTCCCCTGATCCTCGCGGTGAGCCGGCCGCTGGCCGCCTGGTACATCATGATCACCGCGGCCGTGCTGGGCACGATTCCCATCTTCCAGGGGGACGCGCACCGCCCGTCGCCGTGGACGGCCATGGTGATCGTCGCGTACCTCGTGCTGTGCATCGCCCTGGCTCTGCGAGAGAGCCGTCGCACCCTCGTCAAGATCTGGCTGGTCACCGTCGCCGCCAGCATCACGGTCGGCATCTTCCGCGACAGCACCAGCCAGGACACGGGGGTGCTCCTCATCGTCCTGAGCGGCGGAGTGCTGCTCCTGGGTGCTCTGCTGCGGGAGCGCGGCGAGACCAGACGCAAGCTCGTGGCGCAGGAGACGATCAGCGAGGCCGAGCGGACCCGCAGAACACTGCTCGAGGAGCGGGCCAGGATCGCGCGCGAGCTGCACGACGTCGTCGCCCACCACATGTCGGTGATCACCGTGCAGGCGGACTCCGCTCCGTACCGGCTGCACGGCCTGCCCGGCGAGGCGCGCGAGGAGTTCGAGTCGATCGCCACGGGTGCGCGCGCGTCGCTGACCGAGATGCGCCGTCTCCTCGCGGTCCTGCGCAGCGAGGAGGCACAGGGCGACCTGGTTCCGCAGCCCGGCCTCGCGCACCTGCCCCAGCTGGTCGAGGCGACCGTGCGAGGCGGGGTGCCGGCCGACCTGTCCTATCCGGAGCTGGCTCTCGTCGGGGAACTGGCCCAGGTGCCCCCGGCGGTGGACCTCTCCGCGTACCGCATCGTGCAGGAGGCCTTGTCGAACGTGGTGCGGCACGCTCCGGGTGCACCGACTCAGGTCTCCATCGGCCTCGACGGCGACGCCCTGCTGGTGGTCGTGGTCAACGGGCCGGCCGCCGAGCCGGTCTCCCCCGTCGAATCGGCCGCCGGTACCGGACACGGGCTGATAGGGATGAACGAGCGCGTACGGTTGGTCGGCGGCACGCTGGACGTGGGCCCGCTGCCCGACGGAGGTTTCCGTGTCGCGGCCCGGCTCCCGTTGACCGTGCCCGACTCCCCGACGGCATAAAGGAATTCGGCACGCATGACCATCCGCGTGATCATCGTCGACGACCAGAGCATGGTGCGGGCGGGTTTCGCCGCGCTGCTGAACGCGCAGAGCGATATCGACGTCGTGGGCGAGGCCCCGGACGGCAGGGAGGGCGTGCAGGTGAGCCGCTCCACGCATCCCGATGTCGTCCTCATGGATGTGCGGATGCCCGAGATGGACGGGCTGGCCGCGGCTCAGGAACTGCTGGCCCCGCCGCCGGGCGTGGTGCACCGGCCGAAGGTGCTGATGCTCACCACGTTCGACGTCGACGACTATGTGTACGCCGCGCTGCGGGCGGGCGCGTCGGGGTTTCTGCTCAAGGACGCGCCGCCGGCCGATCTGATCGCCGCGGTGCGCGTGATCGCGGCCGGTGAGGCACTGCTCGCTCCGACGGTCACCAAGCGTCTCATCGAGGACTTCGCCAAGACCCGCCCCGCGCACCGCAAGAGCCACTCTCCGCTGCTGAAGAGCCTGACACCGCGTGAGGCCGAGGTCCTCGAGCTGATCGCGCGTGGGCTGTCCAACCAGGAGATCGCACAGAAGTTGGTGCTGGCCGAGCAGACGGTGAAGACCCATATCGGCCGTGTGCTGGCGAAGCTGGACCTGCGCGACCGGGCGCAGGCCGTGATCTTCGCGTATGAATCGGGTCTTGTCGCACCCGGCGGCCGGTGACCCGCCGCTCCCGAGGCGTCCGACCCCCTACTGCGGTATTAGACCGAGTACCCAGGTATCAAAGGCCAGTTGGCTCCGCAGTGTGACGTCCCGACCGCGTCCGTCCTTCTACCTTCCCCTCGTCACACCACTGGACGAAGGGGAGACGGGCAATGGGTCTGAGCTCTTGGAAACAACGCGGCCGTCGTGCCGTGGCAGCCGCCGCACTCACGGCAATCGCCGTGTCCGGCACGGCGGGTTGGGCATCGGGCCAGGAACAGCACCCGTTCACCGGCCCTCCCCCGGGCACTGCCTCATGGCGCGCGGACGATTCGCTGGGCCGCGGACTGCCTGACCCCGCGACGGCAGAGCCCTCGCGCGTCGCGTCCTTCTTCCGCGGGTTGAGCGGAGCGGAGCAGCGCGATCTGGCCGTGCGACACCCGTCGGTCGTCGGCAATCTGGACGGAGCCCCGATCGCTCTGCGATACGAGGCGAACGCGCTGTCGCTCAGGGCCGAGCAGGCCCGGGCGCGCGCCGACGCCGAGAACCCAACGCTTACCGAGCGACAGCGGACCTCGGCGCGTGCACTCACCGACCGCTGCTCCCAACTGCTCGCGCAGGACCGCCGGATACTCGCCTTCGATCCCCGTGGGCGTGGCCAAGTCGCCGAGGTCTACGGGGACCTGGAGACGGCTCGGCATGTCTCCGTGATCGTGCCGGGTTCCGACATCGACCTGGGCACGTTCGACCGGGCCACGGATGTGTACGGGACCCCGGCCGGGATGGCACGCTCGCTGCACCGGGCGACGGGCGGGCGGACGGCCGTGGTGGCGTGGGCCGGATACACCACTCCGGTGGGTCTGGGCCCGGATGCGGCCACAGGCAGACTCGCCGAGGCGGGAGCCCCCAGGCTGGCCCGCTTCGCGCAGGGCCTCACCGCGGCGGGTGCCCCGAAGCCGACCGTCTTCTGCCACAGCTACGGGTCGGTGGTGTGCGGGATCGCCGCGTCCCGGCTTCCCGCGGCGGACCTTGTGGCCCTCGGTTCGCCCGGACTGCGTGCCGACACGGTGGCCGAACTGCACACCCGCGCCAGGGTGTGGGCGGCTCGGGACGACAGCGACTGGATCGCCAAGGTGCCGAACGTCGAGCTGTTCGGTCTTGGGCACGGGACCGACCCGACCGACGCGTCCTTCGGAGCCCGGCGGGTGCCTGCCGAACGAGCACAGGGACATACGGGCTACTTCGCGCCGGGCACGGACTCGCTGCGCGCCTTCGCCGACATCGCCACCGGAGCTGCGTCATGACCGCCACTTCTCTCCGCGCTTCCATGTCCTCGGCCGTCGCCTCGATCGACGCGAAGACCCCCGCCCACCGGGATCGGGCAGTGGACGGACTGCGGGCCTTGGCCCTGCTCGCCGTGCCCACCGGTCACTGGCTGCTCGCCGGCTTCACGCTGGACCCGCAGGGCGCCCTGCACAATGCGAGCCCGCTGAGCAGCTTCGGCTTCTTCGCGCCCCTCAGCTGGGTGTTGCAGATGCTCGGGGTCTTCTTCCTCGTCGGCGGATACGCGTCGGTCCTCTCGTTCCGGCGGGCACGGGAGCGTGGCACGTCGACGGCCGGCTGGCTGCGCGGCAGGCTCGCCCGTCTGGGCCGGCCCGTGCTGGGCGTGACCGCGGTGTGGGCCGCGATGGCCCCCTTGCTGTACGCACTCGGGGTGCCGATGGCGACGTTGCGCACGGCTTCCACCCTGGTGATACAACCCCTGTGGTTCGTCGGCATCTACACCGTGATCACCGCGCTCACCCCGTGGTGCATCAAGGCGGCGCGCAGGCTCGGTGCCTGGTCCGCTGTCCCACTGATCGGATCGGTCGCCGTCGTCGACTTCCTCCGGTACGGCCCCTTCTCGTCCGCCATGCCGTCGTGGCTGAGCCTGCTCAATCTGCTTCCGGGCTGGATGTTCGCCTATCAACTCGGCGTCTGCTGGGGCGAGAAGAGGCTCGGAAAGCGGGGGGCCTGGGCACTGCTCGTCGGTGGCACGGCTCTGTTCGCGGCCTTGTTGCTGCTCTTCCACTACCCGGCGTCGATGGTCGGGGTACCGGGCGAGGCGCGGACGAACTCTCATCCGCCGTCGCTGTTGGTCCTCGCCCTTGCGGCCGCGCAGAGCGGCGCGGCGATCCTGGTGCGGGACCGGCTGGCCAAGCTGCTGCGCCGCCCGGCTCTGTGGGCGCCGGTCGTGGTCATCAACCTGTCGGCGATGACCATCCTGTGCTGGCACCAGACGGCGCTGCTCGCAGCGGCGATACCCGGCTCCTTCGCCGGCGCGATACCGGGCCTCACGACGGCACCGGACACGCTCGCCTGGATAGCGATCCGTCTCGCGTGGCTACCGCTGTTCGCGACTCTGCTCGTCCTGATAGGCCGCTACGCGCGGGGCTTCGAGTCACCGTGGAAGCGGGTGAGTCGGGGACGCCGGGCGCTGGCGGGACTGCTCGCCGCCGGGTTCGCGGTGTTCGCGCTGGGGCTGGCGTGAGAAGCACCGGCCCCTCGGGGCGAACCGCCCCGTGGCGGCCCGGCTATTCGCGGCCCGCCGATGTGGAGGTCATGTCCGCGTACCGGTCGCCCGAGACCTTGGAGGCGATCGGTTCGAGGAGCCCCAACTCCGCGTCGGTGAGCACGATGCGGGTCGCCCCGGTGTTCTCCTCGACGCGCGTGCGCTTGCGGGTGCCGGGGATCGGAACGACACCGAGCCCAAAGGCCGCCGCCTGCTGCTGCACCCAGGCCAGGGCGATCTGGCCGGGTGAGGCACTGTGGGCATCGGCGACCTGCCGGACGGGGTCCAACAGGGCCGCGTTGGCGGCGGCGTTGTCCCCGGTGAATCGGGGCTGTTGGCGGCGGAAGTCGTCGCTGGCGAGTTCCTTGTCGGCGGAGACGAAGGCGCCGGTGAGGAAGCCACGGCCGAGCGGGGAGTACGGGACGAGTGCGACGCCGAGTTCCGCGGCGGCGGGCACGACCGAGCGTTCGATGTCTCGGCTGAACAGCGACCACTCGGACTGGACGGCCGCGATCGGGTGGACGGCGTGGGCGGCGCGCAGTTCGGCGGCGGTGACCTCGCTCAGGCCGAGGTGCTTGACCTTGCCGGCGGCGACGAGTTCGGCCATCGCGCCGACCGACTCCTCGATCGGCACGTTCGGGTCGCGGCGGTGCATGTAGTACAGATCGACCGAGTCGACGCCCAGGCGTTGGAGGCTGGCGTCGATGCAGGTCCTGATGTACGCGGGGTCGTTACGGATGACGCGCTTGTACGGGGCGCTCGGATCGGACCCGATGGCGAACTTGGTCGCCAGGACGAGTTCGTCCCGATGCGCCCTGACGAAAGGAGAGAGGAACTTCTCGTTCTCACCGGCACCGTAGGCGTCGGCGGTGTCGTACAAGGTGACGCCGAGTTCAAGGGCCCGCTCCAGGGTGGCCCTGGCCTCGTCGGCGTCCGTCGGTCCATAGGCCCAGCTCATACCCATGCAGCCGAGGCCCTGAATGCCCACCACGGGCCCGTTGTTTCCCAACTCAACAGTGGAAATGCGCCGCTGCTCGCCCGCCTGCGGCGTCCGCTCCGTGCTGCTCATGCGCTTCACGCCCTCTCCGGCGTCGGTCGGGCGCCCGCGTAGAAGTCGATCTTGTAGTCCAGTACGGCCAGGGTGTCCTGAAGCTCCGCCACCCGGTTCAGGACGTCGCGGCGGGTCGCTTCGAGCAGTTCCCTGCGCTCGTCGAAGGTCTGCTCACCGCGGCGCACGAGCTCGGCGTAGCGCACCATGTCGGCCACCGGCATCCCGGTGAGCCGGAGCTTGCCGACGAGCGCCAGCCAGTCCAGATCACGGTTGCTGTAGCGGCGCTGCCCAGTGTGCGAGCGGTCGACATCGGGCATCAGGCCGATCCGCTCGTACCAGCGCAAGGTGTGGGCGGTCAGTCCGGTCAGGGCGACGACCTCGCTGATGGAGTAGTGGTCCTGGCCCTCGGGGCGGGGGTACGAGGGTGGCGCCGAGGCGCAGTTGTCGGGCTTCCGGGTCGCCGCGCGGGACCGGGGCGTGGTCTCCATCACCGTCATGGCCCCCACGCTAGAACCTTGGAGTGCACTCCAAGCAAGCACGGCACAGAAAATCGGGACGACACCTCCAAGGCGGCCCGGTTACGGTGCGGGCCATGACTGCCGTACGCCGCGCCGCACCCGCCGACGCCGAGGAACTGGTCCGCCTGCGCAAGATCATGCTGGACGCGATGAGGCCGAGCGACGACGTGGAGTGGCAGCCGTACACGGCGCGGGCCCTGCGAGCCCATCTGGCCGACGGGGACGGCCCGTTGGCGGTGTTCGTGGTCGAGGCACCGGATGTTCCAGGCACACTCGCGGCCTGTGCGACCGGCACGATCAACCTCAGCCTGGGCGGTCCCGGAAACCCCGAGGGCACGTCGGGACACGTCTTCAATGTCTGCACCGATCCCGCGTACCGACGCCGCGGCTACTCACGGGCCTGCATGGATGCGCTGCTGGCCTGGTTCAAGGAGCGGTCCGTGCGCCGCATCGACCTGCACGCCTCCTCCGAGGGTGAGCCCCTGTACTCCTCCCTCGGCTTCGCTCGCACTCCCGCACCCGCGATGAGGCTGACTCTCTGACGCCGCCGGCGAGGAATTAGGCTCGTAGGCATGCAGAGCCTCGCGTTGATCGAGAACTGGCCGGTACCGACCGCCGCAGCAGCCGTCGTCCGTGCGGACGGCACGGTGCTGGGGACCCGGGGACCCACGGCCCACCGTTTCCCGCTGGCCTCGGTCACCAAGCCGCTCGCGGCCTACGCGGGGCTGGTCGCGTACGAGGAAGGGGCGATCGAGCTCGACGAGCCGGCGGGCCCCGAGGGCGCGACGGTCCGGCATCTGCTGGCGCACACCAGCGGACTCGCCTTCGACGAGCACAGGACCACGTCGGAGCCGGGTACCCGGCGGCTGTACTCGAACGCGGGCTTCGAGGTGCTCGGGGACCACATCGCGAAGGCGACGGACATCCCGTTCGGCGAATATCTGCGCCAGGCCGTGCTCGAACCGCTGGGGATGACGGCGACGGCGCTCGACGGATCGCCCGCCAAGGACGGTGTGTCGACGGTGGACGACCTGGTGCGGTTCGCCGCCGAGGTACAGGCACCGCGACTGCTCGACCCGCGGACCGTGGCCGAGGCGATGACCGTGCAGTACCCGGGCACGAAGGGCGTGCTTCCGGGGTACGGGCACCAGAACCCGAACGACTGGGGCCTCGGCTTCGAGATCCGGGACCACAAGTCGCCGCACTGGACGGGTAGTTCGTCGTCGCCGCGGACGTTCGGGCATTTCGGGCAGTCGGGCACGTTCCTGTGGGTGGACCCGGATGCCGGGGTGGCCTGTGTGGCGCTGACGGATCGGGCGTTCGGGCCGTGGGCGGCCGAGGTGTGGCCGCCGTTCACCGACGCGGTGCTCGCGGAGGTCTGACCGGAACCCGGTGATCCACTCGGGGCGGCCACGCCCCGCGTCACCCACCCCAATTCACCCGCCCCGATTCACGCGCCCATCTCCCAGATCAGCAGCTGTGCCTCCGTCGCCGCCAGCACCTCGAGGTCGGTCTCCGCAGTGATGCGGGCGGCGTCCCCGTCGCCCAACTCCGTGTCCCCGAGCCGCACTTCGCCTCGCACCACATGGACGTAGGCATGAGGGGCGGTCGGCACCTCCCCTCGCTCACCTGCCGCCAGGCGCCGGACGTGCAGCATGGCGCCCGCAGCGGGGACGTCGTAGGGGGTGGAGTCCGCGATGCCGTGCACCACCTCGTACACGGGGTCGCCTCCCGGGTCGCGGGGCGCGAGCCACATCTGGATGAAGGTGAGGGGCTCGACGCCGTCATTGCGTTCGACGTGGCGGACGCCGCCGCCGGAGCTGAGGCGCTGAACGTCGCCGGGGCGGACCACGGACTCGTGGCCGGTGGAGTCGCGGTGGGTGAGCTCACCGGTGACGACCCAGGTGACGATCTCCGTGTGGCTGTGGGGGTGTTCGTCGAAGCCGGCGCCCGGCGCGAGGCGTTCCTCGTTGCAGGCGAGGATCGCGCCGAAGCGCAGGTTGTCCGGGTCGTAGTGCGGGCCGAAGGAGAACGCGTGGAGGGATTCGATCCCCTCCCCGGGTTCGCCGCCGGGATAACGGTCGCCGGAGCGGCGTACATCAATCACGCGGTACACGGTAGCCCTCGTTTCCGGCCTTTCGACGGGCTCACCTCGGACCCTCCACTCCGCTGAGGCGTCCCGATAAGGCAGTCTTGTCCCCGTGCCCCAATCGGAATCAGAGCAGCCCTCAGCGAACGAACCAGCGGACCGTCCAGGCGGCCCCGTGGAGCCTCACCCGCACTCGGCGACCCTGAAGCGCCTGGAGAAATCGTCCGGGGCACTCGCCGCGCAGGCGATTACGCGCATGGACGAGACCTTGCCCTGGTACCGGGCGATGCCTCCGGAGAACCGGTCGTGGATCGGTCTCGTGGCGCAGGCGGGTATCGCCGCGTTCACCGAGTGGTTCCGGCACCCGGACGCCCCGCAGGCCATCTCGACGGATGTGTTCGGCACCGCGCCCCGGGAGCTGACGCGGGCGATCACGCTGCGCCAGACCGTGGAGATGGTGCGGACGACGATCGAGGTCATGGAGTCCGCCATCGACGAGGTGGCGGCGCCCGGCGACGAGAGCATCCTGCGGGAAGCACTGCTCGTGTACGCGCGGGAGATCGCGTTCGCGACCGCCCAGGTGTACGCGCAGGCGGCGGAGGCGCGGGGCGCCTGGGACGCGCGGCTCGAGTCGCTCGTGGTGAACGCCGTCCTGTCCGGGGAGGCCGACGAGGGCGCGGTGAGCCGGGCCGCGGCGCTCGGCTGGAGCTCCCCTGAACACGTGTGCGTGGTGCTCGGCACGGCACCCGACGGTGACAGCGAGCTGACGGTGGAGGCGATCCGGCGGGCCTCGCGCCACGCCAAGCTGCAGGTCCTGACCGGGGTGCTCGGGAACCGGCTCGTCGTGATCGCGGGCGGCAGCGACAACCCGCTGGCCGTGGCGAAGTCGCTGATCGGGCCGTTCGCGGCGGGAGCCGTGGTCGCCGGGCCCGTGGTGCCGGACCTGTTGGCCGCCACGCGGTCCGCCCAGGCCGCGGCCGCCGGGCTCAAGGCGTGCAGCGCTTGGCAGGACGCTCCGCGTCCCGTTCTGGCGGACGATCTGCTTCCGGAGCGCGCGATCGCGGGAGACCCCGCCGCGCGAGAGCAGTTGGTGGAGGAGATCTACAGACCGCTCGAGGAGGCGGGCTCGGCGCTCCTCGAGACGCTCAGCGTCTACCTGGAACAGGCAAGCAGTCTGGAGGGCGCGGCGCGGATGCTCTTCGTGCATCCGAATACCGTCCGCTACCGGCTTCGACGTGTGACCGACGTCACCGGGTGGTCGCCTTCGGATGTCCGCTCGGCGTTCACCCTGCGCATCGCCCTCATCCTGGGGCGTCTGGCCGAGGCCGATCCCCAGTCGTAGGCTTTTGTCGGGGGTCTACAATTCCCCCTTCGGTTCTTCGTCCCTGTCCCCACCGGCGGCCCGACCCGTCCCCAAGAGAGAGTGTGAGAGTGCTCGTACTCGTCGCTCCCGGCCAAGGCGCCCAGACGCCCGGCTTCCTGACTCCCTGGCTCGAACTCCCCGGTGCCGCGGACCGCGTTGCCGCGTGGTCCGACGCCATCGGCCTCGACCTTGCCCACTACGGCACGCAGGCCGACGCGGACGCGATCCGTGACACGGCCGTGGCCCAGCCGCTCCTTGTCGCGGCCGGACTGCTCTCGGCCTCCGCGCTCGGCGATGTCGCGCCGGGCGCCGTGGCGGGGCACAGCGTCGGTGAGATCACCGCCGCGACGTTCGCGGGAGTGCTCGACGAGACCACCGCTCTGAAGCTCGTGCGCACGCGTGGTCTGGCCATGGCGGAGGCCGCGGCGATCACGGAGACCGGGATGTCGGCGCTGCTCGGCGGCGACCCCGAGGTCACCGTGCAGCATCTGGAGAAGCTGGGCCTGACTCCGGCGAATGTGAACGGCGCGGGCCAGATCGTCGCCGCCGGCACGCTGGAGGAGCTCGCCGCCCTTGAGGCCGACAAGCCCGAGGGCGTGCGCCGCGTGGTGCCGCTGAAGGTGGCGGGCGCGTTCCACACCCGGCACATGGCACCTGCCGTGGCGAAGCTTGAGGAGGCCGCCAAGGAGCTGGCCCCCGCCGACCCCACGGTCGCGTACGTCTCGAACAAGGACGGCAAGGCCGTCGCGTCCGGCGCCGAGGTGGTCTCCCGCCTGGTCGGCCAGGTCGCGAACCCCGTCCGCTGGGACCTGTGCATGGAGACGTTCCAGGAGCTCGGTGTGACCGCGCTCATCGAGGTGTGCCCGGGCGGCACCCTCACCGGGATCGCCAAGCGCGCGCTCCCGGGCGTCAAGACCCTCGCCCTGAAGACCCCCGACGACCTCGACGCAGCCCGCGCCCTGATCGCCGAAGTAGCCGCAGCAGCCACGGCCTGACAAGGAGATCCGAGCAGCATGTCGAAGATCAAGCCCAGCAAGGGTGCCCCGTACGCGCGCATCCTCGGCGTCGGTGGCTACCGTCCGACCCGGGTCGTGCCGAACGAGGTGATCCTCGAGACGATCGACTCGTCCGACGAGTGGATCCGCTCGCGCTCCGGCATCGCCACCCGTCACTGGGCCAGTGACGAGGAGACCGTGGCGATGATGTCGGTCGAGGCGTCCGGCAAGGCCATCGCCGACGCGGGCATCCGTCCGGAGCAGATCGGCTCCGTGGTCGTGTCGACCGTCTCGCACTTCGCGCAGACGCCGGCCATCGCGACGGAGATCGCGGACAAGCTCGGTACGGACAAGGCCGCCGCGTTCGACATCTCCGCGGGCTGTGCGGGCTTCGGCTACGGCCTCACGCTCGCCAAGGGCATGATCGTCGAGGGCAGCGCGGAGTACGTGCTGGTCATCGGCGTGGAGCGGCTGTCCGACCTGACCGACCTGGAGGACCGCGCGACGGCCTTCCTGTTCGGTGACGGTGCCGGTGCCGTGATCGTCGGCCCGTCCCAGGAGCCCGAGATCGGCCCGACCGTGTGGGGCTCCGAGGGCGACAAGGCCGGCACGATCAAGCAGACCGTGCCCTGGAACGAGTTCCACGTGGGAGATATCACGAAGCTGCCCTTGGACTCCCAGGGCAACGTCAAGTTCCCTGCGATCACGCAGGAGGGCCAGGCGGTCTTCCGCTGGGCCGTGTTCGAGATGGCGAAGGTCGCCCAGCAGGCGCTGGACGCGGCCGGGATCAGCCCGGACGACCTGGATGTCTTCATTCCCCACCAGGCCAACGAGCGGATCATCGACTCGATGGTGAAGACTCTGAAACTGCCGGAGCATGTCACGGTCGCCCGTGACATCCGCACCACCGGCAACACGTCGGCCGCCTCGATTCCGCTCGCGATGGAGCGGCTTCTGGCGACCGGCGAGGCGAAGAGCGGCGACACCGCGCTCGTCATCGGCTTCGGGGCGGGTCTCGTGTACGCCGCCACGGTCGTTACCCTCCCCTAGGCAACTCGTCCGGATCCTCGGATCCGTACAGATGCCGCCACACCCTCTGGATACACACCGAAGGAGCGCCACAATGGCCGCCACTCAGGAAGAGATCGTCGCCGGTCTCGCCGAGATCGTGAACGAGATCGCCGGGATCCCCACCGAGGACGTCCAGCTGGACAAGTCCTTCACCGATGACCTGGACGTCGACTCGCTGTCCATGGTCGAGGTCGTCGTCGCCGCCGAAGAGCGCTTCGACGTCAAGATCCCGGACGACGACGTCAAGAACCTCAAGACCGTCGGCGACGCCACGAAGTACATCCTCGACCACCAGGCCTGAGCCACAGCCTCAGCCCATGGTCAGTCGCTCCGCCACCCGGCGGTGGCGCCTCTGAATCCCTCGGATCCGTTGGAGAAAGAATTCCTGTGAGCTCGACCAATCGCACCGTGGTCGTCACCGGTATCGGCGCAACCACACCGCTGGGTGGCGACGCGACATCCACCTGGGAGGGGTTGGTCGCCGGACGTTCCGGCGTCAAGCCCCTGGACCAGGAGTGGGCCGCCGACCAGGCGGTTCGCATCGCGGCGCCGGTCGCCGTGGAGCCGGGCGAGGTCATCCCCCGCCCGCAGGCCCGCAAGCTGGACCGGTCCGCTCAGTTCGCGCTGATCGCCGCCAAGGAGGCGTGGGCCGACGCCGGTTTCACCGACAAGGCGGGCGACGACCCGAGTGTCGACCCCGACCGGCTGGGCGCCGTCATCGCGTCCGGCATCGGCGGCGTGACCACGCTTCTCGACCAGTACGACGTGCTGAAGGAGAAGGGCGTACGCCGCGTCTCCCCGCACACCGTGCCGATGCTGATGCCCAACGGCCCCTCGGCCAACGTGGGCCTGGCCGTGAACGCCCGCGCGGGTGTGCACACGCCGGTCTCCGCCTGCGCCTCTGGCGCCGAGGCCATCGGCTACGGCATCGAGATGATCCGCACCGGCCGCGCCGACGTCGTCGTCTGCGGCGGCACGGAGGCGGCCATCCACCCGCTGCCCATCGCCGCGTTCGGCAACATGATGGCGATGTCCAAGAACAACGACGACCCGCAGGGTGCGTCGCGCCCCTACGACACGGCCCGGGACGGCTTCGTCCTCGGCGAGGGCGCCGGCGTCGTCATCCTGGAGTCGGCCGAGCACGCCGCCGCGCGCGGCGCCCGCGTCTACGCGGAGGCGGTCGGCCAGGGCATCTCCGCCGACAGTCACGACATCGTGCAGCCGGAGCCGGAGGGCCGCGGCATCGCGCACGCCCTGCAGAACCTGCTGGACAACACCGACCTGGACCCGGCCGAGATCGTGCACGTCAACGCGCACGCGACGTCGACGCCCGCCGGTGACATCGCCGAACTGAAGGCGCTGCGCAAGGTGTTCGGTGACGACGCCGACCACTTCGCCGTCTCCGGCACCAAGTCGATGACCGGGCATCTGCTCGGCGGCGCCGGTGGCGTCGAGTCCGTGGCGTCGGTGCTCGCGCTGTACAACCGACTGGCCCCGCCGACCATCAACGTCGAGAACCTCGACCCGGAGGCCGAAGGCACCGCCGACGTCGTCCGCGGCGAGGCGCGCAAGCTGCCGGTCGACGGCCGGATCGCCGCGCTGAACGACTCGTTCGGCTTCGGTGGGCACAACGTGGTGTTGGCCTTCCGCACGATCTAGCGCTCCGCTGAACGTGGGAGTGGGCCCGCCCTGGGGTACTGGGCGGGCCCACTTCGTTATTCGCGTGCGTATGTGTGGGGCATGACCGGTGTTTGCGGGTGCGGATCCGCTGTGGGTTTGCGCAGTTCCCCGCGCCCCTGAAAAGCAGATCCTTGCGCCCCGGAAAAGCAAATCCCCCCCCAGGAAACCGGCCGCCTCACACCACCTGGTGCAGCCACCTCACCGGGGCGCCCTCGCCGGCGTAGCGGAAGGGCTCCAGTTCGTCGTCCCAGGGCTTGCCGAGGAGTCCTGCGAGTTCGGCCTCCAGGTCCGTCTCGCCGGCCTTGGAGCGGGTCAGTGCGGCGCGCAGGCGGTCCTCCGGGATGAGGATGTCGCCGTGGATGCCGGTGATGGCGTGGAAGATGCCGAGTTCGGGGGTGGCGCTGTAGCGCTCGCCCTCGGCGGCGGCGCAGGGCTCGGCCGTCACCTCGAAGCGCAGCAGGTGCCAGCCGCGCAGTGCGGAGGCCAGCTTCGCCGCGGTGCCCGCCTCGGCCCGCCAGGAGAACTCGGATCTCCAGGTGCCCGGCGCCGCGGGCTGCCTGATCCAGTCGAGGCTGACGCGCGCGCCGAGTACGCCCGCGACCGCCCATTCGACGTGCGGGCACAGCGCGCGCGGAGCGGAGTGCACGTACAGAACTCCACGTGTCGTCACCGGGACCTCCAGTGTGGGTCGAGGTTCGCCTTCCCCAGCGGCCTCGCGCCCGTGCCGAGCCTTCTTCCCCCGTTGTCCGGAACGAAAAGGTCCAGACAAAAAGGGACACATCTGACGTGTAGTAATTTAGCGGAACCGGTACAGCGGGCTCCCAGTGGGTCGACCGGGGATCCCGGGGCGAGGCTATCGCGCAGCAGCGCGAGGAGTGTGACGTACTGTCGGTCCCGGGGCCCACAAACACCGACCTTTCACCCGGCGGGACGCAACCGGGGCCGGTGAGGGCCAGCGAGAGGGCAGGAGGGCCGATGCGGAAGCGTAGTGACCGGCCGTTCGCCGTTCGGGCCGCTGTCGCCGCCGTGACGGCGGCCGTGTGCGGTGTCGCCTCGCTCGCCGCGTGCGACGCCACGGGCGGCAACTCCCCCGGCCCTTCCGGCTCCCCGAGCGCCGCGAAGCCCTCGCCCAAGCCCACTCCCACGTGGGACACCAAGCCTCGTTCGGTTGCCGCGGTGGGTGACTCGATCACGCGCGGCTTCGACGCCTGCTCGGTGCTCTCCGACTGCCCCAAGGTGTCGTGGGCGACGGGGACGGACAGGTCGGTCAAGAGTCTGGCCGTGCGGTTGCTCGGTGAGAGCCGCGCCAGGACGCACAGTTGGAACCATGCGCGGACCGGGGCGCGGATGGCCGATCTGCCCGAGCAGATGAACCGGGCGGCGTCCGAGAAGCCGGAGCTGGTGACGGTCATGGCCGGGTCGAACGACGCGTGCCGGCCGTCGGCCGCCGGAATGACCCCTGTCGCGGACTTCCGGGCCGACTTCCAGGAATCCCTGCGGCAGTTGCGGCGCACGGCGCCCAAGGCGCAGGTGTACGTACTGAGCGTGCCGGACCTGAAGCGGCTCTGGTCGCAGGGGCGGGCGAACCCGCTGGGCAAGCAGGTGTGGAAGCTCGGCATCTGCGCGTCGATGCTGGCCGATCCGGACGATCTGAACTCCGCGGCCACCGCGCGGCGGGACTCCGTGCAGGCGCGTGTGGTGGCGTACAACGAGGTGCTGCGCGAGGTCTGCGCGAAGGACAAGAAGTGCCGGTACGACGGCGGGGCCGTGTTCGGGTACAAGTTCGGGCAGACGCAGTTGAGCGAGTGGGACTGGTTCCACCCGAGCGTGAACGGGCAGGCCCGGCTCGCGGCACTCGCGTACCGCGGCGTGACGGCCGAGCGGCCGTCACGGCCGTAGCGGCCTCCCGGCCGGGGCCCGAGCGTGCGGGCGTAGGGTCGCGATCATGCGCAGCGAACTCTTCGGCACCCTGCCCGACACCGACCGCACACCCGTCCACCGCTGGACCCTGGAGCGGGACGATGTGCGGGTACGCATCCTGACGTACGGCGGGGTCCTGCAGTCGGTGGAGGTGCCCGACCGGGACGGCGCCGTGGCCGACGTGGTGCTCGGGTTCGCCGATCTGGACGGGTATCTGACGCACCCGGAGCCGTATCTGGGCGCGATCGTCGGGCGGTACGCGAACCGGATCGCGGGCGGCCGGTTCCCGCTGGACGGGCGGATCTACCACCTCGCGCGGAACAACGGGCCGAACGCGCTGCACGGCGGCGAGCGCGGCTTCGACAAGCGGGTGTGGGACGCGGAGGCCGTCGGGGACCACGGGGTGCGGCTGAGCCGTGTGTCGCCGCACGGCGAGGAGGGGTTCCCCGGGCGGGTCGAGGTCTCGGTGACGTACGGGCTGGAGGCGGGCGGTGTGCTGCGGGTCTCGTACGAGGCCGTCACCGACGCGGCGACGCCGGTGAACCTGACCAACCACACGTACTGGAATCTCGGCGGGGCCGCGTCCGGGAGCGCGGTGGGCGGTCATGAACTGCGGATCGATGCCGGGCGCGTGACGGCCGTCGACGAGGAGCTCATTCCGACCGGTGAGCTGATGGACGTGACCGGGACGCGGTTCGACTTCCGAGAGGGGCGGAAGGTCGAGGCCGGGTACGACCACAACTACGTGCTCGACAAGGGCGTCGGGGACGAGGCGGTGGAGGTGGCCGAGTTGCACGATCCGGCGTCGGGGCGGGTGTTGAGTGTTGCCACGACGGAGCCGGGGGTGCAGTTGTACACGTCGGACGGGTTCGACGAGGCGGTGCCGTTCGCGCCCGGTGACGGGATCGCGTTGGAGACGCAGCACTTTCCGGATTCGCCGAACCGGGTGGAGTTTCCGTCGACGGTGGTTCGGCCGGGGGATGTGTATCGGTCGGAGACGGTGTATCGGTTCGGGGTCCGGGGTTGACGTCTCGGGGCTCCGCCCCGGACCCCGCTGCTCAATCGCCGCAGGGGCTTGACATGGTGGCGCATACCCGAGCGTCCGTGAGAGAACGGCCTGCGACGACCTCGTACGAGCCCGTGGCGACGGACCATGCGCCCGCGCTCTCGTCCCAGACCTCAAAGGCGCGGCGCGGGAGGTCGATGACGGCCTCCGTGGTCTCGCCCGGGGCCGCCGTCACGTTCGCGAAGCCCGCGAGCCACCGTGTCGGCCGCTGTTCGTCGCGTTCGGCCGGTGACACGTACACCTGGACGACCTCGCGACCGGCCCGCTCCCCCGTGTTGCGGACGCGGACCGTCGCCGTGGTGCCTTGCACCTGAAGGGACTCGTACGTCCAGTCGGTGTAGCCGAGGCCGTGGCCGAAGGGGTACGTGGGGGCCGCGCCCGACTTCTCCCAGGCGCGGTAGCCGATGAAGACGTCCTCGGTGTACGGGAGTTCGCCGTCCACCGGTGTCACCTGGGTGACCGGGGCGTCGGCCAGTGGGCCCCACGTGGTGGGGAGGCGGCCGCTCGGTTCCTCGGCTCCGGTGAGGACGTCGGCGAGGGCGGCGCCGCCCTCCTGGCCGGGGAACCAGGACAGCAGTACGGCGGCGACGTCCTCGCGCCACGGCAGTTCCACCGGGGAGCCGGAGTTGACGACCACGACGGTGTTCGGGTTGGCGGCGGCCACGGCGCGCACCAATTCGTCCTGGCGGCCGGGGAGTCGCAGGTCGGTGCGGTCAAAGCCCTCGGACTCCACGCGGTCCGTGGTGGCGACCACGACGACGGCGACCTCGGCGTCGCGCGCGGCGGCGACGGCCTCGGCGAGCAGCGCGTCCTCGTCCCGGCGCGGGTCGAGGTGCACGAGGCTGAACAGCACGGCGGGCAGCGGCATGGCGAGGGACTTGTCGAGGGTGTGCAAGAGCGAGACCTCGACCGGCCGCCCCTCCGTCAGGGTCACCCTGCCGCGCTCCTCCGGGGCGCCGAAGAACGCCTCGAAGGGGTCGGACTCGGCTCCCATGGTCTGCACGCCCTCGTACAGGACGGTGCCGTCGACGGTGAGGGTGAAGGCGCCGAGGCCGCGGGTGCCGAAGGCGTGGGCGCCGCTCTCGCGCGGGGTGAAGGTGCCCTTGATCTCGATGCTGTGCAGCGCCTCGTGGGTGACACCGGCCGGCAGGTCGCTGCCGAGCCACTGGACCTGGCCGTTCGGGAGCGTGCCCGCGCCGAGGACGGTGCCTTCCGCGTCGCGGCAGACGGCGCGGAGCGTGAACCCCTTGTCGGCGACGGCGAGTTCGTCGCTCGGGTCGGCGCCGACGCTGTAGGTCAGGGATGGCAGCGCGACGCTCAGGCCGTCGAGTGGCGAGACGATCCGGGGCGGGAAGACGGTGGCGGAGCCGCCGCCGAGGACGCGGGCGTCACGCGCCGCGGCCCCGATGAGGGCGACCCGGGCGTCCGAACGCAGCGGCAGCACACCGGAGTTGCGGACGAGGACGAAGGCGCGGTGGGCGATCTCGCGGGCCAGGGACTCGCCGTCGACCTCCCCCGGCAGCTCTGAAGGAGAGACGGCGGGTTCGGCGCCTTCGAGGGCGCCGACGCGGGCGGCGAGCCGCAGCACGTTGCGTACGGCCGCGTCGACCTCGGACTCGTCGACCTCGCCGGAGCGGACGGCCGCCACCAGCGCCGGGCCGTACACCGTCAGCGGTCCTGGCATCGCGACGTCCAGGCCGCCCTTGATGTCACCGACGGTCGAGCGGGCGGCCATCCAGTCGGAGACGTTGAAGCCGTCGAAGCCCCACTCGCCGCGCAGGATGTCGTTCACGAGGTGGCTGTGCTCGGTCATGCTCGTGCCGTTGACCGCGTTGTAGGCGGTCATGACGCCCCACGGGCGGGCGTTCTTGACGATGGCCTCGAAGGGCGCCAGGTACAGCTCGCGCAGGGCCCGTTCGGAGACCAGGTTGTTCACCGTGAAGCGGTCCGTCTCGGCGTCGTTCGCCACGTAGTGCTTCATGGTCGTGCCGACGCCGCCGGACTGCACGCCCTGGACGTAGCCGCTGCCCATGAGCCCGGCGAGGTACGGGTCCTCGCTGTACGTCTCGAAGTGGCGGCCGCCGAGCGGGGAGCGGTGCAGGTTCACGGTCGGGGCGAGCAGCACGTGGACGCCCTTGCGGCGGGCCTCCTGGGCGAGCAGGACACCGGCGCGGCGGGCGAGTTCCGGGTCCCAGGTGGCGCCGAGCGCGGTCGGGGACGGCAGCGCGATCGACGGGTCGTCGGCGCTCCAGCGCACGCCGCGTACGCCGATGGGGCCGTCGGACATGACGAGGGACGTGAGGCCGATCTCGGGGACCGCGGGCAGCGACCACATGTCCTGGCCGCCGAGCAGTCGGGCCTTGGTGTCCAGATCGAGCTTGCCGAGCGCGGCCTCGACCGCCGTCTCGCGGGCCCTGTCGGCCCGCCCCCTACCGTCGTCCGCCTGCTGCGCCATGCCGGCACCTCCTCGTCGAAGTCTGGGCGCCTCCATCCTGCACCCGCCACCTGTAGAGCGGTAGGTTCCGTTATCTTGTCGTTACCTATGGCTCAAAGGGGCGCCCCGGCCGTGTCGTACGGTGACCGCATGAGCAGCACCAGGACCGCCAGGAGCCAGGAACGTCGGGCCGAGATCTTGCGGTCCGCGCTCGACGTCATCGCCGAGCGCGGCTACCGGGGCGCGAGCCTGGCGGCGGTGGCCGAGCGCGTGGGGCTGACCCAGCAGGGGCTGCTGCACCACTTCCCCACCAAGGAGGCGCTGCTCGTCGCCGTCCTTGAGGAGCGCGACCAGTGGGACTCGGTGCCCAGAAGCCAGTGGCGGCTCGATCTGCTCGGCACGCTGGTCGAGTACAACGCGATGCGGCCCGGGATCGTGCAGACCTTCTCGGCGCTGCTCGGCGAGTCGGTGACCGAGGGGCACCCCGCGCGGGAGTTCTTCACGCGGCGCTACGCCGAGGTGCGGGGGTCGATGGCCGAGGTGCTGCGCGCCGAGTACGGGGAGCGGCTGCCCGGCGGGCTCACGCCCGAGCGGGCCGCGCCGCTCCTCGTCGCGGTGCTGGACGGCCTGCAGTACCAGTGGCTGCTCGACCCGGAGGCCGTGGACATGCCCGGCGCGGTGCGCGACTTCCTGGAACTGCTCGCCGTGGAGGGCTAGTTGGACCAGCCCTGGCCATGAGGGGCCGGCCACTGCGCCTCGGGGCCCGGGGCCTGTGCGTGTGCCGGCGCCTGGGCCTCCGACTCACCCTCAAGTTCGCGGACCATCAGCGTCGCGCCGGCCACCGCCCCCGGCATCAGGAACACCGCGACGAACGGGACCAGGAAGGCGAGGGCAAGCGGCGTACCGAAGCCCCAGGCCAGGCCCCGCCGCGAGCGCAACACGGCGAGCCGCTCACGGACTTCGCGGTTCCGGCGCTGCCACGCCACCGACGTCAGCTCCTCCGTGAGGAAGTAGCCGGTGACGAAGAAGCCGATGACCGGGATGACGGTCTGGCCGACGAAGGGGATGAATCCGAGCGCGAAGAGGAGGATCCCCCACAGGACGGCGCGCACGAGCAGCCGCAGGCTGTCACGCGCGGAGATCCACAGTTCACGCATGAGCGAGAGGCCGGACTCCGGCGCGTGGCCACCGCTCTCGGCCCGGTCGACCTCCTCGGACAGCGACTCGTAGAACGGCTGGCCGATCAGCAGGGTCACCGCGGTGAAGGTGAGCACCGAGAGGAGCAGGGCGAGGGCGAACAGGACCGCCGTGAGGAAGCCGCGGAACAGGCCCTGCCACGGGGACGTCCAGCCGTCGGCGAACGGCGTGGACCACGAGACGAAGTCGCCGCCCCAGACGCCGAGGCAGACCAGCGCTGCCGCGTACAGGACAAGGGTGATCAACCCCGGCAGCAGGCCCCAGCCGTACTGCTTTCCGTGCTGGGCAACCCAACGTTGCCCCTTCATCAAATAGCCGAAGCCCGCCCCGAGATCACGCATGGCGCAACCCTACGGGACGGGCCCGACCGCACATCAAGCTCAGACGGAGAGCGTGACCGTGATGTTGCCGCGGGTCGCCTTGGAGTACGGGCAGACCTGGTGGGCCTTCTCGATCAGGGACTTGGCGGCGGCCGCGTCCACGTTCGGGATCGCGGCCGAGATCTCGACGATGATGCCGAAGCCGTCGTCGTTCTTGCCGATGCCGACGTTGGCGGTGACGGTCGAGCCGGAGACGTCGACGCCCTCCTGGCGGGCGACGACGGCGAGCGCGCCCTGGAAGCAGGCGCTGTAGCCGGCCGCGAAGAGCTGCTCGGGGTTGGTGCCCTCGCCCGAACCGCCCTGCTCCTTGGGCGGGTTGACGACGAGGTCGAGCTTGCCGTCGCTGGTGGAGACGCGGCCGTCGCGGCCGTTCTCCGCGGTGGCGGTGGCGGTGTAGACGACGTCGGACTGCGTGATGGCCATGACCGGCTCCCTCGTTCGCGCGTATGACTCTTTCGTTGTGCGGAACGAGGTTACCGAATCATGGAATCAATGGATGTGGCGGGGGTCACTCACCCCGCCGCGGAGCTCAGAGCTTGACGACCATCTTTCCGGTGTTGTCGCCGCGCAGTACCCCGAGGAACGCCTCCAGGTTGTTCTCGATGCCCTCGACGACCGTCTCGCGGTACTTGAGCTCGCCGGAGCGGACCCAGCCGCCGACCTCCTGCACGAACTGCGGCTGCAGGTCGTAGTGGTCGCCGACGAGGAAGCCCTCGATGCGGCCGCGGGTCTGGATGAGGCGGGAGAGGTTGCGCGGGCCGGGGGCCGGCTCCGTGCTGTTGTAGACGGAGATGGCGCCGCAGATGGCGATGCGGCCGTCGCGGTTCAGGCGGGCGATGGCGGCCTCCAGGTGGTCGCCGCCGACGTTGTCGAAGTAGACGTCGACACCGTCGGGAGCGGCCTCCTTCAGGAGCGTGTGGACATCGCCCGTCTTGTAGTTGAAGGCGGCGTCGAAGCCGTACTCCTCCAGGAGCACCTTGACCTTCTCGTCCGAGCCGGCCGAGCCGATGACCCGCGAGGCGCCCTTGAGCTTGGCGATCTGGCCGACCTGGCCGCCGACCGCGCCCGCGGCGCCGGAGACGAAGACGCTGTCGCCCTCCTTGAAGTCCAGCGTGCGCAGCAGGCCCGCGTAGGCGGTGAGGCCCGTCATGCCGAGGACACCGAGGTACGTGGACAGGGGCGCGGCGTCCGGGTCGACCTTCACGGCCTGCTTCGCGTCGAACGTCGCGTACTCGCGCCAGCCGAAGAAGTGCAGCACGTGGTCGCCGACGGACACGCCCTCGTCGTTCGAGGCCAGGACGACACCGACGGCACCGGCCTGCATGGGCTTGCCCAGCTCGTACGGGGCGACGTACGACTTCGCGGCGCTCATCCGGCCGCGCATGTACGGGTCCACGGAGACGTACAGGTTCTTGACCAGCACCTGGCCGGGGCCCGGCTCGGCCACCGGGGCCTCGCGCAGCTCGAAGTCCTCGGGCTTCGGCCAGCCGACGGGGCGGCTGGTCAGTACCCACTCGCGGCCGGTGGCGGGGATCTGGGGGGTGTCGGCGGTCATGCGCTGATCCTTTGTCGAGGGGGCGGAAGCACGTGGGCCGAAGCATGCAAAAAATACTTCAGTACCTGAAACAACAATGCTCCTGAATATTTCATGATGTCAAGCAACTGGGTACGCTGGAGTACATGACCGCACCGAGTTCCCCCCGCACGGACCTGCTCACCCTCGAGGTCGTCGAGCTGATCGGGGAGATCGTCGCGCGCTACCACCAGGAGTACGAGGAGGCCGCCTCGCGGCACGGGCTCACCGGGGCGCAGGCGCGGGTGCTCGGGCTGCTCTCCCTGGGGCCGCTGCCGATGCGGCAGGTGGCGCAGCGGCTGAAGTGCGAGCCGTCGAACGTGACGGGGATCGTGGACCGCCTGGAGGCCCGCGTCCTCGTGGAGCGGCAGCCCTCGCCGGGCGACCGCCGGGTGAAGGTGGCCGCCGTCACCGCGGAGGGACGGCGGACCGCGCGGGCCCTGCGCGAGTCGCTCGACTTCGCGCGGGAGCCCCTGTCCGGCCTGTCACAGGATGAGCGGGTGGCGTTCCGGGACATGTTGCGGCGGATGCTCGGCGTGGACGTCGGGACGGACTGAGCCCCGGCCCCGCACACACCACCAGGCCCTACGTGCACCACCACAGGAAGCGGTCGCAGGTGGCCGACGGGTCCGGCTCGGCCGTGGGCGTGGCGGACGGCGAGCGGGAGGCCGAGGGCGTCGGCCGGGAGCTCGCGGAGGAGCCGGGCTCGGACGTGGCAGGCGCGGACCGGGTCGCCCGGTGCGTCGCCTCGGCGTCCACCGGTCCGGAGGAGGCCCGCGTGCGCTCCGGCCGCGGCGACTTCGAGGCGGGGGCCGATGACGTACGCGAGGCGCGGGACGCGGGCGGGGTGGAGCGCTCTGCCGTGGCGGACGGGGACACGGTGTCGGCGCCCTTCGTAGGGGCGGCGGATATGTCGGGGGCCGCCTGGGTGTGGGAACCGTCGCCCAGGGACCCCTCGCCGAGCTGAGCGACGCCGAGGCCGACGCCGCCGGCGACGAGCGCGATACCCGCCGTGGCGAGGAGGGCCCGCCGCCGCCGAGGGCGAACGAAGCGGTGCGCGCGGCGCCTGCCCCGCACCCGGACAGGACCGGCCTCCTGGTCCGCCGCCTCTTCGACCTCCGCGTCCTGCGCGGCGATCCACTCCCCGTACGCACGCACGGCGTCGACCGGCGTGCCGCAACCCGGGCACATGAAGGCGCCGTTGAGATGTCGTCCACAGGGATGGCAGTAGTCCATGACCAACGGAGGCTAAGCGGCGGGCCGGTGGAGGGAAAAGCCTGTCCTGTGAAACTTCTGTACGGAAAGTGGCGCAAGCCGATCGTCCGCGGACCGGCACGGACCCATTGACACCCCGGAGGGCCCGATTTACTGTCTCGCCAGCATTTCGAACGTGTGACGAAATTTCGAACAGCACAGGGGGCAACTGCCTTGCGGATCACGGGAATCAGCACGCACGTGGTCGGGACTCCGTGGCGGAACCTGACCTACGTACAGGTGCACACCGACGAGGGACTCACCGGTGTCGGCGAGACCCGGATGCTGGGCCACACCGACGCGCTCGTCGGCTACTTGCACGAGGCCCAGGCCAACCACATTGTCGGCTCCGATCCGTTCGCCGTCGAGGACCTCGTACGGAGGATGAAGTACGGCGACTACGGTCGGGCCGGCGAGATCGTCATGTCCGGCATCGCCGTGATCGAGATGGCCTGCTGGGACATCAAGGGCAAGGCCCTCGGCGTACCGGTCTGGCAGCTGCTCGGCGGCAAGGTGACCGACAGGGTCAAGGCGTACGCGAACGGCTGGTACACCACCGAGCGCACGCCGGAGGCGTACCACAAGGCCGCGCAGACGGTGGTGGAGCGCGGGTACAAGGCGCTGAAGATCGACCCGTTCGGCACCGGGCACTTCGAGCTCGACCACGAACAGTCCCTGTACGCGGTGTCGTTGATCGAGGCCGTGCGCGACGCCATCGGGCCCGAGGCCGAGCTGATGCTGGAGATGCACGGACGGTTCTCCCCCGCCACGGCGATCCGGCTCGCCCGCGACCTGGCACCGTTCAACCCGGCGTGGCTGGAGGAGCCGGTGCCGCCGGAGAACCTCAAGGCGCTGGAGAAGGTGGCCGCGAAGGTGGAGATGCCGGTGGCGACCGGCGAGCGGATCCACGACCGGATCGAGTTCCGGGAGCTGTTCGAGAGCCAGGCCGTCGACATTCTGCAGCCGGACGTCGGCCACATCGGCGGCATCTGGGAGACCCGGAAGCTGGCCGCCACCGCGGAGACGCACTACATGCTGGTGGCTCCGCACAATGTGGGCGGGCCCGTGCTGACCGCCGCTTCGCTGCAAGTGGGGTTCTCCACCCCCAACTTCAAGATTCTCGAGCACTTCAACGACTTCGCGGACGCCGAGATCAAGAAGGTCGTGAAGGGCGCGCCGAAGGTCGTCGACGGCTACTTCGAGCTGTCCCACGAGCCGGGCCTCGGCGTCGAGCTCGACGTCGACGCCGCAGCCGAATTCCCGCAGCAGCAGGCCCGGTTCGACCTGTGGGCCGAGGGCTGGGAGAAGCGCGACCCGAAGGCGGGCTCGTGAGTTCCGCCGTAGCCGGTTCCGCCGTCGTCGTCGAGGCGCCCGGGAAGCACCGGGTCGTGCCGCACGAGCCCGCCTCTCCGGGCCCCGGCGAGGCGCGGGTGCGGGTGCACGCCGTGGGGATCTGCGGCAGCGACCGCGAGGTGTACCAGGGCAACCGGCCCGAGGGGTACGTGCGTTACCCGCTGACTCCCGGGCACGAGTGGTCCGGCGTCGTCGACGCGGTGGGCGACGGGGTGCCGGGGTCCCTGGCCGGGCGCAAGGTCGTCGGCGAGGGGTTCCGCAACTGCCAGGTGTGCGAGCGGTGCCACGCCGGTGAGACGACGCTGTGCACCGACGGGTACGAGGAGACCGGGTTCACCCAACCAGGCGCCATGGCCACGACCTTGACGCTGCCGGCGCGGCTGTTGCACACGCTGCCCGACGACGCCGACCTCACCGCCGCCGCACTGCTCGAACCCGCCGCGTGCATCGCCGCCGCCGCGCTCAAGGCGGAGGCGAGGCCCGGGCAGCGGGTGGGAGTGGTCGGGACCGGGACGCTCGGGATGTTCGCCGTGCAGTTCCTCGCGGCCGCGTCGCCGGCGGAGCTGGTCGTGGTCGGGACGCGGGGTGAACGGGAGGCCCTGTCACGGCAGTTCGGGGCCACCGGCTTCCGGCTGCGCAGCGAGGAGCTGCCGGACGACCTCGACGTCGTCGTCGAGACCGCCGGATCCGCCTCCGCGGCGCGTACGGCCGCGTCGTTGCTGCGGCGGGGCGGGCGGCTCGTGCTCACCGGGATTCCGGCGGCCGGGGCGGCGGAGGGGCTCGATCCCACGGATCTCGTGGTGCGGCAGGTGGAGGTGCGGACCGTGTTCGGGGCCGCGCCGGACGCCTGGGCGCATGCGGTCCGGATGTTCGGGGCGGGGCTGCTCGATCCGCTGCCGCTCGTGACGCATCAGGTGCCGCTGGAGCGGTTCGCCGAGGCGATCGAGTGGGTGGGGGCGGGTGACCCTGCGGTCGGCAAGGTGCTGTTGCGGCCCTAGCCACACGGGAGTCCTGCGGCACCGGGGTTTTGCAGGGCTCTGCCCCGCACCCCGCGGGCTCTCGTACAGGAGCGGGGCTTGATCGACCAGCGCCCGACGCCCCCGGCACATCCGAACCTTGCCCGAAATACCGAACAACCGAAAAGGACCACCGTGACCGACACACCCCGCCGACCCGGCGAACCCGCGCTCTCCGCTCTCGGGCTCAGCGCCCCCGAGCGCGAGCCCGCCGACACCTCGCCGCACGCCTTCCCCGACGGTGGCACCTGGCGTACCGAGATCCCTTCCGTCGAAGGGCCGGAGGCCGTCGCCGTCGTGCTCAAGGAGTCCTCGCGGCTCGACGTACCCATCCACCGGATCAGCCAGGGCAGCGGCATCTGGATGCTGCGGGACTCCGAGATCCAGGAAATGGTCGAGGCGACCGCCGAAAGGGACATCGAGCTCTGCCTGTTCACCGGCCCGCGCGGCTCCTGGGACACCGGAGCCTCCGTGCGGACCGACTCGGGCGGCGCGGGGCTGCGCGCCCGTGGGCACGACGCCGTCGCCGGGTGCGTCGAGGACGCCGTGCGGGCGACGGAGCTGGGCGTGAAGTGCCTGCTCGTCGCCGACGAAGGCGTGCTGTGGACGCTGCACCGGGCGCGCGGCCAAGGGATCATCCCGGCCGACACCACCCTCAAGGTGTCCGCGCTCGTCGGGCCCGTGAACCCCGCCTCGTACGCCGTGTACGAGCGGCTCGGGGCCGACTCGCTGAACGTGCCGAGCGACCTCACGCTCGCCCACCTCACCGAGATCCGCCGGGTCTCCGCCGCGCCCATGGACATGTACGTCGAGGCGCCCGACGACCTCGGCGGCTATGTCCGGATGTACGAGATCGCCGAACTGGTGCGCCGTGGCGCCCCGTTGTACCTGAAGTTCGGTCTCGCCAAGGCTCCCGCCATCTACCCGTACGGGGCCCAGCTGCGCGACGTCACGCTGGACACCGCCCGTGAGCGCGTGCGCCGGGGGCGGCTCGCGCTCGACCTGCTGGCGCGGCACGGGGCCGACGGCGGGATGTCGCCGCTGGGCTCGCGGCTGCCGGGAGCACTGAGCCGGTTCGACACGGGCCAATAACGTTCCGGGCACGCAACTTCCCAGAACTGGACAGGGCCGCGCAGAATCCAACGCATCTCCACTCGTTCAACCCACGCTCCACGCAAGGGACTTCGCACCGCCCGCATTTGTGCACTCACACATCAAGGATGATGACCATGCGAAACCGTCGAGCCGTTCTCACCGCGATAGCCGCGTCCGCCTCCCTCGCGCTCACCCTGTCCGCCTGCGGCCAGAGCGGCGAGGGCGGGAGCAAGGACGAGAAGAAGAGCGCGAAGGGCTCCACCGTCGGCATCGCGATGCCGACCAAGTCCTCCGAGCGGTGGATCGCCGACGGCAACAACGTTGTCAAGTCGCTGAAGGCGAAGGGGTACAAGACCAAGCTGGCGTTCGGTGAGGACGACCCCGACCAGCAGGTCTCCCAGATCGAGAACATGATCACCCAGGGCGTCTCGGCGCTGATCGTCGCCTCGATCGACAACAAGTCGCTCACCAACGTGCTCCAGGAGGCGAAGGACGCCAACATTCCGGTGATCGCGTACGACCGCCTGATCCTGGACTCGAAGAACGTCGACTACTACGCGACGTTCGACAACGAGAAGGTCGGCGAGCTGCAGGCCGGCGCGATCGTCAAGAAGCTGGGCCTCGACAGCGGCAAGAAGGGCCCCTTCAACCTGGAGCTGTTCGCCGGTTCCAACGACGACAACAACACCAAGTACTTCTTCAACGGCGCGATGTCGGTGCTCAAGCCGTACATCGACAAGAAGCAGCTGGTCGTCAAGTCGGGGCAGACCAAGCTCAACCAGGTCACGACGCTGCGCTGGGACGGCGCCACCGCCCAGAAGCGCATGGACGACATCCTGACCTCGACGTACAAGAGCACGAAGGTCGACGCGGTGCTCTCGCCGTACGACGGCATCTCCATCGGCATCCTCTCGGCGCTGAAGTCCGACGACTACGGCACGAAGGCCAAGCCGCTGCCGGTGGTCTCCGGGCAGGACGCCGAGGTCGCCTCCGTGAAGTCGATCATCGCGGGCCAGCAGTACGCGACCGTCTACAAGGACACCCGCAAGCTCGCCGAGGTCTCGGTGGACATGGTCGACGACGTGCTCAACGACAAGAAGCCCAAGGTCAACGACACCAAGACGTACGACAACGGCGCCAAGGTCGTCCCGTCGTACCTGCTGACCCCGGTCAGCGTCGACAAGACCAACTACCAGAAGACCCTGATCGACAGCGGCTACTACACCAAGTCCGACCTGGGCCTGAAGTAACCCCTGCCACGCCTCAGAGAAGGGCACGACCATGGCGGGACCCGTCCTGGAAATGCGCTCGATCGTCAAGACCTTTCCCGGCGTCAAGGCGCTGTCGGACGTCTCCCTGAGCGTCCGTCCCGGCGAGGTCCACGCCATCTGCGGGGAGAACGGCGCCGGAAAGTCCACCCTCATGAAGGTGCTCTCCGGCGTCCACCCGCACGGAAGTTACGAAGGGGACATCCTCTTCGAGGGGGAACACTGCGAGTTCAAGGACATCAACGCCAGTGAGGCGCGCGGCATCGTCATCATCCACCAGGAGCTGGCGCTCGTGCCGTTCCTGTCGATCGCCGAGAACATGTTCCTCGGCAACGAGCACGCGAGCCGCGGCTTCATCAACTGGCACGAGACCCTGGGACACGCGACGCGCCAGCTGCGCCGGGTGGGCCTGAACGAGAACCCCAACACCCGCGTCACCGACATCGGGGTGGGCAAGCAGCAGCTCGTGGAGATCGCCAAGGCGCTCGCCAAGGAGGTGAAGCTGCTCATCCTGGACGAGCCGACGGCGTCCCTGAACGACGAGGACTCCGATACCCTCCTCGATCTGATCCTGGAGCTGAAGGATCAGGGCATCACCTCGATCATCATCTCGCACAAGCTGAACGAGATCCGCAAGGTCGCCGACTCGGTGACGATCCTGCGCGACGGGCGCACCGTCGAGACCCTCGATGTGCGGGCCCCCGAGACCACCGAGGACCGGATCATCTCCGGCATGGTCGGCCGGGACCTCGACCACCGCTTCCCCGAGCGCACCCCGCACCACCCGGAGGCGGGCGCGGCGCCGGCCATGGAGATCCGCAACTGGACGGTGCGCCACCCCATCGACCGCGAGCGCAAGGTCGTCGACGACGTCTCGCTCACCGTGCGCCGCGGTGAGATCGTCGGCATCGCGGGTCTCATGGGCGCGGGCCGCACCGAGCTGGCGATGAACGTCTTCGGGCGTACGTACGGCAGGTACGCGGGCGGCGTGGTCCTGAAGGACGGCAAGGAGATCGGTACGCGGCACGTCTCCGACGCGGTCGGGCACGGGATCGCGTACGTCACCGAGGACCGCAAGCACTACGGCCTCAACCTGATCGACACCATCGGCCGCAACATCACGATGAGCGCCCTGGGCAAGGTCGCCAAGCGCGGTGTCGTCGACGAGCACGAGGAGCGGCAGGTCGCCGAGGGCTACCGCAAGTCGATGAACATCAAGGCCCCGACGGTGTTCGAGCGGGCCGGGAAGCTGTCGGGCGGCAACCAGCAGAAGGTCGTCCTCAGCAAGTGGATCTTCGCTGGGCCCGATGTCCTGATCCTCGACGAGCCGACGCGAGGCATCGACGTCGGCGCCAAGTACGAGATCTACACGGTCATCGACAAGCTCGCGGCCGAGGGCAAGGCGGTCGTCTTCATCTCCTCCGAGCTGCCCGAGCTGCTCGGCATGTGCGACCGCATCTACACGATGGCCGCGGGCCGCCTGACCGGCGAGGTGCCGCGGGCCGAGGCGACGCAGGAATCGCTGATGCGCCTGATGACGAAGGACAAAGAGGTAGCGCGATGAGCACGAACGTGACGGACAAGATCCCGGCGGCCGCGCCGCCACCGCCGCCGCGCAAGGCGGGCGAGGCGGCCGGGGGCGGCCTGCTCCAGCTGGTCGTCGCCGGCATGCGCCGCAACATGCGCCAGTACGGGATGCTGATCGCGCTCGGCCTGCTGGTCGCCGTCTTCGCCGTGTGGACCGACGGCGACCTGATCCTGCCGCGCAACGTCTCCAACCTGGTGCTGCAGAACAGCTACATCCTGATCCTCGCGATCGGCATGATGCTGGTGATCATCGCGGGCCATATCGACCTGTCCGTCGGCTCGTTGACGGCGTTCGTCGGCTCGATGGCCGCGGTCCTCACGGTCAGCCATCAGATCTCCTGGCCCGTCGCCGTGATCCTCTGCCTGGTGATGGGCGGCATCGCCGGCTCGATCCAGGGCTGGCTCATCGCGTACGGCGGCATACCGTCGTTCATCGTGACCCTGGCGGGCATGCTGGTGTGGCGCGGGCTCACCGAGATCCTGCTCAAGGGGCAGACCCTCGGCCCGTTCCCCGACGGCCTCCAGAAGATCGGCAACGGCTTCCTGCCGCAGGTCGGCCCGAACACGAACTACCACAACCTCACGCTGCTGCTCGGTGTCCTGCTCGCCGCCGCCGTGGTCTGGCAGGAGCTGCGCGACCGGCGTCGGCAGCGCGAATTCTCCCTGGACGTCGTCCCGTTCAACCTGTTCGTGCTGAAGCTGGTCGCGATCGTCGCGGCGATCGCGGTCGTGACGCTGCTGCTCGCCAGCTACAAGGGCACCCCGATCGTCCTGATCATCCTCGGCGTCCTGGTGGTCGGCTACGGCTATGTGATGCGCAACTCGATCTTCGGCCGGCACATCTACGCGATCGGCGGCAATCTGCCGGCGGCGAAGCTCTCCGGCGTGAAGGACAAGAAGGTCTCCTTCTACGTCTTCCTGAACATGGGCGTGCTCGCGGCCCTGGCGGGTCTGGTCGTCGCCGCCCGGCTGAACGCGGCCTCGCCGAAGGCGGGTCTCAACTTCGAACTCGAGGCGATCGCCGCGTCGTTCATCGGCGGCGCGTCGATGAGCGGCGGCGTCGGCACCATCCTCGGCGCGATCATCGGCGGTCTCGTCCTCGGCGTGCTGAACAACGGCATGAACCTGCTCGGCGTCGGCTCCGACTGGCAGTCGGTGATCAAGGGCCTCGCCCTGCTCGCCGCGGTCGGCTTCGACGTATGGAACAAGCGCAAGTCCGGTTCGTAAGTCCGGTTTCGTTACTCACTTTCAGGAGCCGCACAGATGGAACTGAGCAGACGTACGGTCATGGCCTCCGCCGCGGCAGCCGGTGTCGCAGCCACCGCCCTCGGCGGCACGGCACAGGCATCGGGAGCCGCCTCGGGAACCACCTCCGGAAGCAGGAAGCCCGTGAAGGAGCCCTTCGGCAAGCTCGCCGACGGCACGAAGATCTACCGCTGGTCGCTGGAGAACGGCGGCACGCGCCTGAAGGTCCTGAACTACGGCGGCATCGTCCAGTCGCTCGAACTCCCGGACCGGCACGGCAAGTACGTGAACGTCTCCCTCGGCTACGACACCATCGAGGAGTACGTGGCGGGCACCACGTTCTTCGGCGCCACCATCGGCCGCTACGGCAACCGCATCGCCAAGGGGAAGTTCACGCTGGACGGCAAGGCCTACCAGGTCTCCGTCAACGACGGCGAGAACTCGCTGCACGGCGGCGCCAAGGGCTTCAACACGCGAGTGTGGGACATCGAGCCCTTCACCTCCGGCTCCGACGTCGGCCTGCACATGCACTACACCTCCGTCGACGGCGAGATGGGCTACCCCGGCACGCTGAAGACGACGGTCACGTACACCCTGACAGCGCGCGGCGACTGGCGCATCGACTACGAGGCCACGACCGACAAGCCGACGGTCGCGAACCTCACCAACCACACGTACTACAACCTCGCGGGCGAGGGCAGCGGCACGATCTACGACCACGAGCTGACGCTGGCCGCCTCCCGCTACACGCCCACCGACGCGGGCCTCATCCCGACCGGTGAGCTGGCGAAGGTCGCGGGCACCCCGTTCGACTTCCGCAAGGCGAAGCCCATCGGCCGCGACATCCGCACGGCCCACCCGCAGCTGATCACCGCGAAGGGCTTCGACCACAACTGGGTCATGGACAAGGGCATCACCGCGAAGCCCGTCCTCGTGGCGACGCTGCGCGACCCGTCGTCCGGCCGCACCCTGAAGATCGCCACGGACCAGCCGGGCCTGCAGTTCTACTCCGGCAACTTCCTCGACGGCACGCTCGTCGGCCAGTCGGGGCGCACCTACCGGCAGGGCGACGGCCTGGCCCTGGAGACCCAGCACTTCCCGGACTCCCCGAACCAGCCGTCGTTCCCGTCGACGGTGCTGCGACCGGGCGAGACGTACCGGACGACGACGGTGCACTCGTTCGGCGTCTGACTCTCTCTGAGCACGCGAGCGGCCGGGGCCCTGCGGGGTCCCGGCCGCTCGTTGCGTTCCGGTTCAATACGCGACCGGCCAGCCACTCCCCCAGTTCAGCAGGTTGACGCCCATCTTGGGCGCCCCGCCGTCCGTCCCGTCGTAGTAGTGGTAGACGAGCAGATCGCCGTCGGAGTCCGACAGCACGGACTGGCCGCCGGGCCCGATGTACTTGCCGTGCGTGGCGAGCACCTCGGTCCCGCCGTTCTCCGTCATCCGTACGCCGTTCTTGTCGACGTAGGGACCCGTGGGCGAACTCGCCCTGCCCACCTTGATCTTGTACGTGGACGAGGTGCCGGCGCAGCAGGTGTCGTACGAGGCGAAGAGGTAGTAGTACGCGCCGTGCTTGACGACCGCGGGGCCCTCGACGGCCTTGGTGCCGGTCGGCCGCGCGGCCAGCGAGCGGACGGTCTTGTCGGCGGCGTACTGCTTGCCGGTCGACGGGTCGAGCCTGATCATCTTGATGCCTGAGGACCAACTCCCGAACGACAGCCACCACTTGCCGTCGCCATCCACGAAGAGGTTCGGGTCGATGGCGTTGTAGCCGGACGACGTGGTCGTGGCGTGCACGACGCCGTGGTCGGTCCAGGTGCCCGGCTGTCCGCTCGGCGAGGACGCGAAGCCGATCGCCGAGTGCGTCGAGCCGAAGGTCGAGACGGCGTAGTACATCAGGTACTTCCCGCCGTGGTACGAGACGTCGGGCGCCCACACGTCCTTGTCGGGGTTGTACGTCGACCACCACGACGGGAGCGACGTGAAGGCGGCGCCCGCGCGCTTGAAGGCCGTGCGGTCGGTGGAGGTGCGGGCCTCGACGCCGTTGTGCGTCGAGTAGACGACGTAGCCGCTCGACGTCTTGACCATCGACGGGTCGTGCACCGAGACGTCGCCGGTGAGCACGCCCGAGCCGGGGTAGGCGGCGTAGGCGCTGCTCGGGACGAGGGCGTAGGCGGTCGCGGCGGCCACGGCGGCGGCGAGTACCGGGAGCAGACGGCGCTTGTGCGGGGCGCGATGGCGGGGGAATGGCTTCATACCGGTGAGTCGCCGCGGGCGGGGCGCGGGTTGCCGCGTCACGCACGTCACATTCGCCCCACCCACTGAACACCACCCGCCACGCCCCCGTACTCATGCCCAACCAACACCCGTCCGATGGGAGGCAGTTGATGAGCGGAAGCGTCGTCTCGCTGTTCCAGGGCTCGACGGCCCACTCCCCGTCCTACGGCCAGCTGACGCGCGCCGGGGCTGGCGGCGGTGGCGACGGTGCGGTCATCGACTTCTGCATCCCCTGCAACCCCTACTTCCCCACCCCCACCATGCTGGAGACACTCCGCGCCCGACTGCACGAGATCCTGACGTACTACCCCAGCAGCGCCGAGCACATCACCGCCGAGCTGTGCCAGGTCCTCGGCCTCAACCCGCAGACCGTGGCGATGGGCAACGGCTCGACCGAACTCATCACCTGGATCGACCACTTGCTGGTCCGCGATTCCCTCGCCGTGCCGGTGCCGACGTTCGGCCGGTGGACGGACCAGCCCATGGAGACGGGCAAGCGGGTCGACATGTTCCCGCTGCCGGAGCGCGACGGGTTCGCGCTCGACCCGGCCGCGTACGCGGAGTTCATCCACGCGCGCGGCTCGCGGGTCGCGGTGATCTGCAACCCGAACAACCCCGACGGCGGCCTGCTCTCACGCCGCGCCCTGCTCACCCTCGTCGACGAGCTGCGCCACCTCGACCTGATCGTGATCGACGAGTCGTTCCTCGACTTCGCTGACGCCGACGGCGGCCAGGACCCCAGCCTCGTACAGGAGGCGGTCCTCCGCCCGAACGTGATCGTGCTGCGCAGCCTCGGCAAGAACTTCGGCCTGCACGGCGTGCGCTTCGGCTACCTCGTCGCGAACCCGGGCCTCGCGGGAAAACTGCGGTCCGCCCTGCCGAAGTGGAACCTCAACTCCTTCGCGGAAACGGTGGTCTTTATGCTCCGCGAGCACCGCCAGGAGTACGCCGACAGCCTCCGCCAGGTGTGCCGCGACCGCCAGGACATGCGCTGGCACCTGGCCCGGCTGCGCCCGCTCACCGTCTACCCCTCGCAGGGCAACTTCCTCTACGTGCGCCTGCCGGACGGGGTCGACGGGGTGGCGGTCCGCGACCGGCTGCTCGCCGAGCACGGCGTCCTGGTGCGCGAGTGCGGCAACAAGATCGGATCGTCCAGCAGTTTCCTGCGCCTCGTGGTGCGACCCCAACCGGACGTCCTGCGCCTGGTGGCCGGTCTGGAGTCGCTCATGGGGAGCGGGAATGGAGTCGCCGTGCCCGAGCGATACGGAGGGACCACCTACAGCTCGGGCACGGCGGCGGTGGACCGCCTCATACGGTCCACGGGGGCATGAGCCTCACGGGTTGCGCCAGGCGGCGGGGTCCTCGGCCAGTTCCTTCACCGGGTCCGGCAGCCGGTCGTGCGCGAGGTCGGCGAGCGTGACGCCCTCCAGGATCTTGCGCACGTTGGCCCGCAGCGCCACCCACAGCGGGAGCAGCGGTTCGGCGGGACCGGTGTAACTGAGCGCGTTCGGCCGCTCACCACGCACCGAGACGATGGGCCCCTCGACCGCTCGCACGACGTCGGCGACGGTGATCTCGGCGGCCGGGCGGGCGAGCAGATAGCCGCCGTTGCCGCCCCGCTTGCTCACGACGATGCAGCCGCGCCGCAGATCGCTGAGGATCCCCTCCAGGAACTTGTGCGGAATCTCCTGGGCCGCGGCGACGGCCTCGGCCTTGATCGGCACGCCGTCCCCCTCGGCATGAACGGTGATTTCCAGGCAGGCACGTACGGCGTAGTCGGCGCGGGCGGAGATCCTCATGGGCACATTGTGGTGGACGTTCGCGCCGCACGGTGCGGTGGATCACCCCTGATCACCTCGCGTCCTTCCAGCATCTGGGACACCTGGATCTTCCCTACCTTTCCCATAGGGATGGTGCGTACAGTCGCCGACATGGACTTCTCCTGGGCGATAGTCGTCGCGGGCGCCCTCGTCGGGGTGGCGGTGGGCCTCACCGGCATGGGCGGCGGCGCGCTGATGACGCCGATCATGGTGATGCTGTTCGGCGTCAATCCGACGGCCGCGATCGGCAGCGACCTGGCGACCTCTGTCTTCATGAAGCCGTTCGGAGCGGCGGTGCACCAGCGGGCGGGCACCGTGCGCTGGGACATCGTGCGCTGGCTGCTGCCGACGGCGATGCCCGCGGCGGTCCTCGGCGCACTGTGCCTGGGGTTGCTCGGTAACGGAGAGCAACTCCAGGAGCGCGTGAAGTACGTCATCGGTGGCGCGCTCGTCCTCGCGGTCGTCGGAATGCTGGCCCGGATGTGGCTGGACGCACGGCGCGGCACGGGCGCGAACGAGGCGGAGGACGCACACGTCCCGGTCCGCCCCCTGGCCACCCTCGCCATCGGCCTGATCGGCGGCTTCATCGTCGGCATGACGTCCGTCGGCTCCGGCTCGCTGATCATCGTGATGCTGATGCTGGCGCACCCGCGGCTGAAGGCGAACCACCTGGTCGGCACGGACCTCGTACAGGCCATCCCGGTGGTCGCGGCGGCGGCCCTCGGCCACGTGCTCTTCGGCGACGTCGCGTTCGGCATGGCAGGCACGCTGCTGATCGGCGCGATCCCGGGCGTGGTGGCCGGCGCCCTCCTCTCCACCCGCATCTCAGGACCGGCCCTGCGCTGGGCGCTGGTCACCCTCCTCGCGGGCTCGGGCCTGGCGATGTGGGGCGTATCGGGGACGCCGCTGCTGCTGGTCTGCGCGGCGTTCGCGGGGGCCGGGGTGACGGTCACGCTGCGGGGGCGGCGGCGCTCGCTGGTGGTGACGGGCTCACCCGCGCCCGCGCCGAAGGAGAGCTCCAGGGTGTAGCTCGCGGGGTCAGGCGGGACTGTGAACGGGGACTGTGACGCGTAACCACGGAAATGTCGCGGTTCCACGTCACAGTCCCGGTTCTTCCGGTCACGCCAACCGGATCACATTCCACGACAGCGGTTCGAGCGTCGCCTTGAGCGTGCCTGCCTCCAGTGACGTGCCCGTGCCCGCGTGCGGCACCACCCGCTCCGGCTCCGCGAGCGTGTTGCAGGCTTCCGGGTCGGTGTCCGAGAGTGTGCTGTGTTCGATCACACCGTCCAACTCCAGCCCATTCAGGGCCACTTCCAGCGGCAGCGACTCCGTCTGGCTGCGGTTCACCGCGAAGACCGTGAGCGTGCCGTCCTCGGCGCGGACCGCCGTGGCGTGGAGGAGGTCGGCCGTGCCGTGGCGCCGTGTGTCGTACGTGGGGCCCGAGACGCGGACGTCGAGGACCTCGCCGCGGCCGTACTTCGAGGCCGCCGCGAACGGGTAGAACGTCGTCTGCCGCCAGGCGGGGCCGCCCGGCTCGGTCATGATCGGGGCGATGACGTTGACCAGCTGGGCGAGGCACGCCACCGTCACGCGGTCCGCGTGGCGCAGCAGCGCGATGAGGAGCGAGCCGAAGACGACCGCGTCCGTCACCGAGTAGACGTCCTCCAGGAGGCGCGGGGTCTGCGGCCAGTCGAGGGCCGCGACCTCGGACCGGGAACGCGACTGGTACCAGACGTTCCACTCGTCGAACGAGAGGTTGATCTTCTTCGGCGACTTGAGGCGGGCGCCGACGTGGTCGCAGGTCGCGACGACGTTCTCGATGAACGACTCCATGTCCACCGCCGAGGCGAGGAAGGAGTCCCGGTCGCCGTCGTGCTCCTGGTAGTAGGCGTGGAGTGATATGTGGTCGACCAGGTCGTAGGTCTCCGCGAGGACCTTCGCCTCCCACTCCGCGAACGTCGGCATCGCCTGGTTGGAGCTGCCGCACGCGACGAGCTCCACGTCCGGGTCGATCTGGCGCATGGCGCGCGCCGTCTCCGCCGCGACCCGCCCGTACTCCTCGGCCGTCTTGTGGCCGGTCTGCCAGGGGCCGTCCATCTCGTTGCCGAGGCACCACAGGCGGATGCCGAAGGGGTCCTTGTCGCCGTGCTCGATGCGGAGGTCGGACCGGGCGGTCCCGGAGGGGTGGTTCGCGTACTCCTGGAGTTCTATCGCCTCGGCGACTCCGCGCGTGCCGAGGTTGAGCGCCATCATCGGTTCGGCCTGCGGGCCGAGCTTGCGCAGGAACGCGATGTACTCGGACAGGCCGAAGCGGTTCGGCTCCGTGGTGCGCCAGGCCAGGTCGAGGCGGGCCGGGCGGTCCTCGACGGGGCCGACCGAGTCCTCCCACTTGTAGCCGGAGACGAAGTTGCCGCCGGGGTAGCGGATGACCGTGGTCCCCAACTCCCGTACGAGTTCCAGGACATCGGTGCGCAGGCCCGCCTCGTCCGCGTGCTCGTGTCCCGGCTCGTAGATGCCGGTGTAGACGCAGCGGCCGAGGTGCTCCACGAACGAGCCGAAGAGCCGGGGGTTGACCTGGGCGACGGTGAAGGCGGGATCGAGGGTGAAGCGTGCGGTGCGCAAGGCTTTCCTTTCGAAGAACTTCGAAGAACCGAGTGGTGTGCCGGTGACCGGGGCGGAGGAGGTCACTGCCCGGCGAGGCCCGTGTGGGCCACGCCCGCCACGATCTGCCGCTGGAAGAAGACGAAGACGATGATCAGCGGCAGGCCCGCCATCAGGCCGCCGGCCATCAGCTGGGCCCACTGGATGCCGTAGGAGTTCATGACGGTCGCGATGCCGTTCGGCATGGTCATCAGGTCGGGGTTGTTGGTGACCATGTACGGCCACAGGAAGTTGTTCCACGAGCCGATGAACGTGAAGATGCCGACCGCCGCGAGCGAGGGGCGGGACAGCGGCAGCACGATCGTGAAGAAGACCCGCCAGCGGCCCGCTCCGTCGATGAACGCGGCCTCCTCCAGCTCGCGCGGGATGCCCTGGAAGAACTTGTAGAGGATGTAGACCATCGACGCGTGCGCGCACTGCGGCAGGATCATGCCCCAGTACGTGTCGACCATCCCCATCTGCTGGACCGTGGTGAACAGCGGCACGCCGAGCACGGCGGGGGACACCATCAGGCCCGCCATGACCAGGCCCATCAGGACGCCCTTGCCCCTGAACTCCGTGCGCGCGAACCCGTATCCGGCGAGCGCGCTGGTCAGCACCACGACCGCCGTGACGCACACGGACACGACCACGGAGTTGACGAACCAGTTGGTGATGTTGCCGGTCTCGAAGATGGCGGACCAGGCCTGCCCGGTCCAGTTCTCGGGCAGCCAGTGCGTCGGTGAGGCGACCGCCTCCGTCTCCGACTTCAGCGACGTGAACAGGGCCCAGACCAGCGGCGACAGGAACACGGCGGATACGGCCACCCCGAGGGCGGTGAGCACGATCTGGCTCGCGGTCCAGCCACGGCGGGGCTTGACGCGGATCTGCGGAGCGGTGGCGGTCATCGGGCGCCCTCCTCACGGTTGCGCAGCAGCCACATCCGCGCGAGCGCGACGGACGCGATGATCACGAAGAAGATGATGGAGGCGGCGGAGGCGTAGCCCACGCGGTAGGCGGTGAAGCCCTCTTCGAGGGTGAACTGCACATAGGTGCGTGTGGCGCCCTCGGGTCCGGGCTCGAAGTCGAACATCACGACGGCCTGGTCGAAGATCTGGAGCGAGGCCAGGATCTGGAGCGCGATGACGAGTCCGGTGATGTTGCGCAGCATCGGCAGCGTGATGTGGATCATCCGGTGCCAGGCGTTCGCGCCGTCCAGCTTTGCGGCCTCGAACAGGTGGGCCGGGATGCCCTGGAGGGCGGCGAGGTAGAGCAGGAAGCTGAAGCCGGCCGTCCACCACAAGGTGCAGATGACGACGGCGAGCATCGCGTACGACGCATCGGCCAGCCAGGCCGTTTCCAGGCCGAAGACGTGGTTGATCATGCCCGCGGTGGGGTTGAACAGCCACTCCCACAGATTGCCCGCGACGGTCGAGGGCAGCAGGAACGGCAGGAAGAAGCAGAGCCGCCACAGCCACTTTCCGCGCTCGATGTGGTGGGCCAGCATCGCGAGCAGGAACGCCATGACCGTGATGCAGGGCACGACCAGCAGCGTGAAGTACGCGCTGTGGCCGAGCGAGTCCCACAGCATGTCGTCCCGGAGGGCCTCGCGGTAGTTGTCGAGGCCGATGAAGCTCGCACCCTTGCCGGAGATGTTGGCGTCGGTGACCGAGAGATACAGGCCGCGCACCACCGGCCAGATCACGAAGAGGCCGAACAGCACCAGGAACGGCGCCACGAACCACCCGCCGTGCTGGAAGCCCTGCTTGCGGCGGACGGTGCCGGTCCCTGTGGCGGCCTTCGCGGTCGCCGGGGCCAGGGCGGGCTGCGCGCTGGTCGTGGTCATGAGACCGCACCTCCCTGGGCGGCGGTCATGCCGTCCATCGGGTTCTTCGAGGCGAGCAGCTGGGAGAGGGCACCCTTGAGGCGGCGGGCCACGGCATCGGGCCGCGCGGAGCCGGCCGACGCGGACATCACGATCGGCCCGGTGCGCTGTCCGAGCAGTCCGGTGGAGCCCGCGAACCACGCCTTCGGCTCGGTCGCCATGTGGTTCATCGCGGACACGTACTCGCTCTGCGGCGTCATCTTCCGGTACGCGGCCGAGGACAGGGTCGGTGTGTACGCGGGGATGTGGCCGCCGAGCGCCCACTTCTGGGCGTGCTGGACGATGTACGCGGCGAGTTGGTGGGCGGCCTCGTTCTCGGCGCCGCCGCGTTCCGCCTGGTGCGGGAGGACGAAGGCGTGGGACTCGGCGTGGGTGGCCTCCTTGCCGAAGACCGGTGGCAGTGGCGTCGCCCCGTACTGAACCTTCGCGGTGTCGAAGACGGGCACCGACCAGTTGCCCTCCCAGGTGAACGGGGCGCCGTTGACGAACTGTTCGGCCCCGATGGCGCCCTCGACGGAGTAGCCGTCGGTGACGTGCTTGCGCAGGAACTCCAGGACCTGAGTGGCCTTCTCGGTGTCGAAGGTGACCTCGGTGCGCTCGGCGTTGAACCAGGTGCCGCCGAGCTGGGTGTAGAAGGCGACGAACATCCACCACTGGATGTTCATGTCCTCGGCGTTCAGGCCGAGGGTCTGCACACCCTTCCTGGCCGCCTTCTTGGCCTCCCTCAGCACGTCGAACCACTCGTCGGTGGAGGTGACCGGGACCATCCGCCCGTCGGCGTCGAGCAGCCCCGCCTTCTTCAGCACGTCCTTGCGGTAGAAGCAGAGCTGTACGTGGATGTCGAGCGGCAGGCCGTAGAGCTTGCCGTCGACCGTCGCGCGCTTCCACAGGACCGGGTTGAAGTCCTTCTCCCGCACGCCGTACTTGGCGAGCAGTCCGACGTCCCAGGCGTCGAGGAGGGTGCCGGGCGCGAAGCCGGGGATCCTGCCGAGGTGCATCACGGCGAGGTCCGGGGCCCGGTTGCCGGACGCGGTCATCGCGAGCTTGGTGTAGTACGGGTTGCCCCACTGGAGCGTGGAGTCCTTCACGTCGACGTCCGGATGCTCCTTTCGGAAGGCGTCCAGCATCGAGATCATGTTGTACCCGTCGCCGCCGCTGAAGAGGTTCCAGTAGCGCACGCGGGTGTCCGCGCCCGAGGCGAGCGCGTCGGCGCCCGTGCCCAAGGCCGCGAATCCCAGGCTTCCCGCGACCGCCAACCCACCCGCACCGGCGAGGAGTTGTCTGCGGTTCAGGCCAGGTCCCACAACCGGCCCCTCCTAACGTCCGATATTTCGAATGCCGCCCGTAACTTCGAACGGGACCGTAAAATCGAACCACTTCCGCGTCAATGGGTCGCACGGGAATCGCGGGAAAAAGTACGGGGCGCACGACGCGAACGCCGCACGCCCCAGAGGGGATCACCGAATTCCGGACCGAACTCTCAGCCCCCGAAGGCTGCTTGGGCCAGCCCCTGACCGATCCCCGGCACCACCAGCAGCGACCCCGCGAGCGGCTCCGGCCGGTCGAGGCCGACCCGCGCCGTCGACACGTACAGGTCCCTCAGGTCCGCGCCACCGAAGGCGCAGGCCGTCGGGCGGCGCACCGGCAGCGGGAGCACCCGGTCGAGCTTTCCCTCGGGCGTGTAGCGGCGGACGGCGGCCCCGTCCCACAGGGCCACCCACACGCAGCCGTCCGCGTCGACGGTGAGGCCGTCGGGAGACCCCGCGCCACTCTCGATGGCCGCCAACTCCCGCCTGTTGCCGATCCGTTCACCGTCCACGTCGAAGACGTCGATACGTCCCGTCGGTGTGTCGACGTAGTACATGCGCGAGCCGTCGGGGCTCCAGCCGGTGCCGTTGGAGATCGTGACGTCGTCGAGGACCTCGACCGCCGTGCCGTCGGGGGCGACGCGGATCAGGTTGCCGCCGCCGGGCGTCTCGTCGTACGGCATGGAACCCGCCCACAGCGCGCCGTCGGGGGCCACCGCCGCGTCGTTGCCGCGCCGCCCGGGAACGGGCTCGCGGTGCAGCCACGCGAAGGCCCCGTCCGGACCGTAACTCCCCACGCCGTCCCGGAGGTTGACGACCAGGCCGCCTCCGACGCGCGGTTTGGCGGCGCCCACGTGCTGTTCGGTGGCGAGGACGGTGCGGTGGCCGCTGCCCGGATCGTAGGTGTGCACGCGGGAGTTCAGGATGTCCACCCAGATCACGCGACCCGTGGCCGGGTCCCAGGTCGGGCCCTCGCCCAGCTCCGCCGAGGCCCGGACGGCCTCCTCGACGCGGCCCGTCATCGGGTCGCTCCCCGGTGGCCGAGGCGCTCGGAGAGGTCGGCGGCGCCCTTCGCGGCGAGCCCCGCCAGCTCGTCCTCGCGCGCGTCGCTCCAGCGGATCATCGGTACGGAGATGGAGAGCGCGGCGACGACCCGGTTGGTGCGGTCGCGCACGGGCGCGGCGACGCACGACACGTCCGGGTTCGACTCGCGGCTCTCCACGGCGATGCCGCGCTCGCGCACCCCTTCCAGGTGCGCGCGCAGGGCCACCGGGTCCGTGATCGAGTTCTCGGTCATGGCGACGAGGTCCGCGTCGTCCGGGAGCCGCGCGGCCCGCTCGGCCTCGGGCAGTGACGCGAGCAGCATCTTGCCGACCGACGTGCAGTGCGCGGGCAGGCGGCGGCCCGCGGCGGACACCATGCGCACGGCGTGCGTGGAGTCGACCTTCGCGATGTAGATGACGTCGGTGCCCTCGAGGATCGCCACGTGGACGGTCTCGTCGCAGGTCTCCGCGACGTCGCGGGCTACGTGCTGCCCCTCGGCGGCGAGGTCGAGCTGCTCGGCGTACCGGCTGCCGAGCTGGTAGGGGCGCACGCCGAGGCGGTAGCGGCCCGGCTGTCCCGGGACCTGCACGATGTACTGGCGGGCGGCGAGCGTGGTGACCAGTTCGTGGACCGTGGTCCGCGGAAGCTGTAGCTTGCGGACGATGTCGGGGGCGGACAGCGTGCCGTCCCCGTCCAGGAACAGCTCCAGTATGTCCAGAGCGCGGGTCACGGCTGGTACGAGACGTCCCACAACCGACCCCTCCCTATGTTCGGTATTTCAACAGACGGTCGGTATCGCGAACATAGGCTAAGCACAGGGGCCTTGGCCGGGCAATGGTTGGTCCGATGCCCTGTACACGGTTTACACAGGCCCTTGTTCCCCCCGAAGGCGCCGGGCCCGCAGCACCAGTTCCAGCTCGAAGCGGCGGTCCGGGTCGTCGACCTCGTCGCCCCACAACTCGCGGATCTGGCGCAGCCGGTAGCGGACGGTCTGCGGGTGGACACCGAGCCGGGCCGCGACCTCGGGGGCGCCGCCGCGCGTCTCCAGCCAGGCGAGCAGGGTCTCGGCGAGCCGCCGCGCGTGCGTGGGTCCGCAGCGGGTGAGGGGTTCGAGGGCGCGCCGCGCGAGATCGTCGACGAGTTCCTCGGGCTGGAGCAGGACGAGGGCCTGGGTGTGCTGGGTGCACTGCACCACTTCGGCGTCCGGCAGCAGCCCGCGCTCCATGAGGCCGACCGCGGCCTCCGCCCAGCGCAGCGACTTCGCCGCGTCGGAGGGCGGCACGGGCGGCCCGATCGCCCCGGTCCAGCCGGACAGGGCGCGGCGCAGCAGGTCGGCGCGGCCCGCGGTGTCGGGTTCGGACAGGACGAGCCGGGGCCGCTCCGGCTCCATGTCGAGGAGGACGTCGGGCCCGACGGCGGGGGCGACCGCGTCGCGGGCCGGCCGGAGCAGCACGCCGACGGCGACGTGCGCGGGCACCGGCCACCCGACGCGCGCCGCTCGTTCGGTGAGTGCCTGCACGGGGTCGCGGGGCGCCGCGGTCCGCCCTTCGAGGAGCAGGTCCATCAGCTTGCGCTGCTGGCGCAGGCGCTCACCGGCCTGCCGGGCGGCGGCCTCGGCGTAGCCGCGGACCGACTGGTCGACGAGGCCGTCGAGGTACTCGTAACCGGCCTCGGCGAGTTCGTACATCGCCGGGGGCGGGATACGGAGGCGCTGCCCGATGTCGGCGAGGCGGCGCCAGGCCATCTTCACGCCGAGCCGGTACATCGCCTGGAGCGAGTCGAGGGTGCGGCCGTGCAGGGACTGGCCGCGCCCGAACTCCTGGAAGAGGACCGGGGCCTGGCTCTCCGGGATGCCGTCCGCGGCCCCGTCGGCGAAGCCGCGCACGAAGTCCTCGACGGCGCGGCGGATGCCGACGAGGGCCACGGCCTCGCCCGACTCGTCGAGCACGACGGGCAGTTGGGGGAATTCGCGGTGGATCTCGTCGAGGATGTCCCGGGCGAGCCGGGGTGCCTCTTCGAGGGCGAGCGCCACGAACTGCTTGGCCTGGAGGCGCGGCACGTCGCACCATGCGGAGCGAGCGGTGGCCGGCACGGCTCAGCCCCCTTGGCCGGGCGTCTCGTAGGTCACCAGGGGCGTATTGGGCTGGTCCGGTGTCGCGTTGATCAACGCGAGCACGCCGAAGGCGGCCGCGAGGGCGAGCGCGGCTCCCGTGGCCGCGGAGAACGCGGCGGCGAGCAGTCGGTTCATCGCAGGGTCAGCCTCTCGTCGGTGTTCCCGAGGTTGTTCCCCACCCGTGCGATTGCGACGTACGGCGGGCCGCGCGTCTCAAGTACCCAGTGTCCGCAGCACATTGACACCTCGTCAAGAGTACGTCTACGGTTCCCGGCCCAAAGGACCCTTCTGACGGATCCTGCTGGAGTCGCGAGCCCTGGCACGCACATCTGCGGCGTTGTCGTCGGTTGCCAACGCTCCGCGTTGACGCCCTCCTCCGCCTTGCAGCTGCACGCACCAGACCCCGCTCGCCTGAACCGGTCGTGACTGGCCACCCGTATCCAGCCTGATCCGTCAGAAGGGTCCTAACCGGCCGACCGTGAACCGACCGTGAACCGACCGCGGATGCCCTTCCTCCCAGGAGTGCCGGATGCGCCGTACAGCCTCACCGTTCTCGCTGGTCGCAACAGGTCTCGGCACGTTCCTGCTCGTCCTGGCGGGGCTGCTCGCCGGATACGTGGAGCCGCGCGCCGAGCGCACCAGCATCGACGTCGACGTGACGACCGTGTTCACCGGAACCGGCAGTTATTTCGACACCGCGAAGATCAGGACCGTGCGCGACCGCAAGTTGATCATTACCCGGCAGGCCCGCGGCGACGTGGCCGCGAGCGAGCGCAGCGGCCGGGCGGTGTGGGACGTGACGACGTCCGTCGACACCGCGAAGACCCTCCCGGCGGCCGATCCGCACGACGCGCTCCAGTGGACCCTGGAGCGCTGGGTCACCGACCGGAAGACGAACGCTCCCGTGCACTGCTGCGGCGAGCAGCCCGCCTTCAGCGGCGAGGCCTACCTGAAGTTCCCCTTCAATGTGGAAAAGCGCACCTACACCTGGTGGGACAACACGCTCGGCGCGACGGTCCCGCTCCGCTTCAGCGGCGTGACCAAGGTGCAGGGCTACGAGGGCTACCGGTTCACCGGCACCGTCTCCCCCGCCAGGACGGGCTCCCGGCTCGTGCCGGGCCGGATCGTGGGGCAGCCCAAGAAGAGCCAGGTGCTCGCCGAGGAATGGTACGCCAACCACGGCGTCGAGCTCGTCGCCGACCAGCGCACGGGCCGGGTCCTGTACGCGGCCATCGGCCCCCGCAAGACGCTGCGCGCGCCCGGCACGGACAAGGACGCGGCGGTGCTCCTGGACAGCCGGAAGATCGCTTTCACCCCGGCCACCCAGCGTGGCCAGGTGGCGCTCGCCCAGGACGACAACGACCGGCTCACCCTCCTCGGCGCGACGTTGCCGCTGGTGGCGGGCGGTCTGGGTGTGCTGCTGCTGGCGGCAGGTCTGGTGCTCGTCGTACGGGGCAGGGGTGGCAGGCCGGAGCCGGAAGGGGCGATGCGTCCGGATCCCGATACGTCCCCGACGACCCTGGAAACGTCCACGATGTGACGGTACGTCAGTCGAATACGGACCCAAACTTGTCACGCGGGTGAGTAGCCGCATCGAACAGCGGGGCGAAAACTGTCCCTCCCCACCCCGTGCACAGGCTCCGCACAGTCTCGGCACCGTACCTCCCAGTACACCCAAGTGCGCCCGAACACCCGCGTACGCCCGACGAGTTGGAGCAACGATGCCCCAGCACGTGCCCCTCCCGCTGCGCGCCGAGTCCCCACCCGGCGCGCAGCATCCGCAGCACGGCCCCCCACACCCGCGCCGCATCGTGTTCCTCGCCCACCGCGACCTCGGCAACCCGGCCGCCGGCGGCTCCGAGCTCCTGGTCGACCGGCTCGCCGAAGGACTGACCCGCCGGGGCCACCAGGTGACGCTGCTGTGCGGCGGCCCGGCGGCCTTCCGCGACTACCGGGTCGTCTCCGCCGGCGGGGAGCGCGCCCACTACCTGCGGGCGCGCTCGGCCTTCGCCCGCCAGGTCGGCGACTGCGACCTGCTCGTCGAGGTCTGCAACGGGATGCCGTACCTGGCCCCGCTGTGGCACAGCGGCCCCACGATCTGCCTGGTCAACCACGTCCACACGGACCTGTGGCGGATGCGCCTGCGCGGACCGCTCGCGCCCGCCGCCCACCTCGGCCGAAGACTTGAGCACTGGGCGCTCTCCGGGGCCCAGCGCCGCAATCTGCTCGTGGCCGTCTCGCCGTCGACGGCGCACGCACTGCACGCCATCGGCGTGGATCAGGACCGGATCCGCCTCGTGCCGAACGGCGTCGAGGAGCCGGGCCCGGCCGCCGACCGTTCCCCGGACCCGCTGTTCCTGGCGATGGGCCGGCTCGTCGAGTACAAGCGGATCGACCTGCTGCTGCGCCTGTGGGAACGGGTGCGTCCGGTGACGGGCGGCCGGCTCGTGATCGTCGGGGACGGCCCCGAGGCACCACGCCTGCGCCAACTGGCGGGCGAGGGCGTCGAGTTCACCGGACATGTCTCCGAGGCCGAGAAACACCGCCTGCTCTGCGAGGCCTGGCTGCTGCTGCATCCCTCGGCGGTCGAGGGCTGGGGCCTGGTCATCACCGAGGCGGCGGCGCGCGGCACACCGGCGGTCGGCTTCGACGTGCCCGGCGTGCGCGACTCCGTCGAGGACGGCGCCACCGGACTGCTCGCGCGCGGCGAGTCCGCCTTCGCGGCGGCCTGGTGCACGCTCGCCCTGTCGGGGCACCGCCGCGAGCTGATGGGCAAGGCGGCCCAGGAGCGGGCATCGAGCTACCGCTGGGCGCACACCGTGCGGCAGTTCTCCGCGGTGGCGGCGGAGGCGGTGCAGGCCCGTGTCTGAGCCCCGGCCCTCAAGGCCCTGTCTGGAGTTCCCCGTCTGCGCGGCGACACCCGGCACGCACTCCCCCACCCTCGAACCCGCTTCGCAGGCTCGGGCGGGAGGTACCCCCTTCCGCACGGCGCCCCAGGACAGGTGGCTCCGCCACATGACCTGCGACACCGCACACCGATCGCACGCACCGAATGCCGCCGCGCCCGCGCTCCGCGCGGACGACGGGGAACTCCAGACAGGACCTGGGGGCTCGACAACGTGACGGCGGCCACGGGGGTCAACGGCCGTGCCGGCTTCAGGGATCCGTCGCCGGCCCGCTCACTCGCGCTCTTCCGGGCGTTCCTGCGCGAGCAGAGCGATCCCGAGGCGTGTTACGCGCTGCTCGCCCGGGACGCCGCCGACCAGGTCGAGGCGTACGGGAAAGTGGCCGGGAAGGTCGTCGTGGACGTGGGCGGCGGCAGCGGACACTTCACGCGTGAGTTCCGGGCGCGTGGCGCGCAGGCCCTCCTCTTCGAGCCGGACACCACCGAGCTGGGCCAGGACCCGCCGGCCGGCACGGTGGTCGCGGACGGCTATCTGCTGCCGCTGCCCGACGCGTCGGCAGATGTCACGTTCTCCTCGAACGTCCTGGAGCACGTCGCCGACCGCGACACGTTCGTGAGCGAGCTGGTCCGGGTCACCCGGCCCGGCGGCCTGATCTACGTCGCGTTCACCAACTGGCTGTCCCCGTGGGGCGGTCACGAGTGGGCGCCCTGGCACTACCTGGGCGCCGACCGCGCGCAGGCCCGCTACCGGCGGCGCACCGGCAGGGCACCCAAGCACACCCTCGGCGAGAACCTCTTCGCCCATCACATCGGTGCCACCCTGCGCCATGTGCGCGCCCGCGACGACGTGTCGGTCGTCGCGGCGCGCTCCCGCTATTGGCCGTTCCTCGCGGAGGCCGTCACGCGGGTCCCCGGCGTGCGCGAGTTCGCCACCTGGAACCTCCTCCTCATCCTCAGGCGGTGTCCCCCATGACGACCATGGTCCAGGCCCCACCCGCCGCGGCGACGCACCCGGAACCCGAACCGGGTCCGCGTGCGCGCCGCTGGCTGTTCGCGTTCTGGGCCGTGTTGTTCGTCGCGTTCTGCGCGGTGCAGCCGGGGCGTGCCACGTTCGAGACGAAGCTCGGCGTCTCCCAGGACCCGTGGAAGTTCCTCGGTGACCTCGGGGAGCTGTGGCACGACAGAGCCGGCTTCGGCGGGATCGCCGACCAGTACATCGGCTACGCGTTCCCGATGCTGCCGTACTACGGCCTGACCGACCTGTTGCAGCTCCCGGTGTGGCTGGCCGAGCGGCTGTGGATGTCGATCGTCGTGACCGTCGCCTTCTGGGGCGCCGTGCGCCTCGCCGAGCGCCTCGGTGTCGGCACTCCGGGCAGCAGGCTGCTCGGCTCGGTGGCGTACGCGCTGTGGCCGACGTTCACGATCGTCATCGGCTCGACGTCGGCGGCGGCACTGCCCGGCGCGTTCCTGCCGTGGGTGCTGCTTCCACTCACCAACCCCCGTACGACTGCGCGTATTTCGGCGACACGCTCGGCGTTGCTGATCCCGTTCATGGGCGGCGTGAACGCGTCCTCGACACTGGCGTCCCTCCTCCCCGTGGGCCTGTATCTGCTCTCCCGGCCGCCGTCCGTACGCAAGCGCCGCCAGATCGCCTGGTGGCTCCCCTCGGTGGTGCTGGCGACGGCCTGGTGGACGATCCCGCTCGTCCTGCTCGGCATCCACGGCGAGAACTTCCTTCCGTTCGTGGAGAGTTCCCAGACCACGACCGAGACGATGTCGGCGACGGAGACGCTGCGCGGGTCCGGGAACTGGGTGGCGTATCTGCACCTGGGCGACGCCTGGCTGCCCGCGGGCTGGGCGGTCGCCACCTCGGTGGTCGTCATCGTCTGCTCGGCGCTGGCCGCCGCGCTCGGCCTCGCGGGCCTGGCGCGCCGCGACATCCCGGAGCGCCGCTGGCTGCTGCTTACGGTCATGGCGGCGGCCCTCATCACCCTTGCGGGGTACGGGGGTTCGCTCGGCGCGCCCTTCCACGACACGGTGCGGTCGTGGCTGGACGGAGGCCTCGCCCCGTTCCGCAACGTCTACAAGTTCCAGACGGGCCTGGCGCTGGCCCTCGCGCTCGGCATCGTGCACCTCGTGGGTGTGGCCGCCAATCCGCGCGGGGCCCGCCCTGTGCGCGGTCGCCGGTACGCCACGCTGATCGCCGCGATCCTCATCGTGCCGGGCCTCGCCTGGCCGTACCTCAACGGTTCGATCCTGCAACCGGGCGCGTTCCAGAAGCTCCCCACGTACTGGCAGACGACGGCCGACTGGCTGAAGAAGTACTCGCCGGACTCCCGCGCCCTCGTCGTGCCCGCCACCGCCCACGGCATCTACACCTGGGGCTCCCCCATCGACCAGCCGCTCGACGTGCTCGCCGACTCCCGCTGGGCGCAGCGCGACTACGTCCCGTTCGGCACCCGCGGCAACCGGCGCGCCATGGACGCCGTCGAGCAGGCCCTGATGAGCGGCACCCAAGTACCGGGCCTCCAGGACTACTTGAGCCGCTCGGGCCTGCACTACGTGGTGGTCCGCGGCGACCTCGACCCCGACCAGTTCGGCTACGTCCCCACCGCCACGGTCAAGCGCACGCTGACCGAGTCGGGCTATCAACGGGTGACCGGGTTCGGCCCGCTGGTCACGGGCGGCCGCATCGCCGAGAAGACGCCGGTCCAGATCGAGGGCCTGTACCCGCGCAGCCGCTCCGTCGAGATCTACGCCCCACGGGACGGCGCCGACCGGCCGGGCCAGGCGGGCCTGCTCCCGGTCGGGAACACGGCGGAGGTCAGCGGCGGCCCCGAGGCCCTGCTCCGGCTCTCCTCCGACCCGTCCTTCCTGAACCGCCCCGCCGTCCTGACCGGCGACAACCACCCCGGCATCGGCAACCCCGCCCTGCGGATCGCCGCCGACGGCCTGCGCCGCGCGGACACCCGATTCGGTCTGGTCAACACCAACACCTCGTACCCGTACACACCGACGGAACGCAACAGCCCGAACGCCTCGGAGAACCCGGACGAGCCTCCGAAGCAGATCCTCCCGACCGACGGCGTGGCCCATCAGACGACGGCCGACATCCAGGGAGCCCGCTCGGTCACCGCGTCCTCCAGCGGCAACTGGCTGCTGCACCTCCCCCAGTTCGACCCGGCGAACGCCTTCGACAAGGACCCCGACACGGCGTGGACGGAGGGTGCCCCCGACTCCGCCAAGGGCGAGTGGGTGCGCATCGGCTTCTCCGCGCCGACCCGGATCCCCGCCACGATCCACCTGACACCGCTGCCTCAGGACAACGTGCGGGCGGCCCCGACCCGCGTACGGATCGAGACCGACAAGGGCTCCACGACGGCCAATGTCCAGCCGACCGGCAAACGCCAGGAGGTCAAGTCCCCTGCGGGCACGGCCAATTGGCTGCGGGTGACGATCCTCGACACGCAGCGCGCCCGCCCCGGACTCACCGGCGCCGGATTCACGTCCATCGACATCCCCGGCGTCAGGGCGACCCGCGCGCTGCGCCTTCCGGCCGACTCCGAGCAGGCCGACCAGTACTCCTTCCACCGCGCCACGAGCGACGGCGGCCTCACCCTCACCGACACCGAGCGCGCCCTGAACCGCGTCTTCACGACGACGGGCGAGTCCACGTACGACTTCGAGGCGACGGCCGCCCCCACCCCGGGACCCGCGCTCGACAAGCTCCTCTACGACCTGGCCCCCGACCAGCGCCGCAAGATGACGGCGAGCGCGGACTCCACGGCCGCGCTGGGCCTGAACACGACGCCCCGCAACCTCACCGACGGCGATCTGACGACGGCGTGGATCGCGGGCGACGACCCCACGATCCATCTGCGCTGGCCGGACAAGCAGCCCGTCTCCACGCTCGTCCTCGCCGGGGCCGGCGGCCTCACCACGCGCCCCGAGAAGATCGAGATCAGCAGCCCGGACGGCGCGGCGGTGGCCGGTGTCGACGAGAACGGCGTGGCCCGCTTCGACCCCATCACCACGAACCGCCTGGACGTCACCATCACGAAGTCGGCCCCGCTCAAGGTCCACAACCCGGTCGCCGACGAGGACCTGCAACTCCCGGTGGGCCTCACCGAGGCCTACATCCCGACCCTCGACGCCTACCGCGTCCAACAGCCCACGCCCGACCGCAGGTTCAGCCTTCCCTGCGGCAAGGGCCCGACGGTCACGATCGACGGCACCCGCCACCGCACCTCGGCGAGCGGCACCCTGCGCGCCCTGACGGAACGCCGCCCGGTCACGGTGAAACCGTGCGGCGACGCCCTGGACCTCCCGGCAGGCCCGCACACCCTGAAGACCTCACCCACCGGCCCGCTCTCCCTCACGGACATCACCCTCACCAACACGACGGCCACCACGGAGGCGGCACCCACCGTCCGTGGCCTCACGGTCCGCGACTGGCTCGGCGACCGCCGCGAAGTCAAGGTCGACGCGGGCGAGGCGACGTACCTGACCATGTACGAGAACGCCAACGACGGCTGGGAGGCGACCCTCGACGGCAAGAAGCTGTCCTCGCTGCGCCTGGACGGCTGGCAGCAGGCGTGGCTGGTCCCCGGCGGGGCGAGCGGCACGGTCAAGCTCTCCTACGCCCCGGCCCGCACGTACGAGATCGGCCTGTTCGCGTCCGGCGCGGCGATCCTGGCCCTCGGCGCACTGTGCCTGTGGCGCCGCCGGGACACGGAACAGACACCTCCCGAGCCCCCGCCACCCCCCGGCTGGATCATCGGCACGGCCCTGCTCACGGCCATCGGCATCGTGATCGCGGGCCCCTGGGCGGCCCTGGTCCCGGCCCTGGCCCTCCTCGCCTGGAAACGCCACGCACTCCTGGTACCGATCGCGTTCGTGACGATGACGGCGGCGGGCGCGGTGGCGGCGACGGGAGCGGGCGAACCGGTACGGGAGGGCTCGGGCGCCTACGGCACGGCAGCCCAACTCCTGGCGCTGATCGCCCTGTTCGCAGCGCTGGTGAGCATCGGCAATCGAGCCTGCCTTTCGAACGAGAGCCCGCGGGGTCCGGGGCAGAGCCCCGCGACCTCGACCGAGTCGACCGACCCCTCACGGAAGGGCGACACCACATGACCACGCTGGACCGCCCCGCAGACGGCAAACGGACCACCCGAATCCCCTTCCCGACCGTCGACGAGGTCTCCCGCCACTGCCTCCAGGACCGCGAACCGGAAACCGTCCACATCGAGATCCACCTCACCGCCGTCCTGGACCCCACCCGCCTCACCCGCGCCTTCACCGACGCCCTGCACCACCACCCCCGCATCCTCATGCGCGAGGCCCCCCGCCCCTGGTACAGCAGGAGCTACGAGTGGGAGCTGACCCGGACCCCGGACGTGCCCCCCGTCTCCTTCCCGGCCAGTACCCCGAACGCCCTGCACGAGGCCCGCACCCGCTCCCTCGCCGACGCCCCACCCCTCACCACGTCCCCACCCATCCGCCTGGAGGCGGTGGAGGACCCGAAGACCCGCACCACCGTCCTGTTCGTCACGATCAACCACACGGCCCTCGACGGCCCCGCATGCCTGCGCGTCATCGCCACGGCGGCGGAGCTCTACTCCGGCCGCGACAACTCCCCGCCGTCCACCGCTCCCCCGCTCCTGAGCCCGCGCCCACCGCAGGACCCGCCCTCCCCCTGGTCCCGCCCGGCCCGCGTGTCCGCCGGCACCCCGGACCCCCGCCCCGGCAACGGCCTCCTGGTCACCGAACTGTCGGTGCCCCGCCGCCCGAAGGGCGCCCCGTACACGGTCAACGACCAGCTGATGGTGGCCACGGCCCGCACGATCGCCGACTGGAACGAGGAGCACGGCACCCACCACGCCCGCCGCCCGCTGTGCGTCACCATGCCGGTGGACGACCGCCCGCGCGACATGACGATGCCGATCGGCAACGGCACACGCCTGGTCGAAGTGGCCCTCACCCCGACCGAGTTGAGGTCCCCGACCCCCGCCCTCCTGCGCCTCACCGCCACCCGCACCGCGGCGCTCAAGTCCCAGTCCAGGCCCCAACTCGGCCACGGTGCCGCCCTGTTGACCAGCCCGTACGCCCCGGTCGCCTGGCGCGCCGCCGCCACCCGCGCCCTGCGGACGGCGGCGGCCCCGTGGACGTCGACCACCCTGCTCAGCAACATCGGCCGCGTCCCCTACCCGCTGGACTTCGGCGACGGCGGCCGCGCCCGCGCCGTCTGGTTCTCCGCCCCGGCCCGCATGCCGCGCGGCCTCACCTTCACGACGGCGTCCACCGCGGGCCGACTCCATCTGGCCCTGCGCTGGTCGCGCACCCTGCTCGGCCCCGGCGACGGCGCCCGCCTGCGCGACCTGTTCGAGCAGCACCTCCACGCGACGCAGGAGGAGGCACCATGACCACGCACCCCGAACTCGACGTCCCACCACGGGACTTGAGGGATTTCTACGAGAACCCAGCCGTCCCGGTGGCCTCCGGCACCCCCCGCACCCGCCGCCAGGCCCGCATCCTCGCCACCGCCCTGTCCGGCACCCGCCACGCCACCGTCCTGGACATCGGCTGCGGTGACGGCACGGCCGCGGCCACCACCGCCCGCCTCCTGCCCGGACCCGACGGCCACCGCCTGATCGGCGTCGACTGGTCGCAGGACGCGCTGCGCCGCGCGGCCCGCCGCGTCCCCCGTGTCGTACGCGGCGAACTCACCGGCCACGGGCTGCCGTTCGCCGACGCGTCCGCCGACGCGGTCCTCCTGTCCGAGGTCGTCGAGCACCTCGTCGACCCCGACGCGGCGCTCGACGAGATCCGCCGCGTCCTGCGCCCGGGCGGCCACCTGATGCTGTCCACCCCGAACCTGGCCGCCTGGTACAACCGGGCGCTGCTCCTCGCCGGCGTGCAGCCCGTCTTCTCGGAGGTGAGCCTGCGCGCGATCCACGGCAGGCCGGGCACCGAGGTCGTGGGCCATCTGCGCCTCTACACGCCGCGCGCCCTGCGGGAGTTCGTCGCCGCGTCGGGCTTCGACGTCGTACGCCTCGCGGGAGCGCCGTTCCACGGGGTGCCCCGCCCGCTGCGCCCCCTCGACCGGCTCGCCTGCGCGGCACCGTCCCTCGCCTCGATCCTTCTCCTGCACGCGCGAAGGACGTGAGAGGCGATGCCCGCCGTGGCATGGGGAGTCGGCGCGGCACTGCTCGCCAACACGCTCTACAGCGTCGGCTTCGTCCTGGAGAAGCGGGCCCTCACCCGGCTGCCCGAAGTGAGCGTGCGCCGCCCCGCCCACCTCCTGCGCCAGGTGGTGACGAGCCCGCTGTGGCTGGCCGGATCCATCGCCCTGGCCTCCGGCTTCGGCGCCCAACTGGCCGTCTACCGAACGCTTCCCATCGCCGCCGCACAAGGGATCTTCGTCTCGGGCCTGGTGCTGCTCCTGCTGCTGTCCGCCCGGCTCCTCGGCGAACGCACCTCGGGCCGCGAGCGCTACGCCATCGGCGCGATCCTGGCGGCGCTGCTCATGGTGGTGCTCTCGCTCCAGGGGAACGAGAACGCGGACGCGGTGGGGCACGGCTCTCCCGCGCCCCTCATCCTCCTGGTGTGCGTGCCCTCGCTGGCGGCGGGCCTGTCCCTGTACGCCTCCGCGGAACGCCGCGCGCGGCACCGCCACCGGCTCCCGACCACGGGTGTCGAGTACGGGGTCGCGGTGGGCCTGCTCTACGGGGTCAGCTCGCTCGCCATCAAAGGTGTGTCGGGCGTGCTCCCGGACATCCCGGCCCTGTTCGCGTCCCCGTACCCGTATCTGCTGATGTGCACGGGCGTGTTCGGGCTCGTCATGTCGCAGGCGGCCCTGCAACGCTGCCGCGCCTCGCTGATCGTCCCGGTGTGCACCACGGTGACCTGCCTGTTCACGGCGGTCCTCGGCACACTCGCGTTCGGCGAGTCGCTCCCCCACGAGCCACTGCCCCTGGCGCTGCGCGTGACGGGCACGGCTCTCGCGGTCGCCGTTCTCCTCCTGATGCCGAAACACGACGCCCCCACACAACCGGACCAAGAACCAAGGGAGTTGCTCCCGAATGAACCCTGACGACCCGCTGCTCAAGATCCTCGCCTGCCCGCTCGACAAGGGCCCCCTGCTCCTGCTGCCCGCGCCGGAAGGGGACACGGGCGGCTGCCTCTACAACCCCCGGCTGCACCGCCGCTACCCCATCGTCGACGGCATCCCGCAGCTCCTCCCGTCGTCCGGCGAACAGGTCCCGGAAGGCGAGCACGAGCAGCTGCTGCAACGGGCCGAGCAGGCGAAACGGACGCTCCCATGACGACGCTCGCCGCCCGGATCGCCCCCTGGCTGCCCGCCCGGCTGACCGCCGCGACGGCCCGCGCCCTGTACCCGCGCTTCGAGCCCGAGCTGACCCGGCTCGCCGACATGCTGCCCGCCGCGAGGGCCTGCGGCACGGCGGTGGACGTCGGCGGCTGGTACGGCCCGTGGACCCACCGCCTCGCGGGCCCGGCCCGCCGCGTGATCACCCTCGAACCGGTCCCGCACCTGGCCAGGGTGCTCGCCGCCTCCGCGCCTGCGAACGTGCGGGTCGTCCGGGCGGCCGCCAGCGACCGTGTCGGCACGGCCCCGCTGTGGCAGCCGCCGCACGACGAACGCGGCGAACGCGGGGTGTCGTCGCTCGTCCGCCGCGACGACCTGCACGCGCCGACCGGCCGCCAGGTGCCGTGCGTGACGCTCGACGAACTCGCCCTGCATGACGTGGACTTCATCAAGGTCGACGTGGACGGTGCGGAACTTCGGGTACTGCGCGGCGCCCGCGCCCTGCTCGCCCACGACCGGCCCGCCCTCTTCATCGAGCTGGAGACCCGCATCCAGCCGATCACCCCGGTCGTGCACCATCTGCGCGCCCTGGGCTACGAAGGCTGGGTCCTGCCGGACACGGACACCGACTGGCTGCCCCTGCCCTCCTACGATCTGGCGGCCCATCAGCGCGGCACCGCCCACATCGCCTCACAGGGCCTGCTGCGCCGCGCCCTCACCCCGGCCGGACGCCGGCGGCGGTACGTGAACTCGGTGCTGTTCCTGCCGGACGGGCGGGCCCCCGGCGACGTACGCCACCATGGAGCGCATGCCCGGACGCCCCACTGAGCCCTTCACCCCGCTGGACTTCCAACTGGTCCTGCTGCGCCGTATGGCGGACCACAACCCGGAGCTCGTCGAGACCGCCCGCGCCGACCTCGGCGTCTCCATCGCCGACATGCGGGAGGCGAACCGCCGCTGGCAGGCGAAGCTGCACTCCCGCCACCCGCGGGCGGCGGTCTCCCGCTACCGGTCCGTGCTCGGCGCCCCGGAGCGCACCCTGCTCCGCAAGGTCGGCGACATGGAGTGCGAGGCGCTGCTGTGGCCGGTGCCGCTCTGGCCCGACCTGCGCTTCGAGGTGCTGCTCGCGCCCACGGGCGGGATCTGGAACGAGTGGCTGATCCGCACCCCGGGCGCCCCGGTCCCGGCCCTGCGCACCCTCGCCGATCTGACGCCCTGGTCCTGCACGGTGGACGAGGCGGCCCGCGCCTTCGCCCCTGCCCGCCCCCTCGAAGGCTCGGCGCCCACCCGCTGGGGCCTGGCCTTCCGCGCCCCGGACGAGGCGGGGACGCCCCGCGAGGTGCGGGCGGAGTTCACATGGGGACTGCTTCAGCGCTGGTACGAGGCCTGAGATTCACCCGCGAGGCCCAAACGGAATACGAACACAAGAAACGAACACGGGCGCAGTTGTTCCCTTGAACAGGTGGTCGTCGCCGAAGAGTTTGCATGGGGCGTACGTGAACAACGATGCTTACGGTGCGCAAGCAACGGGCTGCAGACCGTAGCGACCGCATCGCGATGCACATCTCAAGTCCCAAGTCCCATATGCACTTTGCATCATCGGTGCACTCTGCATCATCGCTAGGAGAACGCGTCACATGAACGTCATCACCGACATCGTCGCCGGCCTCGCCCACTTCCTCGGCTGGCTGGTGTAACACCGTCGGACACCGAAGCGGCGCCGTCTCCCACGTCCCACGGGAGGCGGCGCCCCGGCGTTTGCGGACCCGCCCGGCCTACTCCAGCGAGCGCCCTCCCCCGCGCGAGCGCAGGATGCCAGAAGGGTCGCCACCCGGCGAGCCCACCACGGTCCGCGCTCTCGGGAGGATCTGCCATGACCGCCAGTCTGGAGCAGTTGCGCCGCTGCCACTTCGCCGTCGATCTGGGTGCCGCGCGCACCCGCGTGTACGTGAAGGGCGCGGGCCTCGTCGTCGATGAGCCCAGCGCGGCGGCGGTCAACACCCGCACCGGCGCGCTCATCGCGGTCGGCGAGTTCGCCGAGAAGATGACAGGCCGCACCCCGCACTACATCCGCGTCGTACGCCCCGTCTCCGGCGGCACGGTCGTCGACATCGAGATGGCCCAGCGGATGCTGCGCCACCTGCTCGGCGACAAGCTCCGCCGCACCCTTCGCCGCAAGCCCCGGCTGCGCGCCGCCGCCGCCGTGCCGCACGACGCGGACCCGCTGGCCCAGCGCGCCACCGTCGAGACGCTCGTCGGCCTCGGCGCCCGCCGCGTGGAACTGGTCGACACCCTGATCGCGGCCGCGGTCGGCTGCGGCCTCCCGGTGGAGCAGCCCGAGGCCACGATGATCATCGTCTGCGGCGCGGCCACCACGCAGATCGCGGTCCTCTCGCTCGGCTCGATCGTGACGGCGGCCCGCATCCCCGTCGGCGGCGACGCCATCGACCACGCGGTCGTCCAGCACCTGCGCCAGCACCACGCGCTGATGCTGCCGTCCCAGTCCGTACGCCCCCTGCAGCTCGCCCTGAGCGGCAACGGCCTCACCCCGCAGGGCCCCGAGCAGACCGAGATCCACGGCCGCGACGTCGCAACAGGCCTGGCCCGCTCGGTACATGTGGACACCGCCGCCGTGCGCAGCGCGATCCACACCCCGCTGACCGCCGTCCTCGACGGCATCGGCAGGGTGCTGCGGGACTGCCCGCCCGACCTGGTCGCCGACCTCACGGAACGCGGCATCATGATGGTCGGCGGCTCCGCCCTGCTGCCCGGTCTCGACCAGATGCTGCGGAACGCGATCGGCGTCCCGGTGCACATCGCCGAGCGCCCCGACGTGTGCGCGGTGCGGGGGCTCGGCGAGATGCTGGAGGGCCGGATCCAGCCGATGGCCCTGAACCCGCTGACCGACTGACCGGGCGCGGGGCAGAGCGGTGCGCGCCCCCGGACACTGAGCCCGCCCATCGGATGACAGATGGCCCGTCACGGTTTCCGTGACGGGCCATCAGGTTACGTACGAGCTGGTCGCATCGTTTCTGCGCCGCGTACATGCGGTGGGGCGGGTGGGACTCGAACCCACGGCCGACGGATTATGAGTCCGCTGCTCTAACCGGCTGAGCTACCGCCCCGTCTCGGCGTGGCGCGTACAAGTGTGCGCGCCGTCTGCCGCAGCATAGCCGCTCATACGATCTCCTGCCTCGAATGGTCCGGCTCTGCACGACCATGAGGACTCCCCCCATACCCGGACGGTTCCACCAGGCAAGAAAAAGCCCTCCGGAGCGGACTCCGGAGGGACTTGTTCACAGCTCTCCCGACTGGACTCGAACCAGTAACCTGCCGGTTAACAGCCGGCTGCTCTGCCAATTGAGCTACAGGAGATCGAGCTCCCCCGACTGGACTCGAACCAGTAACCTGCCGATTAACAGTCGGCTGCTCTGCCAATTGAGCTACAGGGGAATGACCTCGTTGCTTCGAACGAAGCCACCTGGGTACTTGCCAGGCGGCGCGCGCTCGCTGCGACACATACATTAGCGCAAGCAGGGGGGTGGTCCGCCAATCGGTACCCCCTAAGTGATCAACAAGCTCCACGACGACCGCATCGACCACGAAGCCTCGCTACGGAAAGGGTGGCCGACCATGCGCTATCGGCTCACATTCATCGCCGGTCTGGCCCTGGGATACGTACTGGGTACGAGGGCCGGCCGGGAGCGCTACGAGAAGCTGAAGAAGTCCGCCCGAGAGATCGCCCAGAACCCTGCCGTGCGCAATACGGCCGAGTCGGCGGCGCAGCAGACGCGGAACGTCGCGGGCAAGGCCTTCCACTCGGTGAGCGAGAAGGTCGAGAGCAAGGTGCCCGACTCGGTCGCCGGCCGGGTGCGCACGCTGCGCGAGCGCGGCGGCTCCACCGACGACGCGACGACCGACGACTGGGGCACCAGCAACACCTGACGGCACAGAAGCGTCCGGCGGTACGGCAGAATTTCAGTCATGGGGATAGTCGCCGGGCTGGACAGTTCGCCCGAATTTACGCGCATAGTCGTTTGTGACGCCGATACCGGGGCCGTGCTGCGGCAGGGGTACGCCCCGCACCCGTTGGAGGCACCTGAAGGCGGCGGACGGCCGTCCGACGTGGATCCCCAGGCATGGCTCCTCTCGCTCGGCGAGGCCGCCGGCGGAGGGCTGCTGGAAGGCGTGCAGGCCATCGGGGTCTCCGCGCAGCAGAACACCGTGGTGCCGCTGGACGCGCAGGGCAACACCGTGCGCCCGGCCATGGTCGGCGGGGACAAGCGGGCGCAGGTCGCGGCCGCGGACCTGGTCGACCGGCTCGGCTCGCGCGAGGCGTGGGCCGAGGCCGTGGGGAGCGTGCCGCAGGCGGCGCTGCCGGTGACCAAGCTGCGCTGGCTGGCGCGCAGCGAGCCGGAGAACGCCGAGCAGGTCGCCGCGCTGATGCAGGCGCACGACTGGCTGGTGTGGCAGCTCCTCGGCCGGCCCGCGCGCCGGACCACCGACCGCGGCGGGGCCTCCAGCACCGGGTACTGGTCGGCGGCGAGCGCCGCGTGGCGACCCGACCTGGTGGAGCTGGCGCTCGGGCACCAGGTGGCGCTGCCGGAGGTGATCGGCCCCGGTGAGGCGGCCGGGCGGACCCCGGAGGGCCTGGTCATCTCGGCCGGGACCGGGGAGACGATGGCCGCCGCGTTCGGGCTCGGCGTGCAGTCGGGGGACGCCGTGGTCTCGCTCGGGGCCTCGGGCTCCGTGATGGCCGTGCACCATGAGGCGCTCGTGGACTCCAGCGGATCCATCACCGCGCTCGCCGACGCGACCGGGATGCACCTGCCCGTGGTCCATACGTCGAACGCCGTACGGGCGCTGCGGGGCACGGTCGAGATGCTGGGGCTCGACGGAGGCCTGGAGGAACTGTCCGAGCTGGCCATGAAGTCGACGCCGGGCGCCCACGGACTCGTACTCCTGCCCTATCTGGAGGGCGAGAAGACACCGAATCTGCCGCACACCGCGGGGACGTTGAGCGGGCTGCGACGGGAGTCCATGAAGCCCGAGCATCTGGCGCGGGCCGCCTTCGAGGGCATGCTGTGCGGGCTCACCGACGCCATGGACGTGCTGCGCGGCCGTGGCGTGGAGATCCGGCGGGTGTTCCTGCTGGGCGCCGCCGCCGAGCTGCAGGCCGTGCAGAGCGCGGCGCCGGCCCTGTTCGAGGCGCAGGTCGTGGTGCCGCAGCCCGCGGACTACGCGGCGATCGGCGCGGCGCGACAGGCCGCGTGGGCGCTGAACGGGCAGCTGCCGCAGTGGCAGGGCGCGGCCGCGCAGGTCTTCGAGGCGGGCGACGAGCTGCCGGTGGGCCGGGCGGTGCGGCAGCAGTACCGGGCCGTACGGGACCAGATCCACCCCGGCGCGTTCTCCTGAGTCCCCAATCTTTGGGTGCTCTTGATTAATTCGGTTGAGGTAACGCGGGTGGAGTGTTCGACGATAGGGGTCCATGCGTCGCCGTTTCGGCGTCGGCGCGGATCGATCCCCCTCCCCGAACACCGCTCCTCCCACTACCGCCGACCACCGAGAGACCGAGCGTGCTCATAAGACTTCTGCGGACCCATCTCGGTCCGTACAAGAAACCCATCGGGCTGCTGGTGCTGCTGCAGTTCCTGCAGACCTGCGCCGCGCTGTATCTGCCCACCCTGAACGCCGACATCATTGACAACGGTGTCGTGAACGGCGACACCGGCTACATCCTGGAGTTCGGCGCCCTGATGCTGGGCGTCACCGTCGTCCAGGTCGTCTGCAACACCGGCGCCGTCTACTTCGGCGCACGGACCGCCGCGGCGGTCGGCCGGGACCTGCGAGCGGGGATCTTCGACCGCGTGCAGTCCTTCTCGGCCCGCGAGGTCGGCCAGTTCGGCGCCCCTTCGCTGATCACCCGCACCACGAACGACGTGCAGCAGGTCCAGATGCTGGCCCTGATGACGTTCACGCTGGTGGCCTCGGCGCCGATCATGTGTGTCGGCGGCGTCGTCATGGCGCTCGGCCTGGACGTGCCGCTGTCGGGCGTGCTGCTCGCCGTGCTGCCCGTGATGGCGATCGTGCTGTCGCTGATCATCCGTAAGATGCGGCCGCTGTTCCGGTCCATGCAGGTCAAGCTGGACACGGTGAACCGGGTGCTGCGCGAGCAGATCACCGGCAACCGCGTGATCCGCGCCTTCGTCCGCGACGACTTCGAGAAGGACCGGTTCGGAGCCGCGAACCGGGACCTGACCGACGTGTCGGTCGCCACCGGCCGGATCATGGCACTGATGTTCCCGTTCGTGATGACGATCGTGAACGTCGCGTCGATCGCCGTGGTCTGGTTCGGTGCGCACCGCATCGACAGCGGCGGCATGCAGATCGGTGACCTGACCGCGTTCCTCGCGTATCTGATGCAGATCGTGATGAGCGTGATGATGGCCACGTTCATGTTCATGATGATGCCGCGCGCCGAGGTGTGCGCCGAGCGCATCCAGGAAGTGCTCGGCACCGATTCGAGCGTCGTGCCGCCGCGGCCCGACGCGTCGGTGCGTGAACTGCGCCGCCACGGCCACCTGGAGCTGCGGGGCGCCGACTTCGGCTACCCGGGCGCCGAGGAGCCCATCCTGCGCGGCATCGACATCACGGCCCGCCCCGGCGAGACCACGGCGATCATCGGTTCGACCGGCAGCGGCAAGTCGACGCTGCTCGGCCTCGTACCGCGGCTGTACGACACCACGGCCGGCACGGTCTACGTGGACGGCGAGGACGTCCGCGGGATCGATCCGGCGCTGATGGCGAGGACGGTCGGGCTCGTACCGCAGAAGCCCTACCTGTTCTCCGGCACCGTCGCCACGAACCTGCGCTACGGCAAACCGGACGCCACCGACGAGGAGCTGTGGCACGCGCTGGCAGTGGCGCAGGCCAAGGGATTCGTCGGCGAATTGGAAGGCGGGCTCGACGCGCCCATCACGCAGGGCGGCACCAACGTCTCCGGCGGTCAGCGCCAGCGCCTCGCCATCGCGCGCACGCTCGTGCAGCGGCCGGAGATCTACCTCTTCGACGACTCGTTCTCCGCGCTCGACTACGCGACCGACGCGGCGCTGCGCCGGGCACTCGGCGAGGAGACGGCCGAGGCGACGGTGGTGATCGTGGCCCAGCGGGTCGCGACGATCCGCGACGCCGACACGATCATCGTGCTCGACGAGGGCCGCGTCGTCGGCACCGGACGCCATCACGAGCTGATGGCCGACAACGAGACGTACCGGGAGATCGTTCTCTCCCAGCTGACGGAAGCGGAGGCCGCCTGATGAGTGGGCCCATGGGGCGAATGGCGGCCGGTGCGCCCGGTTCGCGTTCGATGGACTTCAAGGGGTCCGGCAAGCGGCTCCTGAAGCGGCTCGCCGCGCACCGCGCGGCGGTGGTCGGGGTGCTCGTCTCCGTCGTGATCAGCGTCGGTCTCTCGGTGGTCGGGCCGAAGATCCTCGGCCACGCCACCGACCTGCTGTTCGGCGGGGTCATCGGCGGGCGGATGCCGGCCGGGCAGACCAAAGAGCAGGTCATCGAGGGCCTGCGGGCCAAGGGTGACGGCGGCATGGCCGACATGCTCGGCAGCGTCGACTTCACGCCTGGCCAGGGCGTCGACTTCGGCGCGATCGGCGAGGTGCTGCTGCTCGGTCTCGCCGTTTTCGCGGTCGCCGGGCTGGCGATGATGATCAGCACCCGGCTCGCCAACCGGACGATCAACCTCGCCGTGGGGCAGCTCCGCGCCGAGTTGCAGGACAAGCTGTCGCGGCTGCCCCTGTCGTACTACGACAAGCAGAAGCGCGGCGAGGTGCTGAGCCGGGCGACCAACGACATGGACAACCTCGGTCAGACGCTGCAGCAGACGATGGGGCAGATGCTCAACTCGCTGCTCACCGTCATCGGCGTGCTCGCGATGATGTTCTGGATCTCCTGGCTGCTCGCGCTGGTCGCGCTGGTGACGGTGCCGCTGTCGGTGTTCGTCGCGGCGAAGGTCGGCAAGCGGTCGCAGCCGCAGTTCGTACAGCAGTGGCGGGCGACCGGCGCGCTGAACGCGCACATCGAGGAGATGTACACCGGCCACAACCTGGTGAAGGTGTTCGGGCGGCAGAAGGAGTCGGCGGAGCTGTTCGCCGAGCAGAACGACGCACTGTACGACGCGTCGTTCAAGGCGCAGTTCAACAGCGGCATCATGCAGCCGCTGATGTTCTTCATCTCGAACCTGAACTATGTGCTCGTGGCCGTGGTCGGCGGTCTGCGGGTGGCCTCCGGCTCCCTGTCGATCGGCGACGTCCAGGCCTTCATCCAGTACTCGCGCCAGTTCTCGATGCCGCTGACGCAGGTCGCGTCGATGGCGAACCTGGTGCAGTCGGGTGTCGCCACGGCCGAGCGGGTCTTCGAACTGCTCGACGCCGACGAGCAGTCGGCGGAGCCGGTCCCCGGCGAGAAGCCGGACCACCTGCGCGGGCACGTCGAGTTCGAGCACGTGGCCTTCCGCTACGAGAAGGACACGCCGCTCATCGAGGACCTGTCGCTGACGGCCGACCCCGGTCACACGGTGGCGATCGTCGGTCCCACGGGCGCGGGCAAGACCACCCTCGTCAATCTGCTGCTGCGGTTCTACGAGGTCACGGGCGGGCGCATCACGCTCGACGGCGTCGACATCGCGAAGATGTCCCGCGAGGAACTGCGGGCCGGGATCGGCATGGTGCTCCAGGACACCTGGCTGTTCGGCGGGACCATCGCGGAGAACATCGCATACGGCGCCCCGAAGGACGTCACCCGCGAGGAGATCGAGGAGGCGGCGAAGGCCGCGCACGCAGACCGGTTCATCCGGACGCTGCCCGACGGCTACGACACCGTGCTCGACGACGAGGGCACCGGCGTCAGCGCCGGTGAGAAGCAGCTGATCACCATCGCGCGGGCGTTCCTGTCCGACCCGGTGATCCTCGTGCTCGACGAGGCGACCTCCTCCGTCGACACCCGGACCGAGGTGCTGATCCAGAAGGCGATGGCGCGGCTCGCCGCGGGCCGTACGTCGTTCGTCATCGCGCACCGGTTGTCGACGATTCGCGATGCGGACACGATTCTCGTGATGGAGAACGGGGCGATCGTGGAGCAGGGGGCGCACGAGGCGCTTGTCGCCTCCGGCGGGGCGTATCAGCGGTTGTACGAGGCGCAGTTCGCGCAGGCGGTCGCTGAGGTCGACTGATCGTGGAGCCCCGCCGGGGTTGGGGTCTCGGGGCTCTGCCCCGGACCCCGCGCCTCAATCGCCGGCGGGGCTTGATCAGGTTGAATTAGTCGAGGTAGCCCCTGAGTTGGTCCGCGAACGCGTGGTCGCGGAGTTTGTTGAGGGTTTTCGACTCGATCTGGCGGATGCGCTCGCGCGTGACGCCGAAGATGCGGCCGATCTCCTCCAGCGTGCGGGGACGGCCGTCGGCGAGGCCGTAGCGGAGCTGGACGACCTTGCGTTCGCGCTCGCCCAGCGTGGAGAGCACCGCCTCCAGGTGTTCGCGCAGCAGCAGGAAGGCCGCCGATTCCACGGGACTCGTGGCGTCGCCGTCCTCGATGAGGTCGCCGAGCGCCACATCGTCCTCCTCGCCGACGGGGGCGTGCAGGGAGACGGGCTCCTGGGCGAGGCGCAGCACTTCGCTGACCCGCTCATGGGTCAGGTCGAGGTGGGCGGCGACCTCCTCGGGGGTCGGCTCGTAGCCGCGCTCCTGCAGCATGCGGCGCTGCACGCGGACGACCCGGTTGATCAGCTCGACGACATGGACGGGGACCCGGATGGTGCGGGCCTGGTCGGCGAGGGCCCGGCTCATGGCCTGGCGGATCCACCAGGTCGCGTACGTCGAGAACTTGTAGCCGCGGGCGTAGTCGAACTTCTCGACCGCGCGGATCAGGCCGAGATTGCCCTCCTGGACCAGGTCGAGCATGGTCAGGCCGCGGCCCACGTACCGCTTGGCGACGGAGACGACCAGCCGCAGGTTCGCCTCGATGAGGCGGCGCTTGGCCATCCGGCCCATGACCACCAACTTGTCGAGGTCCAGAGCCAGTTGGGAGTCGAGGTCGGGGGCGTGGGCCAGTTTCTCCTCGGCGAACAGGCCCGCCTCGACGCGCCGCGCGAGCTCCACTTCCTCGGCCGCGGTGAGCAGCGGGATCCGGCCGATCTCGCGCAGATACTGGCGGAACAGGTCGGAGGACGGGCTGGCACCTTCGGAGCGGGCACTGCGTACCGGTTCGGGCGGGTCCACGGACCCCTGAGGGCCGGCCGGTTCCTCCGGCTCGGCCTCGGGATGGTGCTCGACGCGGCTCTGCGTGGGCACCGAGGCCAGCACGTCGCCCTGCGGCACGGCACCCTTGGGCGCGGCTTCGGGGTCGGCGAGGGCCTGCGCTGTGCTGTCGCTCTGGGTGAGGGTCTGGGTCTGCACGGGGGCGACCTCCAAAGTGATCGCATCTGAGGCGTGCGGCAGGGGGGCGGGAACGACGGCCTCGCCGCTGTCCGTCCCGTACGCGATGAGCGGAACCGCGGGGGTGTCGGACCCGTTGTCCGGGCTCCGGCCGCGCTCCGAGGACTCAGGCACCGCAACCCAGTGTGGAGTACGACACAGTGCCGCCACGAGGGGCGTGCGTTGACTTTTTGAGTCCGGTGCGTGACCGCGCGGTTACCGTGTTGGACGGTTACCCGGCTTTCCCCGATCCGAACGGGGGCAAACGGCGCATCAGAGTGCGGACACCTACAGAGCGTCCGCGCCGCGCTCCCTGAGGGCCTGACCGTACTGCTGAAGGACCCACAACTCGTTCTGCACCGTGATCAGTTGGTGCGGGTCGCCGCCCGCACCGAGGCGGGTGAGCGTGCCCTGGACGTCGCGGATGCGGCGGTCGACGGCGCGCTTGCGCACGGTCACCAGCTGCTCCCCCGCGTAGGCCTCGTCGACGGTCTTGCGGCGGATGGCCTCGACGGCGAGCTCGGTCACCATCGCCCGCACCGCGTTGTCGGGCGCCGCCTCGCGCACCGCGATCAGGTACTCCTGCGGGTCGTGGACGCCCTGCTCGGCGCCGCCCGCGTCCAGGACGGCCTGGCGGACGGCGGCGTACGCATCGGCCGTGAACTCGTCGACCCCGTACGCGTCGAAGGCCGGGGACACCAACTGCGGGTACTGCAGCGCGAGTTTGAGCAGTTCGCGTTCGGTCGTGAACACGGGGTTGCGCAAGGTGAGCGCCGGTCCGCCGAAGGGACGGGCCGAAGCGGCGGCGGGGTCGGCCTGCGGACCACCGCGCCCGGACGCGGGCGCGGGCCCGCGGCCACCGCGGTCGCGGGCCCAGCGGGCGAGCTGCCCCACCCGCTTGACCACGAACTGGGTGTCGAGGATGCCGAGCATCCCGGCGAGCTGGACGGCGACCTCGTGCTGCGAGGCGCTGTTCTTGATGCGGGCGACGACGGGCGCCGCCTCGTCGAGCGCGGAGGCGCGGCCCGCCGGGGTCTCCAGGTCGTAGCGGCCGACGATCTGGCGGAGCGCGAACTCGAAGAGCGGTGTGCGGGGTTCGGCGAGGTCGGCCACCGCCTCGTCGCCCTTGGCGAGGCGCAGGTCGCACGGGTCCATGTTGTCCGGCGCGATCGCGATGTACGTCTCGGCGGCGAACTTCTGGTCGTCCTCGAAGGCGCGCAGGGCGGCCTTCTGGCCCGCCGCGTCGCCGTCGAAGGTGAAGATCACGCGGGCCGAGCCGTTGTCCATGAGGAGCCGGCGCAGGATCTTGATGTGGTCGCCGCCGAACGCCGTGCCGCACGTGGCGATGGCGGTGGTGACGCCGGCGAGGTGGCAGGCCATCACGTCCGTGTACCCCTCGACGACGACCGCGCGGGAGGACTTGGCGATGTCCTTCTTCGCGAGGTCGATGCCGTACAGGACCTGGGACTTCTTGTAGATCGGCGTCTCTGGCGTGTTCAGGTACTTCGGTCCGTTGTCGTCCTCGCGCAGGCGGCGGGCGCCGAAGCCGACGACCTCGCCGCCGATGTCGCGGATCGGCCACATCAGGCGGCCGCGGAACCGGTCGATGGGGCCGCGGCGGCCTTCCTGGGAGAGGCCGGAGAGCAGGATCTCCTTGTCGCTGAAGCCCTTGCCGCGCAGGAAGCGGGTGAGGTGGTCCCAGCCCGCCGGGCTGTAGCCGACGCCGAAGTGCTGGGCCGCGGCCTGGTCGAAGCCGCGCTCGGCGAGGAAATTGCGGCCGATCTCGGCTTCCGGTGACTCCAGCTGGTCGATGTAGAACTGCGCGGCGACCTTGTGCGCCTCGACCAGGCGGATGCGCTCGCCGCGCTGGTGGGTGGGGTTGTACCCACCCTCCTCGTAGCGCAGCGTGATGCCGGCCTGACCGGCGAGGCGCTCCACCGACTCGGAGAAGGAGAGGTGGTCGACCTTCATCACGAATGTGATGGTGTCGCCGCCCTCCTGGCAGCCGAAGCAGTGGAACAGACCCTTACTGGGGCTGACCTGGAAGGACGGTGACTTCTCGTCGTGGAACGGGCAGAGGCCCTTGAGGTTTCCGCCGCCCGCGTTGCGCAGTTGCAGGTACTCGGACACCACGGCGTCGATCGGGACCGCGTCCCGAACCGCCTTCACGTCCTCGTCATTGATCCTGCCTGCCACGCGGCAATCCTACGGGTGCGGACTGACAGTTCAGTCACTGCTCCAGAAGATCACCGAGTGGAACCGACGGGTCCGACAGCCGCTCGACCCCGGGCCTGGCCCCGGACCTGATCAGCCGCTGGATCTGCTCCGTGACGTCCCACACATTCACGTTCATCCCCGCGAGGACCTGCCCGTCCTTCAGCCAGAACGCGATGAACTCGCGCTTGCCCGCGTCCCCGCGCAGCACCACCTGGTCGTACGACCCCGGGGGCGCCCAGCCCGAGTACTCCAGGCCCAGGTCGTACTGGTCGGAGAAGAAGTACGGCACGCGGTCGTAACTGACGTCCTTGCCGAGCATGGCGCGGGCCGCGGCCGGTCCGCCGTTCAGCGCGTTCGCCCAGTGCTCGACGCGCAGCCGGTCGCCGAAGAGCGGGTGCTGGACCGCCGCCACGTCGCCCGCCGCGTAGATGTCGGGGTCGGAGGTGCGCAGCGTCGCGTCCACGGCGATGCCGCCGCCGTGCGCCCGGTCGGCCAGTTCCAGGCCCGCGGCCTCGGCGAGCCCGGTGCGCGGGGCGGCGCCGATCGCGGCCAGCACGTCGTGCGCCGGGTGCTCCTCGCCGTCGTCGGTGAGGGCGGCGAGGACCATGCCGTCCTGGCCGGTGATCTCCGTGAGCGTGGCGCCGAAGTGGAAGCGGACGCCGTGGTCGCCGTGCAGCTCGGCGAAGATCTGGCCGAGCTCGGGGCCGAGCACGGAGTGCAGCGGCGTGGCCTCGGGCTCGACGACGGTGACCTCCGCGCCGTACTCACGGGCGGCCGCCGCGACCTCCAGGCCGATCCAGCCGGCGCCGGCGATCACCAGGTGCCCGTTGTCCCTGCCGAGCGAGGCCAGCACGTTCTTCAGGCGCTCGGCGTGCGCGAGGCGGCGCAGGTGGTGGACGCCCGCGAGGTGCGTGCCGGGGATGTCGAGGCGGCGCGGCTCCGCGCCGGTGGCGAGCAGCAGCTTGTCGTAGCGCAGGACGGTGCCCTCGCCGAGCCGCACCGTCTTCTCCGCGCGGTCGATCGTGGTGACCGTCTGACCGAGGTGCAGCTCGATGTCGTTGCTCGCGTACCAGGCCGGTTCGTGGACGAAGACGCTGTCGCGCTCCTCCTTGCCCTGGAGGTAGCCCTTCGACAAGGGCGGTCGTTCGTACGGGTGGTCTCGTTCGTCACCGATGAGGATCACCCGCCCGGTGAAGCCCTCCGAGCGAAGTGTCTCGGCGGTCTTGGCTCCGGCGAGCCCACCCCCGACGATGACGAACGTCTGGTCCGCGTCGACCACTTGATGCCTCCTCATTGCCATGCCGTCATATGCGAGCGTCCCGCACGCAGCGTAATGCGGGAAGGGGGCGTGGCCCGATCAGGGCATCTTTTCGTCACGCCCAGTGGTCGCGTCTCCTTCCCGATGATGCCCGCCGACGGTAAGCCGCGCGTGAAGGGAACGGGCCGAGGCGTCGGTCAGCGAGGCGATCTGGTCGACGATCACCCGCTTTTTCGCCCGGTCGTCGGGCGCGGTGTCGAACAGGGCGCGGAACTGCGGGTCGAGGCCGTCGGGCGCGCGGGAGGTCAGCGCCTGCGCCAACTCGGCGACCACGATGCGCTGGTCGGCCCTCAGACGCTCCTGCTGGGGGCGCTGCATCACGTACCGGTCGGCGACCGCCTTGAGCACCGCGCACTCGTACCGGGCGGCGCGCGGCACCACGAGCTCCGCCGCGTAGCGTGTCAAACGGCCCGAGCCGTGTCTCGCGCGTGTCGCGCCCTCCGCGGCGAGGCAGAGGTGTCCGATCAACTGGCTGGTCGCGTCCTTGAGCCGGGCCTGGGCGACCGCCGTCCCGTCGTAGCCGTGCGGCCACCACTCCTGGTCGAGGAGGCGGTCGAGGGCGGCGGAGAGCTCGGCGGGGTCCGTGTCCTCGGGAACGTAGCGCCCGATGGCGACGGCGAAGATGTCGGCGCGCTCGGGCTCGGCGTGCAGCACGTTCGGATCCAAGTGCCCCGCGTGCAGGCCGTCTTCGAGGTCGTGCACGGAGTACGCCACGTCGTCCGACCAGTCCATGACCTGTGCCTCGAAGCAGGTGCGGCGGCCGGGGGCCGTCTTCCTGATCCAGTCGAAGACCGGACGGTCGTCCTCGTAGACCCCGAATTTCAGCGAATCGGGGTCACTGGGGTGCTCGCCGCGCGGCCACGGGTACTTCGTCGCGGCGTCCAGCGCGGACCGCGTCAGGTTCAGCCCCACGCTGGTCAGCTCGCCGGAACTCGCGCTCTGCGCGAAGCGCTTGGGCTCGATGCGGGTGAGCAGGCGCAGCGACTGGGCGTTCCCCTCGAAGCCGCCGCAGTCCTGTGCCACCTCGTTGAGCGCCTGCTCGCCGTTGTGCCCGAAGGGCGGGTGGCCCAGGTCGTGCGAGAGGCAGGCCGTCTCGACGAGGTCGGGGTCGCAGCCGAGCGCGGCACCCAACTCCCGCCCCACCTGGGCGCATTCGAGGGAGTGCGTGAGGCGGGTGCGCGGGCTCGCGTCCCAGTGATGGCCGAGCGTGCCCGGCGTGACGACCTGGGTCTTGCCCGCGAGGCGACGCAGCGCCGACGAGTGCAGCACCCTGGCCCGGTCGCGCTGGAACGCCGTGCGCCCCGGGCGCTTGTCGGGCTCGGGGGCCCAGCGCTCGACCGCCGCGTCGTCGTATGTGTCGCTGCCTGCGCTGCCTTCCATGTCCTGACAGTAAGGGCACCCGCTGACAACTGGGGCCTACGGCGGCTCAGACGGACGCGGTCCGGGCCACCGTGGCGTACGCGGCCGTGGCCGGTGCCCGGTCGTAGCGGTGCAGGACGAGGCGGGCCAGGCCCGGGTGGGTGCCGAGCGGGGCGGCGGCGATGCCGGGCGCGGCCGCGGCGGCCTCCGTGGCGAAGCGGCCGGGGGCGGTGAAGTACGAGGCGACGGCGATCCGGTCGCGGCCGCGTGCGGCGAGGGAGCGGGCGGCCGTGGCGACGTCGGGGGTGGTGGCGGACGCGTATCCGGGGACGACGGGCACGCCGAGGCGGTGGGCGAGGAGCGCGGCCGTGCGGCGGACGTCGTCGGCCGCGTGCGGATCGCGGGATCCGGCGGCGGCGAGGACGACTCCGCCGCGGCGGCGGTCCCGGTCGGTGGGGCGCTCGGGCCAGCCGGCCTCGACGAGCCGGTCGTGGAGGGCCTCGACGAGCAGCTGGTGCGGGCCGAGGGGGTCCGCGACGCGGGTGCGCAGGTGGTCGGCGGCGTCGGCGGCCCGCGGCAGGTCGTGCTTGACGTGGTGGCCGCGGGAGAGGAGCAGCGGCACGAGGACGGCCCGGCCGGCGGGCAGGTCGGCGAGGGTGTCGCTCAGCAGGGGCTCGTTGAGTTCGATGTGTCCGAGGCGGACGGTGAGACCGGGTCGTCGCTCGCGTATCCGCTCGACGAGTTCGGTGACGGTGGCCAGGGCCCGTGGGTCGCGGCTGCCGTGCGCCACGAGCACCAGGGCGGGCGGCTGCCGGTGCCCGCGCAGCGGGGACACGTGGCTGAGTCTGCTGCCGAGCTGGTCGCTGATCATGCTGAGGAGTCCCGCCGTGCCGACTGTGTGATCCAGGTAGGTCGTGCCGTGGTCCATGGGGCCGTACGACTCGTCCGTCATGGACAGATCGTGCCGGTCCGGGGTTGCCGGGCTGTTGCGTGGCGGTGACGGGTGGTTGCCGGTCGTTCACGTGGCGGACCGGGTGGCGGTGAGCGCGGCACCGGGGCACCTTGCCGCACCGTGGCCGGGCCGTGCTTTCCGTTGCGCCGCACCGGGCGCCGCCTTGCCCACCCTGCCGCCCGATGGGGTCTCCCCTGCTCGGAGCTTGTCGCAGAGCTTGGGGAAGGCAGATTGCCCAAGTCGGGGAAGGTCTCCCGGATGCCCAGGCAGCGGGTGGCCCCGAGGGCGTAACGCCGGTTCGGCAGGTCCGGCCCCGGCGAGGCACACCGGCTCGACGCGGCGGCCGAGCTGTACCGCGCGGGGAAGGTCCGCGTCCTGCTCGTCACGGGTGACAACAGCCGCGAGGAGTACGACGAGCCGGACGCCATGCGCGCGTACCTGACCCGCCACGGGGTGCCGTCCCGGGCCGTCGTCGGCGACTACGCGGGCTTCGACACCTGGGACTCCTGCGTCCGCGCGAAGAAGATCTTCGGCGTCGACCGGGCCGTCCTGGTCACCCAGGGCTTCCACGCGCGGCGCGCGGTGGCGCTGTGCGAGGCCGCGGGCGTCTCCTCGTACGGGGTCGGGGTCGAGGAACCGCACGACGTGACCTGGTACGCGGGCGGGGCGCGGGAGACGCTCGCGGCGGGGAAGGCGGCGCTCGACGTGGTGGTGCGGCCTGATCCGCACTTTCTGGGGCCCGAGGAGAAGGGCGTGCGCGAGGCCCTGGACGCGACCTCACGCCGTCCGTAGGACGGCCGGGAGGTGCTCGTTCCGGCTACGTAACCTCCAGGCGCGCCGACCGGCAACACGCCCGGCGCACCCTCAGGGCATGCTCAACACCACGGCGACGCCCACCCACTGCCCGTACTGCGCCCTGCAGTGCGGCATGAACGTGCTGCCAGGCCCAGCGGTCGAGGGCCGACCGGAGTTCCCGGTCAACCAGGGCGCGCTGTGCGGCAAGGGGCAGAGCGCCGCGTCCGTGCTCTCCTCCCAGGTGCGGCTCACGGAGCCGCTGGTCCGCGACCCCGCCACCGGTCGGCTGACACCCGCCTCTTGGGAGGAGGCCCTTGACAGGGTCGCGGACGGACTTGCACGCGCGCGTGCCGGGCACGGAGCGGACGCGTGCGGCGTGTTCGGCGGTGGCGGCCTGACGAACGAGAAGGCGTACGCGCTGGGCAAGTTCGCCCGCATCGTGCTCGGCACGTCGCAGATCGACTACAACGGCCGGTTCTGCATGTCGTCGGCGGCGGCCGCCGGGCAGAAGGCCTTCGGCCTGGACCGGGGGCTGCCGTTTCCGCTGGAGGACATTCCGCACACCGGGTGCCTGATCCTGGTCGGCTCGAACCTCGCGGAGACCATGCCGCCGGCGCTGCGCTACATCTCCGAACTCAAGGCCAACGGCGGCACGTTGATCGTGATCGACCCGCGCCGCACCCGCACCGCGGAACAGGCGGACCTGCACCTGGCACCCCGCCCCGGCACGGACCTGGCGCTCGCGCTCGGGATGCTGCACCTGGTGGTGGCGGACGGCCGGGTCGACGAGGAGTACGTACAGGGCCGTACGCGGGGCTGGGAGGAGGCCCGGTCGGCGGCGATGGCGCACTGGCCGGAGCACGTGGAGCGGGTCACGGGTGTGCCGGTGCCCCAACTGCGCGAGGCGGTCGGCATGTTCACTGCGGCCGAGCGGGCCATGGTGCTCACCGCGCGCGGGCCCGAGCAGCAGTCCAAGGGCACGGACACGGTGGGCGCGTGGATCAACCTGGCGCTCGCGACGGGGCGGCCGGGCCGTCCGTTCTCCGGTTACGGGTGTCTGACCGGTCAGGGCAACGGTCAGGGCGGCCGCGAACACGGCCAGAAGGCGGACCAGTTGCCCGGCTACCGCAAGCTCACGGATCCGGCGGCACGGGCGCATGTGGCGGAGGTCTGGGGTGTGGAGCCGGATGCGCTGCCCGGCCCGGGGCGGTCGGCGTACGAGCTGCTGGACGCGCTGGGCGGAGACATCCGGGCGCTGCTCCTGATGGGTTCGAACCCGGTGGTCTCCGCTCCGCGGGCGGCGCACGTCGAGTCCCGGATCCGCTCTCTTGACTTCCTGGCCGTCGCCGATGTCGTCCTGTCCGAGACCGCCGAACTGGCCGATGTGGTCCTGCCGGTGACGCAGTGGGCCGAGGAGACCGGCACGGTGACGAACCTGGAGGGGCGGGTGCTGCTGCGGCGGCGCGCACTGACACCCCCTTCGGGGGTGCGTACGGACCTGTACGTGCTTCAGGAGCTCGCGGCTCGGCTCGCGCCCGGCCTGGAGAAGGGCTTCCCGACGGATGCGCGGGAGGTGTTCGACGAGTTGCGGCGGGCGTCCGCGGGCGGGCCCGCGGACTACTCCGGCATCAGCTACGACAGGTTGGCCGAGGGGGAGGGCGTCTTCTGGCCGTGGTCATCGGACGACGCGGCCGCCGACGCCGGTGGCTCCGCCGGCACGCCGCGGCTCTTCCTCGAACGGTTCGCCACGGAGGACGGGCGGGCGCGGTTCGTGCCGGTGACGCATCGGCCCGCGGCGGAGGAGCCGGATGCGGAGTATCCGCTGTATCTGACGACGGGGCGGGTCGTGGCCCAGTACCAGTCGGGGGCTCAGACGCGGCGCGTGCCGGAGCTCAACAAGGCGGCTCCCGAGGCGTTCGTGGAGCTGCATCCGCGGCTGGCGGGTCGGCTGGGGGTCGCGCAGGGCGACGCGGTCGCGGTGACGTCGCGCCGTGGCCGGGTCGAGGTCCCGGCCCACCTCACCGCCATGATCCGTCCGGACACGGTCTTCATGCCGTTCCACTGGCCGGGGGCGGGGCGGGCCAATACGTTGACCAATCCGGCGCTGGATCCTGCGTCGCGGATGCCGGAGTTCAAGGTGTGTGCGGTGCGGGTGGAGCGGGTGGGGTGAGCGGGTCTTTGTTGCGCGGGGCCGGGGGGCTGCCGACTGGTCCGGGGCCGGGGCCCTCGTAGCGGGCGCGCCAAGTCGGTCGGGGCCGGACCCTGACCGTCGTTGCGCCGCACCGGGGGCCGCCTTGCCCACCCTGCCGCCCAAGGCGGCAGATTGCCCAAGTCGGGTGCGGCCACACGTAGGTCCGCACGGCGTGGTGCCCCGGAGGGGCCGTGCCCGGAGGGGAGCGGGCTCCTTCACAGGTCCGACACTGCGGACCCCTGGACTCCATTTGTCATGGACCCTTAAAACTGAACCAGCGTCAGGAAGCCGCCGTTCCTCTCACCGTCCCCACGGAGCCGCCCGATGAGACATATATGGACCACATCGCGCCTCACGACCGGCATCACCACCCTGGCCACCCTCCTCGCCGCCACCCTCGCCCTCGCCCCCACGGCGACGGCGGCCCCCTCCTCCGCCGAGGCCACCTCCGTACGGGACGTGATCACCGACCCCGACGGGACCCGGCACACCCGCTACGACCGCACGTACGGACAACTCCCGGTCCTCGGCGGAGACTTCGTCGTCCACCAGGCCGCGGACGGCACGTACGAGGGCACCGACCGCGCCGTCTCCGGCGGCGTCTCCGTCCCCACCACCACTCCCCGCCTCTCCGCCCCCAAGGCCGCGAACCTCGCCACGACGCTCCTGCGCGACGCCAACCCCGGCGCGGTGCTCCACAGCCTCGTGGCCAAGCCGCAGCTCGTCGTGGACGCACTGCACGGCAGCCCCCGGCTGGCCTGGCGCACGACGGCCGCCGCGAAGGACTCGCTGGGCAACCCCATGGCCCGTACGGTCATCACCGACGCCACCACCGGCGCCGGGATCGACGCCTGGGACAGCCTCGAAAGCGCCACCACCTCCGCCGCCTCCGCCACGGCCACGGGTGACGGCCGGTCCCTCTACTCCGGCACCGTCCCCCTCACCACCAGCCGCGCCTCCTCCGGCGGCTACCAGCTCAACGACTCCACCCGCGGCAACACCTACACCGGCGACGCCGGCAACAAGACCGACACCTGTGTCCTCGGCATCTGCCTGGAGCGCGCCCCCGCCAAGGTCTACACGGACGCCGACAACCACTGGGGCACCGGAAGCGCGGCGGACCGGAGCACGGCCGCCGTGGACGCCCAGTACGGCACGGACCAGACGTGGGACTACTACAAGGACGTCCACGGCCGGACCGGCATAGCCGACGACGGCAAGGGCTCGTACAACCGCGTCCACTACGGGAAGGACTACAACAACGCCTTCTGGGACGACAACTGCTTCTGCATGACGTACGGGGACGGCGACGGCAAGACGTTCGGCCCGCTGGTCGCCCTCGACGTCACGGGCCACGAGATGTCCCACGGCGTCACCTCCTCCACCGCGGCCCTCACCTACTCCGGCGAGTCCGGCGGCCTCAACGAGGCCACCTCCGACATCTTCGGCACGCTGGTCGAGTTCCACGCGAACAACGCCTCCGACCCCGGCGACTGGCTCATCGGCGAGAAGATCGTCAAGCCCGGCGCGGGGGCGTCCGCCCTGCGCTACATGGATAAGCCGAGCCGGGACGGGAAGTCGGCGGACTGCTGGAACTCCAAGGTCGGCAGCCTCGATGTGCACTATTCCTCGGGCATCGCGAACCACTTCGCGTATCTGCTCGCGGAGGGCAGCGGCGCGAAGACCGTCGGCGGCGTCCGGAACGACAGCCCCACGTGCGACAAGTCGAAGCTCCCCGGCATCGGCAAGGAGAAGCTCGGCAAGATCTGGTACCGCGCGCTGACCGTCTACATGACGTCCTCGACGGATTACAAGGGCGCGCGCACGGCGACACTGAAGGCGGCCAAGGACCTGTACGGGTCGGACAGCAAGGAGTACGCGGCGGTGGCGGCCACCTGGTCCGCGGTGGCGGTGAACTGACCGGGCATCACTCGCACGGCCACCTCCGTCACCCGGTCGCACGCCTCCCCGCCTCCTTCGGGTACTTTCCGGCAGACACGCCGGTGACCTGCTGGAACGTACCCGTCGGACCGTCAGAAGTGCGGTCGCGACAGGTGTCCTGACGTCATATCAGGAGGCGGGGCGCCTCGACTGGCACTTACGTCGTCCTTGGCAGGGCGCGCCCGACGCCCGCGAAGGAGCTGGACGATGCGCGTGCGCAGGGGCATGGGCCGACCGCTGACCGCGGCGGCGTTCATCACCACCGCGGCCACGACGGTGCTGCTCGCCGTCGCCGCCCCCGCGACCGCCGCGCAGGGCGGCCTGGAGGTCTACCCGGCGACGGCGGCCCCTGGCGACCGGGTCACGGTGGACACCACCGCGTGCGGCGGCAGCGACACGGCGACCGGTGACGCGAGCGCGGTCGGCGCGGGCACCTTCACGCTGGCGCCGCGCACGGGCGCCCCGGCCGCGTCGAACGCCACGGGGCGCTTCCGGATCCCGGTGTCCGCGCAGCCGGGGACGTACGAGATCGTCGCGAGGTGCGCGAGCGGTCCCGAGGTGACGGGCGACCTCATCGTCTCGGTGACCGGCTCCGGCGCCTCCGTGGCCCAGCTTCCCAAGGGCCACGTGGACACGGGCGTCGGCGGCGCGCTCGGCCCCGAACCCACGCGGACCTCCGCGGGCGTGGCGGCGCTGGCGCTGGCCGCCGCGGGCGGCACCTGGCTGCTGCACCGCAGGGCGCGCGGCGACCGCATCTGAGCCCGGTCCCGCCCCTCTCCCCGCCGGCCCCGTGCAGAACTGCGAGGAACCCCAGCCCCCATGCGCAAGCCCGAGCGCACCGGCGCGCGCGCCCGCCCGCGCGCCACGAACCGTGTCAACGCCGCCACAGGAGCGGCCACCGCCCTGGCCCTCGCCGTCGGTGCCTGGCTCCTGGCCAGCGGGGCGGAGGGGCAGCCGCCGCCCCAGCCGTCCGCCGCGCAGGCGCACGTCGACCGGGACCGCGAAGCACCCGCCGCCGCTCCCCTGGCCCCGTCCCCGCCGGACCGCATCCGCATCGCGTCGATCGAGGTCGACGCCCCGCTGATGGGCCTGGAGCTGACCCCCTCCGGCAGCCTCGACGTCCCTCCGGCCGACAAGAAGAACCTCGCGGGCTGGTACGAGGCGGGCACCAAGCCCGGTGAGACGGGTACGGCGGTGGTCGCGGGCCACGTCGACAACGCGCGCGGCCCGTCCGTCTTCTACGCCCTGGGCTCGCTGAAGCGCGGCCGTACGATCGAGGTGGAGCGGCGCGACGGTTCGGCCGCGGTGTTCACGGTGGACGCGGTCGAGGTGTACGACGCGAAGCACTTCCCCGACGCGAAGGTGTACGGCGCGGCCCGCCGCCCCGAACTCCGGGTGATCACCTGCGGCGGACCGTACTCGCGCGGTACGGGCTACCAGGGGAACGTGGTCGTCTTCGCGCACCTGACCGGAAGCCGCTGAAGCCGCTAGGCCCTCAGAAGGCGGCTCAGGCCACCCACTGCTCGTAGGCCATCTTCACCACCAGCGCGCACACCACCGTCAGCAGCACCACCCGCACGAACCCGGCGCCGCGCTTCAGCGCGGTGTGCGCGCCGACCATGCCGCCCGCCAGGTTGAACACGGCCATCAGGCCCGCGAGCTGCCAGTACACCTGGCCCTTCCAGGCGAACATCGCCAACGCCCCTGCGTTGGTGCAGCAGTTGACGATCTTCGCGGTGGCGGAGGCGGTGACCAGGTCGAGGTGGAGGATCGCGGTCAGGGCCAGGACCAGGAAGGTGCCGGTGCCCGGACCGATCAGGCCGTCGTAGAAGCCGATGCCGAGGCCCGCGAAGCCGATGGCCGCGAGGATCCGGCGGGGCGAGGCCGGGACCGCCGCGGGCGCCGTGCCGAACGACGGGCGGAAGATCACGAACGCGCCCACCGCCACGAGCACCACCATCACGACCGGCTTGAGGACCTCCGTGCTCATCCCCGTCGCGAGCAGCGCCCCGCCCGTCGACCCGGCGAGTGCCGCGACGCCGATGCGCGTCGCCAGGCGTACGTCGACGGGGGCCTTACGGGCGTAGGTGACGGCGGCGCCCGTGGTGCCGACGATGGCGACGGCCTTGTTGGTGCCGAGCGCGTGGCCCGCCGCGGCGGAGTTCGGCAGACCGAGGAGAAGGGCCGGGAGCAGGAGCAGTCCGCCGCCGCCCACCACCGCGTCGACCCAGCCCGCCGCGAGCGCGGCGACGCACAGGACGACGACGGTGGTCAGGGATATGTCAGGCATGATCAGGACTCTACGGACGCGCGGCCTGCACGGCCCATGTCCCCTCGGAAGGCTGAGGTTGATCTGAGGGTTCCGTACCGGTATGTGGGACGGTCCGGTCGGGGGCCGGGGGCGCCGCAGGATCGACGGTGAGCGCGAGGCACGCCGCGACGAGGGCGCTGGCCGAGGCGAGCCCGGCGGTGAACCTGCGCCGGGCCTGGATCGTGGGGGCGTGTGCGGTGCGGGTGGGTCTGGTGTGGCGGCCCATGGTGATGTCTTCTCTTCTCCGGGAGGGGGCGGGGCGCGGTCAGTACGTGAAGGACTCCGCGTGGATGCGGCTCTCGGGGACGCCGGCCCTGGCCAGTGCCGCCGTCGCCGCCTCCGTCATTCCGGGCGGGCCGCACAAGTAGACGTCGTGGTCGGCGAGTTCGGGCACGAGGTCGCGCAGCGCCTGCGGGGCCAGGGGGTCGAAGGCCGCGCCGGAGGGGCCGAGGAGGTAGTGCAGGGACGCCTTGCGGGTGCGGGCTATGGATTCCAACTCCTCGCGCAGGACGAGCTGTTCGGCGGTGCTCGCGCGATAGAGGAGCGTGATGTCCCCGGGCTCGCCGGGGAGCGTCTCGAAGAGTGTCCGCAGCGGCGTGACGCCCACTCCTCCGGCCAGCAGCAGCACCTTGCGCCGGGTACGGCGGTGCGCCGTGAGCGCGCCGAACGGCCCGGTCGCGACCACCCGCACCCCCGGCCGCAGCCGCCGCACCCGGCGCGTGTGGTCGCCGACGGCCTTCACGGTGATCCGCACGTGGTCGCCGTCGACCGGCGCGGACAGGGAGAACGGCAGCGCCGTGTGCCACAGCCGCCGCGTCAGGAACCGCCAGCGGAAGAACTGGCCGGGCTGCGCGCACAGCCGGCCCAGGTCGGTGCCGCGCATCAGGACCGAGGCGACGCCGGGCCCCTCCTGCCGTACGTCGACGATCCGCAGCCGATGCCGCAGCGCCTGGCGCACCGGCACGACCAGCCGGTACCAGACCAGCAGCACCGCGACGGTGGCGTGCAGCAGTGACCACAGGCCGAGGCCGATCGGGCTGGACGCGATGTCGGGGCCGGAGAGCTGGTGGGCGAAGGCCAGCGCCGCGGCGACGTACGTCAGCAGGTGCAGCCCCCGCCAGGTGCCGTGCCCGACGCGGCTGCGGACGGCGCGGGCGCTGCTCACGCCGACCGCGGCGAACAGCGCGGTGCCGGCCGCCGCTGCGGCGAGCGCCGGGTAGCCGAGCAGTTCGGTGACCGTGCCGAACAGGTCGGTTCCGGTGTGCGCCGCGTAACCGCACAGGGCGAGCGCGACGTGGGCGGCGCACAGGGTGAGGACGTGCCGGCCGCCGCGCGCGTGGTGGCGGGCGAGCCGGTCGGCGCCGATGCCGTGCTCGACGGCGGGCACCCGGGCCATGAGGAAGAGCATGACCAGGATTCCGTACCCGGCGAGCAGCCCTGTCAGATGGGCACCGGTCGTGAACAGCGCGTCGATCCGAGCCGACGGGCGGACCTGCGCCAGCCACAGAGCGGTCACGAGCAGCGCGCCCGCACGGATCCCGGTCCGCAGCTGGTACGGAGTGAGGCGAGCGGGGGCGGCGGGCCGCACGCGGGGCGCCCTGCGGGGGCGCGGGGGGATCGGTGGGGCCTTGCGGCGCGGCTCGGTCTGCTTGCGGTAGGACGCCAGAGCGGGGTAGCGGGCGAGTTCGGGGTCGACGGCCTTGGTGGTCACGACCGGCACACTAGGCTCGACGGAGCCAGGATTTCGGCTGGTCAGCGCCGCACGACCGATCCTTAAGGCGCCCTTGAGGACCGACTGAACAACGGTTAAGCCGGCGGCGGCGAACCCCTCACAGCCGCGCGACGGCCCCGCTGAGCGCAGCGTTCCCCCCGGGAAACCATCGGGACGCGACCGGGTAACACCCGCCCCGCACGCTGCGATGCATGACCGCACCGTACGAGCACGACGACGCCACGACCGGCCCCGGCCGCGTCGTCGTCATCGGCACCGGCCTCGCCGGCATCCGCGTCGCCCACCGCCTGGGCGAGCGCGCCACGCTGATCGGCGAGGAGCCGCACGCCCCGTACAACCGCGTACTGCTCGCCGAGGTGCTGGCCGGGACCTACGCGCCCGAGGTCATCGAGCTGCCCCGCGCCACCGGTCCGCACCTGCGCACCCGCGCCGTCCGGATCGACCGCGAGCGGCGGCTCGTGCAGTGCGAGAACGGCGACGAGGTCGGATACGACACCCTCGTCCTCGCCACCGGGTCGAACCCGGTACTGCCCCCGCTGCGCGGCCTGTTCGCGCCCGGCGCCACCGAACTGCCCGGCGGCGTCCACGCGTTCCGCACGATGGACGACTGCCTGGCACTGACCGAAGCCGTCACCGACGGCACCCGCGCCGTCGTCATCGGCGGCGGCCTCCTCGGCGTCTCGGCGGCCCGCGCGCTCGCCCGGCGCGGCGCGCAGGTGGTCCTCACCCAGCAGTCCGAGCGGCTGATGGAGCGCCAGCTCGACCCGCGCTCCTCCGAACTCGTCCGCCGCCACCTCACCGCTCTCGGCGTGGAGATCCACACCGAGTGCCGGGTGCGGGGCGTCGGCGTCGTCGACGGACACGTACGCCGCGTCGAGCTGCACGACGGGTATGTGCTCGGCACCGACGTCACCGTCCTCGCCTGCGGCGTCCGGCCGCGCGCCGGTCTCGCGCAGGCCGCGGGGCTCGACGTCCGCAAGGGCATCGTCGTCGACGACGCGCTGCGCACCAGCGATCCCCACATCCGCGCGGTCGGCGACTGCGCCCAGCACGCCGACACCGTCTACGGCCTCGCGACCCCGGCCCTGGAACAGGCCGACGCGCTCGCCGACCTGCTGACCGGGGCCGGCGCGGCACACCCCGGGTACACCGGCACCCGCACCCTGACCCGGCTCACGCTTCCGCACAAGGCAGGGCCGCTGGACCTCGCCGCGTTCGGCGAGACCGAGGCGCTGCCCGGCGACGACGTCGTACAGCTCGCCGACGCCACCCGCGGCACGTACCGGAAGGTCGTCGTGCGCGGCGACCGTCTTGTCGGCGGGGTGCTGGTCGGGGAACTGGCCACGGTCGGCGCGCTCGCGCACGCCTGGGAATCGAACGAAGCACTGCCCGCCGACGACGCCGTCGGCGCGCCTCTGCTGCACCTGCTCACCCACGACGGAGGCCTCTGACATGCCCACCATCGTTCTCATCGGCCACGGCATGGTCGGCCAGCGCTTCCTGGAGGCCGCCGCCGAGCGCGGACTCACGGAGTCGCACCGTGTGGTCGTCCTGTGCGAGGAGCCGCGCCCCGCCTACGACCGCGTGCACCTCACCTCGTACTTCTCGGGCACCACCCCCGAGGAACTCTCCATGACGGACCCGGAGTTCATCGAGAAGCACGGCATCGAGCTGTACGTCGGTGACCCCGCCGTGGTCGTCGACCGGGAGTCCCGCGTCGTGCACGCCCGCTCCGGGCTCAAGGTTCCCTACGACACGCTCGTCCTGGCCACCGGCTCGTACCCGTTCGTCCCGCCGGTACCCGGCAAGGACGCGGCTGGCTGCTTCGTGTACCGGACGATCGACGACCTGTACGCGATCGAGGAGTACGCGAAGGCCAACGCGACGGTCGGCGCCGTGGTCGGCGGCGGCCTGCTCGGGCTCGAAGCGGCGGGCGCGCTCCAGGGGCTCGGACTGGCCACGCACATCGTCGAGTTCGCGCCGCGCCTGATGCCGGTGCAGGTCGACGAGGGCGGCGGCGCGGCCCTGCTGCGGACCATCTCGGACATGGGGCTCGACGTGCACACGGGCGTCGGCACCCAGGAGATCGTCACCGACGACGCGACCGACGCCGTACGAGGCATGAAGCTGTCGGACGGCAGCGAACTCGCCACCGACCTCGTCGTCTTCTCCGCCGGCGTCCGCCCCCGCGACCAGCTCGCCCGCGACATGGGCCTTGACGTCGGCGAGCGCGGCGGCATCAGCGTCGACGAGCGGTGCCGCACCAGCGACCCGGACGTCTTCGCGATCGGCGAGTGCGCGCTGGCCTCCGACGGGCGGGTGTACGGGCTTGTGGCCCCCGGCTACGAGATGGCGCTCACGGTCGCCGACACCGTCGCGGACCAGTCCGCCGGTACGTCCTTCACCGGCGCCGACCTCTCCACCAAGCTCAAGCTGCTCGGCGTCGACGTCGCCTCGTTCGGCGACGCGCACGGCGCCACCGAGGGCTGCCTCGACGTCGTCTACTCGGACTCGCGCTCGGGCACGTACAAGAAGCTCGTGATCGGCGGCGAGGGCGAGCTGCTCGGCGGCATCCTCGTCGGCGACGCGGAGGCGTACGGGACGCTGCGCGCGCTCACCGGTTCGGTGCCGCCGATCGCTCCCGAGCAGCTGGTCCTCCCGGCGGGTGCGGGCGCGCCCGCCCAGCTCGGCCCGGAGGCGCTGCCCGACGACGCCGTCATCTGCTCCTGCCACAACGTCACCAAGGGCGCGATCTGCGAGCACACCTCGCTGCCCGAGGTGAAGAAGTGCACCAAGGCCGGTACCGGCTGCGGGAGTTGCGTCAAGCTCATCGGCCAGCTGCTGCCGAAGAGCGGTGATGACGGGATGTGCGGCTGCTTCAAGCACACTCGCGAGCAGCTGTACGAGATCGTGCGCGTCAAGCGGATCACGACGTACGCGCAGCTCCTCGACGAGCACGGCAGGGAGGGCGCGCGCGGCGGTGAGGGCTGTGAGATCTGCAAGCCGGCCGTCGGCTCGATCATCGCCTCGCTCGCCCCGTCGATCGGCGCGGACGGCTATGTCCTGGAAGGCGAGCAGGCGGCCCTCCAGGACACCAACGACCACTTCCTCGCCAACCTCCAGAAGAACGGCTCGTACTCGGTCGTGCCCCGGATTCCCGGCGGCGAGATCACGCCCGAGAAGCTGATCGTGATCGGGGAGGTCGCGCGGGACTTCGGCCTCTACACGAAGATCACGGGCGGCCAGCGCATCGACCTGTTCGGCGCGCGGGTCGACCAACTGCCCATGATCTGGGCCCGGTTGGTGGACGCCGGCTTCGAGTCCGGGCACGCGTACGGCAAGGCGCTGCGGACCGTGAAGTCGTGCGTGGGGCAGACCTGGTGCCGTTACGGGGTGCAGGACTCGGTCCGGATGGCGATCGACCTGGAGCTGCGCTACCGGGGCCTGCGAGCGCCGCACAAGCTGAAGTCGGCGGTCTCCGGGTGCGCCCGTGAGTGCGCGGAGGCCCAGTCGAAGGACTTCGGCGTCATCGCCACGGCGAACGGCTGGAACCTGTACGTGGGAGGCAACGGCGGCATGACACCGCGCCACGCCGACCTCCTCGCCCAGGACCTGAGCGACGCCGAACTGATCCGGCTCATCGACCGGTTCCTGATGTTCTACGTCCGCACCGCCGACCGCCTGGAGCGCACGGCGACCTGGCTGGAGCGGATCGACGGCGGGCTCGACCACGTACGGGACGTCGTCGTGCACGACTCGCTCGGCATCTGCGACGAGCTCGAAGCCCTGATGCGGGCGCACGTCGCGCACTACCGCGACGAGTGGGCCGAGACCATCGACGACCCCGAGCGCCTCTCCCGCTTCGTGTCCTTCGTCAACGCCCCCGACACCCCGGACCCGACGGTCCGCTTCACGCCCGAGCGCGACCAGATCAAGCCCGAGCTGCCGCTGATCCCCCTGGAAGGACTAGCCGTCCGATGACCATTACCCCTGAACTGACGACCACCACCCTCGTACAACTCGACGTGGACGGCGAGCTGTTGGCCGTGTGCGAACCGTCCCGCCTGAGCGGGGGGCGCGGGGTCGCCGTCCTGCTGCCGGACGGCCGGCAGGCCGCGGTCTTCATGGACCGCGCGGGCCGCGTGTACGCGATCGACAACACCGACCCGTTCACCGGGGCGTCCGTGCTCTCGCGGGGGCTGCTGGGCTCGGCGGACGGGCGGCCGTTCGTGGCCTCGCCCCTGCTGAAGCAGCGGTTCGACCTGGAGACGGGGCGGTGCCTGGACGACGACGGGGTCACCATCCGTACCTACGCGGCACATTGAGAGCGGACGTGACATCAGTCACAGAGAAATCACAGAGATAGAGAGCAACTTTCACAATCTGTCCATATTTCAACTCCAGTAAGCGCAGAACACCGCTCACACCGGGACAGAAAGCCCCGCACGGACGCCCTCGAACCGCCTTAGGATCTCGGCACCTCAGCGCTTACACGCGCCTTACTCCGATCCGAACAGAGGGCGTCCCGTGCAGATCCGTCAGATTCTCGCGACAGCCGCAGTCGCCGCCGTGACCGCTCCGGTGGCGCTGCTGTCCGTCTCTCCGGCGTTCGCCGACACGAAGCCTGTGGCGCAGACCGAGCAGAAGCCCTCCATAGCCGAGCTGCGGAAAGCGGTGAAGGAGGCGCGGCAGGCGCTCAAGGAGGCCAAGGCCACCGAGCAGGCGCTGGAGGACAAGCTCGACGCCACGACGAAGCCGGAGCACCCGCTCATGGTCGCCGTCGCCGAGGCGCAGGCAGCGGCCGACAAGGCCGCGGCCACGAAGACCGCCGCCGACACGGCGGTCACCGAGGCGCAGAAGAAGCTCGACGATGCCGCCGAAGCGGACAAGGCCGCGGCCGAGGAGGAGCTGAAGAAGGCCCAGGCCGCCGCCACCGAAGCCGCCACCGCCAAGACGGACGCCGACGCCGAGCTCGCGGCCGCCGGCAAGGCCCGCGACGACGCCCGCGTCGAGCTCGCGCGGCAGATCGACAAGGCCCAGAAGGCCGTCGAGGAGGCCCGCGTCGCGAAGGAGGCCGCCGAGAAGGCGCTCGCCGACGCGCGGGACGACGAGCCCGGCGAGCCGAGCGAGCCCACCGACCCCGACTGCGCGCCCGACTCCAGCCTCAAGGTGGCCCTCTCCGGCCTGCCCTCGAAGGTCGCCGCCGGCTCCTCGGTCGACTTCAAGCTGAGCGTGACGAACACCAGCGAGCGGACCCTCGACGAGGTGCTGCCGTACGCCGAGGTGGCCGCGTTCGCGAAGGCCAACGGCAAGGACATCACCGACAAGCTGCACCTCAAGGCCAAGCAAGGCGGCGCCTGGAAGACCCTCGGCACGGGCGACATCGCGGGCGAGTTCACCAATGTGAAGTCGGGTGCGGGCGTCGAGGTGCCGCTGCGTCTGACGATCGACCGCTCGACCCCGGCCGGCGAGGGCGTCAGCGTCGCCGCGGGCATCCACTTCAACCGCGACGAGAGCTGCGGCTACACCGAGCCCGCCGAGTACTACTTCACCATCAACCCGGTCGGCGCCGGCAACTCCAACACCCCCGCCGACAAGGGCAACAAGCCGAAGCCGCAGGGCAGCGCCTCCCCCGTGGCGAACTCCGGCAACGGCTCCGCCGACACCGACGGCTCCCTCGCCCACACCGGCTCCTCCTCCGCCCTGCCGACGCTCGGCCTCGCGGGCGGCGCCGCCGTCGTGCTCGGCGCCGGTGCGGTGTACGTGGTGCGCCGCCGCAAGGCCGACGCCAACAGCTGAGGTCCGCACCGATGACCGACGTCGGACCGGCGCCCCTGCTGGAGGGGGCGCCGGTCCGGCGTCTTTACCGGCCCAGCGCCTTGAAGTCCACGCCCGTCAGCTGCTCCGACGCGGCCCACAGCCGCTCCCCCGCCGCGTCGTTGACCGTCCACGACGCCCGCCAGGACTTGACCGGGGCGCCGCGCCACATCGCCACGCGCGGGCCGTAGAAGTCGTCGGGGCGTACGTCGGGGGCCGTGGCCGCGCGCAGCGTCGGCAGTGCTCCGGACGCCGCGGGCTGCCCGAAGAACCGGTTCCCGACCTCGAAGAACCGCTCCATGCCCTTGCGGCCCTCCATCTGCGCGCTGCGCGCCTGTAGCTCCGTGGCCGCGTAGCCGGGGTGCGCGGCGGCCACCACCAGGCTCGCGTTCGCCGCCCGCGCCTGCCGTGCCAGCTCGTGCACGAACAGCAGGTTGGCCGTCTTGGACCGCCCGTAGGCGACCCAACGCCCGTACTTCTTCTCGCTGTTGAGGTCGGCGATGTCGATGTTGGCGAGGGCGTGCAGCCCGCTGGAGACGGAGACGACGCGGGGTGCGGACGCCGCGAGCAGGGCCGGCAGCAGCAGCCCGGTCAGCGCGAAGTGTCCCAGGTGGTTCACGCCGAACTGGGTCTCGAAGCCGTCGGCGGTGCGGCCGTACGGGAGGGCCATCACGCCCGCGTTGTTGACGAGGAGGTCGAGCGGGTGGTCCTGGCGGGCCTCGGCGAAGGCCCGTACGGAGGCGAGGTCGCCGAGGTCGAGCGGCGCGAACTCGGCTTCCGCGCCCGGCACTTCGGATGTGAGCCGCTCCAGGGCCGCGGTGCCCCGCAGCTCGCTGCGGCAGGCGAGGACCACGTGGGCGCCCGCGCGGGCCAGTTCGCGTGCGGTGACGTAGCCGATGCCGGTGTTGGCTCCGGTGACCACGGCCGTACGGCCATGCTGGTCGGGGATGTCGGTCGCGCTCCAGCCGCTCATGGGTCGGCTCTCCTTCGGGGGGATGTCGTCTGTGGGGGTCAGCAACAGTTGCGGTTGTGCTTAGTGAATATCTGGTCTTGTCAGTGAACATTCTGGCGGGATATCGGTCGAGGGACGGCTTGGAGCTGTGGCGCTCCGGGGGAGGAGAAGAGGTTTTCTGTCGTCGATCACGTGTCCTGGCGGCGGGTGTCTCGTTGGACGATATGACCGCGCTCGTGGGGCCGGGGCAAGCAGCAAGACGGGTCAGGGGGTACGGGATGGGGATGCGGAAGTTCACGGCGCGGCCGGGGTTCACGGTCCTGGCGCACCAGCTCGCCCTGGATCCGAACGCCACGGCCATGGGCCGGCTGCACTCGCACGCGGGCGCGGCTCGGGCCGCCTACAACTGGGCGGTCGGGTACGTCACATCCGTGTGGTGGCAGCGCAGGGCCGAGCAGACCTACGGCATCGACGAAGACCAGCTCACGCCGTGGCGGTCGTGGTCGCTTCCCGCGCTGCGCAAAGCGTTCAACGCGGCCAAGCACACCGATGCGCGGTTCGCCGGCTGGTGGCAGGAGAACTCCAAGGAGGCCTACAACACCGGCCTGGCCAACGCCTCCGCCGCGTTCGACAACTACGCGAAATCCAAGAGCGGCAGACGCAAGGGGCCCAGGATGGGAGTCCCCCGCTTCAAGGTGAAGCGGAAGGCGCGCCTGTCCTGCCGCTTCACCACCGGCACGATCCGCATAGAGGCGGACGGCCGCCATGTGACACTGCCGAGGATCGGCACCGTCCGCCTCCACGAGGACGTCTCCCGCCTGCGCGCGCTTGTTGATGCCGGGCAGCTGCGGATCCTGTCCGCGACCGTCCGCCTGGAACGGGGGCGCTGGTTCGTGGCCCTCCAGGTCGAACAGCGCCACGAGCTGCTCAAGGTCGCCCGTCCGGACGCGGCGGTCGGCATCGACCTCGGGATCAAAACGCTCGCCGTCCTCGCGGACAGCGACGGGAACCGCGGACAGGAACCCAACCCCCGCCACCTCGACCGTGCTCAGAAACAGCTGCGCCGCGCCAACCGGGTCGCCTCGCGCCGCCAGGGGCCCGACCGGCGCACCGGGCAGCAGCCCTCCAAGCGTTGGGAGAAGGCCAACCGGGCACGCAACACGATCCATCACCGGGTGGCGAACCTGCGCGAGGACACCCTGCACCAGCTCACCACCCGCCTGTCGGACCAGTACGGCACGATCGTCGTCGAGGACCTGAACGTGGCCGGGATGGGCCGCAACCGGCGCCTGTCGCGCCGGATCGCCGACGCCGCCTTCGGTGAGATCCGCCGCCAGCTCACCTACAAGACCCGTCGGCGCGGCACGCGTCTGGTCGTCGCCGACCGGTGGTATCCCTCCTCGAAGACCTGCTCCCGCTGCGGTGTGGTGAAAGCCAAACTGCCCCTCAGCGTGCGGGTCTTCGCGTGCGATGCCTGCGGTCTCGTCCTGGACCGGGACGAGAATGCCGCACGCAACCTGGTCGCCCTCGCGGCCCGCACCACCAGCAGGTCAGGTACCGGAGTGGCCGGAGACCTGGATCCCACCGTGGTGGGATCGAAACCCCGTGGAGCCGACCACAAGACCCGCACCACCCGCCCGCGCCGTCAGGCCGGGACGGGGCGGGCAGGCGGCGCGATCCCCGGCCCCCGGGCGGGAAGGAAACGGGAGACCGTCAACAGGACACCGGAGCGCACACCGCACCCCGGCGAGACCGTTACGGACCATCCCGGCAGAAACACCGGGATTGCTGAGACATCCTGATGGTCAAAGCATCGGTACGTACGAACGGAAAAGAGCGGCACCCCCCGCACAGAGGTGCCGCCCTTCGTGGATACCGGGGCCGCCGCGAATCGGTGAGGGTCGGGGACTCGCGGCGGCCCCGGAGATCGGATCCCGGTCAGCGGTGGTCGCTGCCCTGCGAGGTGCTGGCCGCGCGGCCCGCCTCCAGGCGGGCGACCGGGATGCGGAACGGGGAGCAGGAGACGTAGTCGAGCCCGACCTCGTGGAAGAAGTGGACCGACTCCGGGTCGCCGCCGTGCTCGCCGCAGACGCCGAGCTTGAGGTCGGGCCGCGTGGCACGGCCGGCCTCGACGGCGGACTTCACCAGCGAGCCGACGCCGTCCCGGTCGATCGTCTCGAACGGGCTGACGCCGAAGATGCCCTTCTCCAGGTACGCGGTGAAGAAGCTGGCCTCCACGTCGTCCCGGGAGAAGCCCCAGACCGTCTGCGTGAGGTCGTTGGTGCCGAAGGAGAAGAACTGCGCCGCCTCGGCGATCTGCCCGGCCGTGAGGGCGGCGCGGGGCAGCTCGATCATGGTGCCGATGGCGAGCTTCAGCTTGATGCCGGTCTGCTCCTCGACCTCCGCGATGACCTGGTCGGCCTCCTCGCGGACGATCTCCAACTCCTGGACGGTGCCGACGAGCGGGATCATGATCTCGGCGCGCGGGTCGCCCTTGGCGTTCTTGCGCTCGGCGGCGGCCTCGGCGATGGCGCGGACCTGCATGGTGAACAGGCCGGGGATGACGAGGCCGAGGCGGACGCCGCGCAGGCCCAGCATCGGGTTCTGCTCGTGCAGCCGGTGCACGGCCTGGAGCAGGCGCAGGTCGTTCTCGTTGTTGTCCTTGCGGGACTCGGCGAGCGCGACGCGGACCGACAGCTCGGTGATGTCGGGGAGGAACTCGTGCAGCGGCGGGTCGAGCAGGCGGACGGTGACCGGGAGGCCGTCCATCGCCTCGAACAGCTCGACGAAGTCCTGCTTCTGGAGCGGCAGGAGCAGCTTCAGGGACTCCTCGCGCTCGCCGTCCGTGTCGGCGAGGATCAGCTTCTCGACGAGCTCGCGCCGGTCGCCGAGGAACATGTGCTCGGTGCGGCACAGGCCGATGCCCTGGGCGCCGAAGCGGCGGGCGCGCAGGGCGTCCTCGGCGTTGTCGGCGTTGGCGCGTACGCGCAGGCGGCGTACTCGGTCCGCGTAGGCCATGATCCGGTGCACGGCGCCCACGAGTTCGTCGGCGTCGTCGGCGCCGGCGTGCATCCGGCCCTCGAAGTACTCGACGACCGGGGAGGGGACCACCGGCACCTCGCCGAGGTAGACCTTGCCGGTGGAGCCGTCGATGGAGACGACGTCGCCCTCTTCGACGATCGTCTCGCCGATGGTCATCCGGCGGCGCTTGGTGTCGACCTCCAGGTCCTCGGCGCCGCAGACACAGGTCTTGCCCATGCCGCGGGCGACGACGGCCGCGTGCGAGGTCTTGCCGCCGCGGGAGGTGAGGATGCCCTCGCAGGCGATCATGCCGTCGAGGTCGTCGGGGTTGGTCTCGCGGCGGATCAGGATGACCTTCTCGCCGGAGCGCGACCACTTGATGGCGGTGTACGAGTCGAAGACCGCCTTGCCGACCGCCGCGCCCGGAGAGGCGGCGATGCCGCGGCCGAGCAGGTCGACCTTCGCCTCGTCGTCGAAGCGCGGGAACATCAGCTGCGCGAGCTGCGCGCCGCTGACCCGCTGCAGGGCCTCGGCCTCGTCGATCAGGCCCTGGTCGACGAGCTGCGTCGCGATGCGGAAGGCGGCACCGGCGGTGCGCTTGCCGACGCGGGTCTGGAGCATCCACAACTGGCCGCGCTCGATGGTGAACTCGATGTCGCAGAGATCCTTGTAGTGGTTCTCAAGGGTCTCCATGATCTGCATGAGCTGGTCGTACGACTTCTTGTCGATCTGCTCGAGCTCGGCGAGCGGCACGGTGTTGCGGATGCCCGCGACGACGTCCTCGCCCTGGGCGTTCTGCAGGTAGTCGCCGTAGACGCCCTGGTGGCCGCTGGCCGGGTCGCGGGTGAAGGCGACGCCCGTGCCGGAGTCCGGGCCGAGGTTGCCGAAGACCATGGAACAGACGTTGACCGCCGTGCCGAGGTCGCCGGGGATGCGCTCCTGGCGGCGGTACAGCTTGGCGCGGTCGGTGTTCCACGACTCGAAGACCGCGTTTATGGCGAGGTCCATCTGCTCGCGCGGGTCCTGCGGGAAGTCGCGCCCGGCCTCGGTCTTGACGATCTTCTTGAAGCGCGTGACGAGCTTCTTGAGGTCGGCGGCGTCCAGGTCGGTGTCGACCGTGACCTTCTTCGCCTCCTTGGCCTTCTCCAGCGCGTCCTCGAAGAGCTCGCCGTCGACGTCCAGGACGGTCTTGCCGAACATCTGGATGAGGCGGCGGTACGAGTCCCACGCGAAGCGGTCGTCGCCGGCCTGCTTGGCGAGGCCCTGCACCGACTTGTCGGAGAGACCGATGTTGAGGACGGTGTCCATCATGCCGGGCATGGAGAACTTCGCGCCCGAACGGACCGACACCAGAAGGGGGTTGTCGGCCTGGCCGAGCTTCTTCCCCATCTTCTTCTCGAGCGCGTCGAGGTGCGAACTGACCTCGTCACGGAGTGCCACCGGCTCCTCGCCGCTGTCGAGGTAGACCTTGCAGGCCTCGGTGGTGATCGTGAAGCCCGGAGGAACGGGAAGGCCCAGGTTGGTCATCTCGGCGAGGTTCGCACCCTTGCCGCCGAGGAGGTCCTTGAGGTTCTTGTTCCCCTCGGTGAAGTCGTAAACGAACTTCACTACCTGAGAATCTTTGTTTTCCGACACGGGTCTCGACTCCTCGAGGCTCGGGTGGCTGCCCTGACGGCGAGGAACATACCCAGATCCAAGGCCTGTGGGTACGTCCACTCAGCCGTCATACGGGCGTAACCACCCGTCCGCCAGGAGATCGAAAGCACTGGACGGTAGGTGGCCCCATTACCCATGCGTTCAAGACTTGAAGAGACTACCCCCGTAGACCCCTCCCATTGCTCACATGAGCGCACTCTGCTCGTTTGTGCGTTCAGGTCATAAATGATCGAGCGGTGGCACTGAGTGCCAGGGCTTGGAGAAGTGCAGACGGGTTTTAATCGCTCATCTGAGCGCAACCCCGATCAGAGGTGGCGAGAATCACGCCGTTTGAAACGGCTCCCGGACGGTCCCGTTCCAGCATGCGGACGCCCCTCGGGGGACGAAACGGGCGCGTCACAGGCCCAGCGCCGCCAGCCGCCGCTCGGCCCGCGCGGGGGCGTACAGCTCCTCCACCACCAGCGCTCCCGCTCCGATGAGCGCCGAGCGCTCGCCGAGCCGGGACGTGACCACGTCCAGGTGCGCGGTCGAGCGGGGCAGGGCCCGTTGATACAGGAGTTCACGTACGCCCGCGAGGAAGGCAGTTCCGGCCAGATCTCCGGCGATCATGAGAACGCCGGGGTTGAGGAGCGTCACGACGGTCGCGAGGACCTCGCCGACACCGCGCCCCGCCTCCCGCGCGAGCCGCAGCGCCTCGGGGTGCCCTGCGGCGAGCAGCTCGCGCACATCGGAGCCCGACGCCGCGGGGACACCCACCCCGCTGAGCCGGCGCGCCACCGCCCGGCCGCTGGCGACGGCGGCCAGGCAGCCGTACGAGCCGCACTTGCACAGCGCGTCCGCGCCGTCCGGCACGCGGATGTGCCCGATGTCGCCCGCGCCGCCGTCGATGCCCCGGTAGATCGCGCCGTCCACGACGACGCCCGCGCCGATCCCGGTGGAGACCTTGACGAGGGCGAAGGCGCGGCAGTCGGGGTGGCCGGTGCGCTGTTCCCCGTATGCCATGAGGTTGGCGTCGTTGTCGACGAGGACCGGGACGTCCGCCGGGGTGCCCGCGCCCTCGGCGGCCGCGCGGGCGAGCCGGCCCGCGATGTCGTAGCCGTCCCAGCCGGGCATGATCGGCGGCTGGACGACCCGGCCGGAGTCGAAGTCGACGGGGCCCGGGACCGCGAGGCCGATCCCGCACACCAGGCCGGGCGAGCGGTCCGCCTTCCGCAGCAGGTCGCCGAACCAGCCGCCCAGTTGGGACAGCACCCGCTCGGGCCCGTCGTCGACCGTGAGGGTGTCCATGTGCTCCGCGAGCACCTCGCCGGTCAGGGACAGGACGGCGGCGCGGGCGTGCCGGGTGTCGAGGTCGGCGGCGAGCACCACGGCGTGGGCGTCGTCGAACTCCAGGCGGATCGAAGGGCGGCCGCCCAGCCGGGAGTTGACCGGCCCCGCGGCGCCCTCGCGCAGCCAGCCCGCGCGGAAGAGCCGGTCGAGGCGCTGGCCGACCGTGGCCCTGGACAGGCCCGTGACCTCCTGGAGTGCGCCTCGCGTGGTCGCTCTGCCGCTGCGTACCAGGTGCAGCAGCTCTCCGGCGCTCGCCTGATTCCCCGCCATGCCGTTCCGGCCCCCTTGCTTTCATCAACTGTGCGTTACATTCTGGGTTTTGCGTGTTAAATAGACGTAACCCTATGCGGTGAACCGCGTAACCGACACCCGTTGGAAGAGGTGTGGGAGAGCCCGTGAAGCACACGACCGAGCGGCGCGGAGGAGCGCTGCGGCCCGCGCGGCCCCGCTCCTCCTTACGGGACCGCGCCGCGCGCGTGCTCGACGCGAACTGGACGGGGACCTCGACCGTCCCCTCGCGCACGCTCTACCCCCACCAGTGGTCGTGGGACTCGGCGTTCATCGCGATCGGCCTGCGCCATGTCTCTCCGTTGCGCGCCCAGGGCGAGTTGGAGACGCTCCTCGCCGCGCAGTGGGGCGACGGCCGGATCCCGCACATCGTCTTCAACCCCGCCGTCGCGCCCGACGCCTACTTCCCCAGCCCCGACTTCTGGCGCTCCTCCACCGCGGGCCGCGCCGCGGGCGCCCCGGCCTCCGTGCAGACCTCCGGCATCGTGCAGCCGCCCGTGCACGCGCTGGCCGCCTGGCTGGTGCACCGCGCGGACCCCGGCCTCTCCCGCTCCCGCGACTTCCTGGCGCGCGTGTACCCGGCCCTCGCCGCCTGGCACCGCTACCTCCTGCACCGCCGCGACCACGGCGGCGCGGGCCTCGTCAGCGTGATCCACCCCTGGGAGCAGGGCATGGACAACAGCCCGTGCTGGGACGCCCCGCTCCGCCGGGTCTCCCCCGCCCGGGCGTTCCGCCGCGCGGACCTGGAGCACGGCGCGGCGCAGGACCGGCCGACGGACCTCGACTACGGACGGTACGTACGGCTGGCGAGCGACTACCGGGACGCCGAATACGCCGACGGGAGCGGCGAGTTGGCCGCTTTCGCGGTCGAGGACCCGGCCTTCAACGCGCTCCTCGCCGCCTCCGAGCACGCACTCGCCCGTATCGCCTGCGAGTTGGGGGCGGCGGGGACGGCGCGGCACGCGCGCGCGGAGCGGCTGACGGCGGCGCTCGTGCGGCGCCTGTGGGATCCGGAGGCCGGAATGTTCTTCTGCCGGGATCTACGAGGCGGGGTCGAGGGCGAGGCCGGGGGCGGGCTCGTCCGTGAGTACGGCATCTCCGGGCTGCTGCCGCTGATCCTGCCGACGCTGCCGCGCGAGGTGGGCCGGGCGCTCGTGGACACGGCGTGCGGACCGCACTTCGGCGTCGGGGACCTGGTGCGGATGGCGCCCAGCTACGACCTGCTCGGGCCGGCCTTCGACCCGCACCGCTACTGGCGCGGCCCCGCCTGGTTCAACACCAACTGGCTTCTGGAGCACGGCCTTCGCCTGCACGGCGAGCACGCGCGGGCCGGGCGCCTTCGCGCCGCCATGCTCGACGTCGCGGGGGCCTCGGACTTCGCCGAGTACGTGGATCCCCGTACGGGGGCGGGCCGCGGCGCCCGTGGCTTCGGCTGGACGGCCGCGCTGACGCTGGATCTACTGGCCGAGAGGACGTCACGATGACGGATGGGCACGGACACGGGCAGGGACGGCAACTCCTGGTGCACGGAGGGACGTTCGCGGCGACCGACCCGTCCGGCGCACTGACCGCGGTGCGCGACGGCTCCTCGCCGGACGGCCTGTTCGTCCGGGACGCGCGCCACCTGTGCCGCTGGCAGCTCACGGTCGACGGGGCGGCGCCCGAGGTCCTGACCCCGATGTCGTACGAGGAGGAGGGCATCGGCCGCTGTGTGCTCGTGCCGCGCGGCGGGCGCCAGGAGCCGTCGGCGTACACGCTGTTCCGCGAACAGGCGGTGGCGGAGGGCTCGTTCGTGGAGCTCCTGAAGGTCGTCTCGAACCGTCCGGTGCCGACGACAGTACGGATCGCGCTCACGGTGGACGCCGACTTCACCGACCAGTTCGAGCTGCGCTCCGACCACCGCACGTATGCGAAGACCGGGGCGGTGCGCACGCGCGAAGTCCTCGACAACGGCGTGGAGTTCACGTACACGCGCGGTGACTGGCGCTCGTCGACGACGGTGACGAGCGAGCCCGCGCCGGACGGGGTGGAGGAGACGGGGACCGGGGCGCGCCGCCTCGTGTGGACGCTGGACCTCGCGGGGCAGGGCGGCGCGGAACTGACGCTGCGCGTGGTGGCGCGTCCCTCGGGTGCGGAGCCGGTGCGGGCGGCGGCGAGTCCCGCGGCGGTGGCGTCCGAACTGGCCGACACGGTGCGGGAGTTCACGGAGGGCGTCGAGCTGCCGGCCGCGTGGCCCGAGCTCGCGGACGCCTGTACGCGGGGTCTGGCCGATCTGGCGGTGCTGCGGGTGCCGGCGGCCGGGCCCGACGGGGAGCGGCATCTGGTGCCGGCGGCCGGGGTGCCGTGGTTCCTGACACTGCTCGGCCGGGACGCGGTGCTGACCTCGCTCTTCGCGCTGCCGTACCGGCCGGAACTGGCCGCGGCGACGCTCCCCGTCCTGGCCGCGACGCAGGCCACCGAGCCCGTGGAGGGGGCGGTGGCGCAGCCCGGGAAGATCGTGCACGAGGTGCGGCACGGGGAGCTGGCGCACTTCGGGCAGGTGCCGTTCGGGCGCTACTACGGCTCTGTGGACGCGACGCCGCTGTTCCTGGTGCTGCTCGGGGCCTACGTGGAACAGACCGCGGACGTGGCGCTCGCCCGGCGGTTGGAGCCGCAGGCGCGGGCGGCGGTGGGCTGGATGCTCGACCACGGTGGGCTCACGTCGCGCGGCTACCTCGTCTACCGCGCCGACCGGGGCGGCCTCGCCAACCAGAACTGGAAGGACTCCCCCGGCGCGATCTGCTCGGCCGACGGCGGCCGGGCGACGGGCCCCGTGATGGCGGCCGGGGCACAGGGCTACGCGTACGACGCACTTCGGCGCACGGCGACGCTCGCGCGGACCGTGTGGGACGACGCGGTGTACGCGGATCTGCTGGAGCAGGCGGCGTCGGACCTGCGGGACCGATTCGTACGGGACTTCTGGATGGCGGAGGAGGGGTTTCCCGCGCTGGCGCTGGACGGGGAGGGACGCCAGCTGGACGCACTCGCCTCCGACGCGGGGCACCTGTTGTGGTCGGGCCTGCTGGACAAGGAGTACGGGGACGCGGTCGGGCGCCGCTTGCTGGAGCCGGACTTCTTCTCCGGCTGGGGCGTCCGCACGGTGGCCTCCGGGCAGGCGGCGTACCACCCGCTCTCCTACCACCGCGGTTCGGTCTGGCCGCACGACAACGCCCTGATCGCCCTCGGCCTCGCCCGCTACGGGCTGCACGACGAGGCGCGGGTGGTGGCGGCGGGCCTGATCTCCGCGGCGAGCGCCTGCGGCGGGCGTCTGCCGGAGGTGGTGGCGGGCTACGCACGCACGTCGTACCCGGCACCGGTGCCCTACCCGCACGCGTGCGCCCGTGAGTCCCGCTCAGCGGCGACGCCCTTGGCCCTACTCACCGCGGTGGGCGCCTGACGCACAGCTTGCGCGGCACCGTGGGCCGCCTTGCCCACCCTGCCGCCCAAGGCGGCAGATTGCCCAAGTCGGCGACGGCCACCGACCGGTGCCGGTAAATCAAGCCCCTGCGGCGATTGAGCAGCGGGGTCCGGGGCGGAGCCCCGTGGCCGTGACCACTGCTCCGCGCAACGGAAGACCCGTCACCCCCCAGACGTGTCGAGTTCCGCGTCCTCCGAGATCCCCGCACAGTCATACGGATCCTTCAGCCACCCGTCCGGGAGGACCACTCGGCCGTTCCCCGACGTACGGCCGCGAGGCCCATCGGCCCCCGCAGGCCACCCCTGGTCAAGGTCCAACTCGTCGAGACCGGACCGGAGTTCCTCCAGGGACGAGGTGGTCGCGAGCCGCTTGCGCAGCTCGCCGCCGACCGCGAACCCCTTGAGGTACCAGGCCACGTGCTTGCGGAAGTCGATGACGCCACGCGACTCGTCACCGATCCACTCCCCGAGCAGCCCCGCATGCCGCACCATCGCGTCGGCCACCACCCGCAGCGTCGGCCGGACCCGCTCCTCGCGCCCCTCGAACGCCGCCACCAGATCCGCGAACAGCCACGGCCGCCCCAGGCAGCCGCGCCCGACCACGACCCCGTCGACCCCGGTCTCACGGACCATCCGCAGCGCGTCGTCCGCCGACCAGATGTCGCCGTTGCCGAGCACCGGGATCTCCGGGACGTGTTCCTTCAGGCGCGCGATCGCGTCCCAGTCCGCCGTGCCGCCGTAGTGCTCGGCCGCCGTACGACCGTGCAGCGCGATCGCCGTGACGCCCTCCTCGACCGCGATCCGGCCCGCGTCGAGGAACGTGATGTGGTCGTCGTCGATGCCCTTGCGCATCTTCATCGTGACCGGGAGGTCGCCCGCCCCGGACACGGCTTCCTTCAGGATCGCGCGCAGCAGGTTCCGCTTGTACGGAAGCGCCGAGCCGCCGCCCTTGCGCGTCACCTTCGGAACCGGGCAGCCGAAGTTCAGGTCGATGTGGTCGGCCAGATCCTCTTCCGCGATCATGCGGACGGCCTTGCCGACGGTGGCCGGATCGACCCCGTAGAGCTGGATGGACCTGGGCTTCTCACTCTCGTCGAAGTGAATGAGCTGCATGGTCTTCTCGTTGCGCTCGACCAGCGCCCGCGTCGTGATCATCTCGCTCACGAACAGGCCCTTGCCGCCCGAGAACTCCCTGCACAGGGTGCGGAACGGCGCGTTCGTGATCCCCGCCATGGGTGCGAGCACCACGGGGGGCTGCACCTGGTGGGGGCCGATGGTCAGAGCGGACATCTCAGGGCTCTCCGGGACGGACGACGAGTGGGGGCAAGCATCCATTGTCCCTCACTCCCCGCTCAGCCCGGCACGGCCGTCAGGTCCGCCAGCTTCTCCAGGCGCCCGGCGGTCTCCTCGTCCGCGGGAACGTACGCGACCAGGCGGTACGCACTGTTCTCCGGCGACAGCCACAGGTTGCGGTGCTCCAGGCGCAGCAGCCCCACCTCGGGGTGCCGGTACCGCTTGACGTGCGGGACCATCGGCGCGACCTCGTGCCGCTCCCAGATCGCGCGGAACTCCGCCGACTCCTCCAGGAGCCGCGCCACCCGCGCCTTCCAGGCGGGTTCGGCGACATGCTCGGCCATCGACGTGCGGTACTTGGCGGCCAGGTCGCGCAGCATCTCGTCGCGGTCGAGGAACTGCTCGTGCCACCGGTCGCTCATGGCGAGCAGCCACATGCAGTTGCGCTCGTCGGGGGCGAGTTCGGCGGGGTCGCCGAAGACGTCGGCGTAGTGGCGGTTGGCGGCGAGCACGTCGTAACGGGCGTTCTGCAGGGACGCCGGGTAGGGCGCCAGGGTCTCCATGAGGCGCAGCATCGTCGGCGTGACGGCCGGGCAGACGGTCTCCGCGCGCGGGTCGGTGGTGCCGGCGAGCGCGAAGGCGTGGGCGCGCTCGGTCGGATCCATCTGGAGGGCGCGGGCGATCGCGTCGAGCACGGCGGACGAGACGTTGATCGCGCGGCCCTGCTCCAGCCACGTGTACCAGGTGACGCCGACCGCGGAGAGGTGCGCGACCTCCTCGCGGCGCAGGCCGGGGGTGCGACGGCGCGCGGTGCGCGGCAGCCCGGCCCGCTCCGGCGGGATCCGCTCGCGGCGGCTGCGCAGGAACGCGGCGAGTTCCGTGCGGCGCGGATCGTCGGAGACGGGGCGGGTCGACATGCCACCAGGATGCCCCGGTGCCCATCCGGTTGCCAGGTACAGCCTGTAACAGGATGAGGAGACTCTGGTACTAGGCTGAGTGTCCGGCGATGGTCGACCCATGAGCACCCTCACCACCACCGCGCCTCCGACGCGGGACGCACCGCGGCTCGGCCGCGTCGGCCTCCTCACCGTCCTCCTCGGCGCCGCCCTGCCGATGATCGACTTCTTCATCGTGAACGTCGCCCTCCCCAGCATCGAGCGGGACCTGGACGCCTCCCCGGCCGGCCTGGAGATGGTGGTGGCCGGCTACGCGGTCGCGTACGCCGTGCTGCTCGTGCTCGGCGGCCGGCTCGGCGACACGTTCGGGCGCAGGCGGCTGTTCCTCGCCGGGGTCGCCGCCTTCGGGCTCGCCTCGCTGGCCTGCGGGCTCGCCCCGGGCGTGTGGACCCTGGTCGGCGCCCGGGTCGCGCAGGGCGCCGCGTCCGCGCTGCTGCTGCCGCAGGTCCTCGCCACCATCCACGCCACGACGAGCGGGGCGCGCCGGACCCGGGCGGTGTCCCTGTACGGGTCCGTGAGCGGCGTCGGCATCGTGCTCGGGCAGGTGGCGGGCGGTCTCCTGGTGGCCGCCGATGTGTTCGGCACCGGCTGGCGCGCGGTGTTCCTGGTGAACGTGCCGGTCGTCGTCCTCGCGCTGCTGCTCGCCGTGCGCGCCGTGCCGGACAGCCGCGCCGAGCGGCCCGCGCGCGGCGACCTCGCCGGCACGGCGCTGCTCGCCGCGTCGCTGACCGCGCTGCTGCTGCCGCTGACGGAGGGGCGGGCGACGGGCTGGCCGGCGTGGTCGGTCCTCTCGCTGGTCGCGGCGCCGTTCCTGGTCCTCGCGTTCGTGGCGGTGGAGCGGCGGGCGGAACGATCCGGCGGGAGCCCGCTGCTGCCGCCCTCGCTGGTGGCGGCGCCCGCGGTGCGGCGCGGCCTCGTACTCGGTCTGCCGATCTTCATCGGGTTCGCGAGCTGGATGTTCGTCACCGCCGTCACCCTTCAACAGGGCCTGCGCTACGGCCCGTTGGAGGCGGGTCTGACGCTGGTACCGATGGGGGTGGCGCAGTTCGCGGCCTCGACGCTCGCGCCCCGGCTGGTGGCGAGGCTCGGCTCGCGGACGCTGGTGGTGAGCGCCGTGTCGCACATCGCGGGGCTCACCGCGTTCGCCCTCACCGCGCTGTGGGTGCCGTGGGACCGGATCACGCCGCTGATGCTCGCGCCGGGGCTGGCCCTGACCGGCATCGGCACCGGTCTCCAGCTTCCGCTCTACTACCGGATCGTCCTCGGCGCGGTGCCGGCCGCTCGCGCAGGGGCGGGCAGTGGGCTTGCGGCGACGGTGCAGCAGGCGTGCCTTGCGGTGGGGGTGGCCACGCTGGGGTCGTTGTTCGTGGCGCTGGTGCCGGGGGTGGGGATGCGGGTGGCGCTTGTGGTTGTGCTGGCGGTGCAGGCGGTGGGGCTGGTCGGGTTGGCGGTGTTGGCGTTGCGGTTGCCGCGAGGGCTTGGCTGAGGTCGCCCGGGGCCTTCCGCCTCGACGCACGGGGCTCCGCCCCGGACCCCGCTGCTCAATCGCCGCAGGGGCTTGAAGTGGCCCGGCCCGCCTCACGTGCTCGCCCCACAGCAGATCCGGCTACCGTCGGACACATGCCCGATGCACGACAAACCCTGACCCACCGCAGGCGGATGCTCGTCCTGGCGATCTGCTGCATGAGCCTGCTGATCGTCAGCCTCGACAACACCGTCCTGAACGTCGCCCTCCCCTCCATGGCGAAGGACTTCGACGCCACGCTCTCGGGCATGCAGTGGACGATCGACGCCTACACGCTGGTCCTCGCGGCGCTGCTGATGCTGGCCGGTTCGACGGCCGACCGGATCGGCCGCCGCAAGGTCTTCAAGATCGGCCTGACCGTCTTCACGGTCGCCTCCGTGGCCTGCTCGCTCGCGCCGACCCTGGAGTCCCTGGTCGCGTTCCGGATGCTGCAGGCCGTCGGCGGCTCGATGCTCAACCCGGTCGCGATGTCGATCATCACCAACACCTTCACGGACCCGCGCGAACGGGCCCGTGCCATCGGCGTGTGGGGCGGCGTCGTCGGCATCTCGATGGCCGCGGGCCCGCTGGTCGGCGGGCTGCTCGTGGACTCGGTCGGCTGGCGCTCGATCTTCTGGATCAACCTGCCGGTCGGCCTCGCGGCGCTCCTGCTCACCATCCGCTACGTCCCCGAGTCCCGCGCCCCGAAGGCCCGCCGCCCCGACCCGGTCGGCCAGCTCCTGATCATCACGCTGCTCGGATCGCTCACGTACGCGATCATCGAGGCGCCCGACGCGGGCTGGACCTCGGTGCGGATCCTGCTCTTCGCGGCGCTCGCGGCCGCGTCCCTGATCGGCATCCTGCTCTACGAGCCGCGCCGCGAGGAACCCCTCATCGACCTGCGGTTCTTCCACTCGGCGCCGTTCAGCGGCGCCACGGTCATCGCCGTCTGCGGCTTCGCGGCGCTCGGCGGCTTCCTGTTCCTCTCCACCCTCTACCTCCAGGACGTACGCGGCCTCGACGCCCTGCACGCGGGCCTGTGGATGCTGCCGATGGCGGCGATGACGCTGGTGTGCGCCCCGCTCTCCGGCCGCCTCGTCGGCAGCCGCGGCCCGCGCCTCCCGCTCCTCGTCGCGGGCGTGATGATGACGGCGAGCGGCGTCCTCTTCGCGGCGTTCGACGCGGAGACCTCGAACGTCACGCTCTTCATCGGCTACGTCCTGTTCGGCATCGGCTTCGGCTTCGTGAACGCCCCGATCACCAACACCGCGGTCTCCGGAATGCCCCGCGCCCAGGCGGGCGTCGCGGCGGCGGTCGCCTCCACCAGCCGCCAGATCGGCCAGACCCTCGGCGTCGCGGTGATCGGCGCGGTGCTCGCCTCGGGCGTCGCGGAATCCTCGTACGCGAAGTCCTTCGTCGAGGCCAGCCGCTCCTGCTGGTGGATCATCGCGGGCTGCGGCCTCGCGGTCCTCCTCCTCGGCGCGCTGACCAGCGGCCACTGGGCCCGGGAGACGGCACGCCGGACGGCGGAGCGCCTGGAGAACGCGGAGGACGCGGCGGTGACCAGGGCGGCCACCGGCTCATGACCGGGCGGCCGCCAACTTCCCGAGCGCTTCGAGGCGTTCGCCGCTCACGGCGTCCGCGGGTGTGTACGTGACCATGCGGGCGCCGCGGTCCCGGCCCAGCCACAGGTCGGTGTGGACGACGGAGACCGGACCCACGTGCCGGTTGTGGAAACGCTTCACCTTGCTGGGCACGGACTGCACCACCTCGTGCCGCTCCCAGAGCTCACGGAACTCGGCGGACTCCTCGGTGAGCCGCTTGAGGACCAGTTTCCAGGCGGGCTCGGCGAGGTGCTCGGCCATGCCGGAGCGGAACTTGGCGGCCATGGTCCGCAGCACGTCGTCGAGGCCGACGATCGAGGAGCGCCATTCCTCGTGCGTGAACGCCAGCAGCATGCAGTTGCGGTCCTCCGGCGGGATCTCGTCGAGGTCGCAGAGCAGCATCCCGTAGGTGCGGTTGTAGGCGAGGATGTCGTACCTGCTGTTCTGTACGCAGGCGGGGACGGGCTCCAACCGGTCCATCAGGTCCAGCAGTTCGGGGGTGAGGGTGGCGCAGCTCGCCGCCGGTGTCGGGTCGATGGCTCCCGCGAGGCCGAACAGATGGGCCCGTTCACTCGCGTCCAGCCGCAGCGTCCGGGCGAGCGCGTCGAGGACCTGCGCGGAGACGTGGATGTCGCGGGCCTGCTCCAGCCACGTGTACCAGGTGACACCGACCGCGGAGAGGTGCGCGACCTCCTCGCGGCGCAGCCCGGGAGTGCGGCGGCGCCGGCCGCGCGGCAGCCCCACTTCCTCGGGCGGGATCCGCTCGCGCCTGCTGCGCAGAAAGGCCGCCAGTTCGTGCCGCCGGATGTCGGCCGAACCGCTGTCCCGCACATCCGGTACGTCCCGTGTCATCGTGGCCATTCCCCCAGGATGGACCCGGCCGGATCCTGTTTCCAGGTAGCGCTTCTACCAGGATAAGGACACTCTGGTACCCGTCTGCGGACCGGACAAGGCTCGTTGGCATGACGACCCACACCCGGCCACCGCAGCTTCGCGCCGCCGCGCAGACCCCGCCGGCACTCGGTGCCCTTGGCCTGTTCACCGTGCTGCTCGGCGCGGCCCTGCCCCTGATCGACTTCTTCATCGTCAACGTCGCCCTGCCCACCATCGGCCGCGATCTGCACGCGAGCGAACCCGTCCTCGAACTCGTCGTCGCGGGCTACGGGATCACGTACGCGGTGCTGCTCGTCCTCTGCGGCAGGCTCGGCGACCTCCTCGGGCGCCGCCGCCTGTTCGTCCTCGGCACGGCCGCCTTCGGCCTCACCTCGCTGGCCTGCGGACTGGCGCCGACCGCGTGGGCCCTGGTCGCGGCCCGGATCGCGCAGGGCGCCGCGTCCGCGCTGATGCTGCCGCAGGTCCTCGCCACGATCCAGGCCACGACGAGCGGCCCGCACCGCGCGAGGGCCATGAGCAAGTACGGGGCGACGGCCGGCCTTTCGATGGTGGCGGGCCAGGTACTCGGCGGCCTGCTCGTCTCGGCGGACCTCCTCGGCACCGGCTGGCGCTCGGTGTTCCTGGTGAACGTGCCGGTGGTGCTCCTGGCCCTGGTGCTCGCCGCCCGTACGGTCCCCGAGACCCGCTCCGAGAGGCCGGAACCGGTCGACGTGCCCGGCACGGTACTGCTCGCGCTCGCCCTGATCTCGCTGCTGGCCCCGCTGACCGAGGGCCGGGCGGCGGGCTGGCCGCTGTGGACGTGGCTGTGCCTGGCGGCGTTCCCGTTCCTCGCGTACGCCTTCTACGCGGTGGAGCGCGCGGCTGACCGCGCGGGGCGCACCCCCCTCGTGCCGCCGCCCCTCTTCCAACTCGCATCGCTGCGGCGCGGGTTGGTGATGGTGGTGCCCTTCTCCGCCGGCTTCAGCGGGTTCATGTTCGTGATCGCGGTGGCGCTCCAGCGCGGCGCGGGCCTCGGCGCGACGGAGGCCGGGCTGACGCTGGCACCGGCGGCCGGGGTCTTCTTCGTGACCTCGCTCGCGGGGCCGCGCCTGGTGGCCCGCTGGGGCGCGCGGGTCGTCACGGCGGGTGGTCTGCTCCAGGCGGCCGGGGTGGCGCTGATCGCGCTCGCCGCGTGGCGCGCGTGGCCGGACCTCGGGATCCTGGAGATGCTGCCGGGCGCGGTGCTCCTCGGGGTGGGCCAGGCCCTCCAGCTCCCGATCCTCTTCCGGATCATCCTCTCCGAGGTCCCCGCGGCGAGGGCGGGCGTCGCCGGCGGAGTGCTGACGACGACGCAGCAGGCGGCGCTCGCGCTGGGCGTGGCCACGCTGGGTTCGCTGTTCCTCTCCCTGGCCCCCGGCCTGGGCATGCGTGCCGCCCTGGTGCTGACACTGCTGGTCCAGCTCGCGGCGGTGGCGCTGACGACGCTGCTGAGCGTGCGACTGCCGCGCCGGATCGCATGACAGATGACAGATATTGAAATCTGTCAGTTGTCATGCGACGCTGGAGGCACCCACCCGAAGGAGCCCTCATGAGCACCGCCCTCCCCACCCGCACCCTCGGCACCACAGGCACCCGCACCGCCACCCTCGGCCTCGGCTGCATGGGGATGTCCGCGCTGTACGGCGAGGCCGACCGCGCCGAGTCCATCGCCACGGTGCACGCCGCGCTCGACGCCGGGGTCACGCTCCTCGACACCGGCGACTTCTACGCCATGGGCCACAACGAGATGCTGCTCGGCGAGGCCCTGCGCACGGCCCCCGCGGCGGCCCGGGAGAACGCGCTGACCAGCGTGAAGTTCGGCGCCCTGCGTGGCCCGGACGGCGCGTGGAACAGCTACGACGCCCGCCCCGAGGCGGTGAAGAACTTCGCCGCGTACTCGCTGCAGCGCCTCGGCGTCGACCACATCGACATCTACCGGCCCGCCCGCCTCGACCCGGAGGTGCCGATCGAGGAGACGGTCGGCGCCATCGCCGAGCTCGTCGAGCAGGGCTACGTACGCCACATCGGCCTGTCCGAGGTCGGCGCGGACACCATCCGCCGGGCGGCGGCGACGGCCCCGATCTCGGACCTCCAGATCGAGTACTCGCTCATCTCGCGCGGCATCGAGGACTCGATCCTGCCGACGGTCCGCGAGCTGGGCATCGGCGTGACCGCGTACGGCGTGCTCTCGCGCGGTCTGATCTCCGGCCACTTCACCCGCGACCGCGAGCTCGGTGCGGGCGACTTCCGTGCCTTCAGCCCGCGCTTCCAGGGCGAGAACCTCCAGCACAACCTGGACCTGGTCGAGCAGTTGCGCAAGATCGCCGAGCAGAAGGGCGTCAGCGTCGCGCAGATCGCGATCGCGTGGGTGGCCGGTCGCGGCGAGGACATCGTCCCGCTGATCGGCGCCCGCCGCCGCGACCGCCTGACCGAGGCCCTGGGCTCACTCAACGTGACACTGGATGCCACCGACCTCGCCGCCATCGAGGAGGCCGTGCCCGCCGACGCCGCGGCCGGCGACCGTTACCCGGCGGCCCAGATGGCACACCTCGACAGCGAGCGCTGATCAGCGGCCCGGTAGCTTCGTAGCCATGGCCCCCGAGACCCTGACCCCCGAGCGCATCCTCGCCGCGACCGAGGACGTGCTGCGCAGGCACGGCCCCGCGAAGGCGACGGTCGTCGACGTGGCGCGCGCGCTCGGGGTCAGCCACGGCTCGGTGTACCGGCACTTCCGGACGAAGGCGGCCCTGCGCGGCGCAGTCACGAAGCGCTGGCTGGATCGCACGACGGCACGGCTCGCCGAGGTCGTCGCGGCCGACGAGCCCCCCGCCGTCAAGCTGCGCCACTGGCTCTCGACCCTCTTCGAGGCCAAGCGCCACAAGGCGGGCGACGACCCGGAGCTGTTCGCCACGTACTCCGTCCTGACGGGCGAGCAGAACGACGTGGTGGACGCCCATATCGCGGAACTCACGAGCCAGTTGACCGCGATCCTCCAACAGGGCGTGGCCTGCGGAGAGTTCGATATTTCCGACCTCCCCGCGACGGCCCGCGCCGTCTTCGAGGCGACCGCCCACTTCCATGACCCGGTCTACGCGCCCGAGTGGTCGCGTCCGGACGCGGGGCCCGCCTTCGACGCGGTGGTGTCCCTCGTCGTGCGCGGGATCGTGGCCTGTCGGCCAGGGGTCTCCTGACCGACCGGCGCGTGCTCTCGGCCATGCTTTGCGAACAATTTCGGCACAACCGGAAGGCCGTCGTCGGTACTCACCGTCGGGTATACGGCGCGCACCAGCAGTAATACCGTTGGCCATGGGTCAAGTTCGGCCGGGAGGCCCTGCCAAACATCTGACCGAATCCATATTGCTGCCACTGTGATGTTTTCGCAGCCGCTCGTACTCTCCGAACGAGGGCGGGACCACGCACCGTACCCGCCCCTCGACTTCCGGCTCGTACGGAAGCAGCGCCCCGGACCCCGGCGCGGCCCCGCGTGCACCCGACGCGACCACGCAGAGGATTCGGTTGGACACCCACAGACTCACGTCAGTCAACCCCGCCCGAGTCGACGTCACCGAGGGCCAGTTCGGCCCACACGACCTTCCCGGTGGACGTCGGCAGCACTCCGACGGCGGAGGCGTAGACCGAGACCAGGAACAGGCCCCGGCCTCCGGTCTCGAGGAAGTCCGGTGGCTCCGTGGGGATGACCACGAGCCCGGGGGACGTGTCCGTGACTTCGAGGCGGACACCGTCGACGGTTCGCCTGATGGCGAACTCGAAGGTGCTGTCGTCACAGTGCCGCACATTGCTGCACAGCTCCGTGGCCACGAACGAGGCGTCGTACACCAGCTCGTGCAGGCCCCAGCACCGCAGGCGGGCGCCGATGATCCGGCGAATCTGCTCCAGGCGGTGCGGGCTGTACTCCATACGGATCGAGCACGGCTGATCGAGCACCTCGATCGTCTGGATCGCCTCGATCTGGTCCGTCGACTGATCCTGCATTACCCCTCCGGGGGTCCCATGGCGGTGAACTCGCTTGCGGACAAAGGGCGTTGCATCACTATCTTGGCGCCGAAACTATGCCTTAGGCAAGTATTACGCGCGAGTCACCATATCGATGGGGTGGTTAGGCATATGACAGTTGTGTGGCCTGAAGGCGCGGGACATCATGTGCCCATGCCCCAGAGCGAGATGCCCACCATGCGCAGCCGTCGCCTCGGAGCGGAGCTGCGACGACTGCGCTCCGAAGCCGGCCTGAAGGTCAACGACGCGGCACTGGCACTCGAATGCGGGCAACCGAAGATCAGCCAGATCGAGACGGGGAAGCGGGGCATCCGCCAGCTCGATCTGACGACCCTCCTCAATCTGTACGGAGTCGAGGACGACCGGCAGCGCACCAATCTCAAGCGGCTGGCCCGCGACATCCACAAGGTGGACTGGTGGTCGGGCCAAGGACCGCTGCTGAGCGACGACTTGCGCGACTACCTCACCCTTGAGGCCGACTCCTCACTCGTGCGCTCCTTTGAACCTTCGGTACTGCCAGGGCTTTTGCAGACGGAGGCGTACATGCGCGAGATTTTCACCGTGGGGGCCGAAGCGGATCGCGTCGAACCCCTTGTAAAGACTCGAATGAGGCGCAAGGATCTGCTCGACGGACCTGCGGAATTCCGCCTGAGAGTGGTCATCGACACACCCGCACTGCACCGTATCCCGGGCCCGCGGGAATTGATCCGTCAGCAATTTGAATACCTGATGGAATCAGGCGAGTTGCCCAATGTCACCATCCAGGTGCTGCCATTGGACATCACCTTGCCCCTCGCGCAGTACGCTCCGTACACGCTGTTCACGATGCGCGGCGAACCGCCCGTACAGGTCGCGTGGCTGGAGCACATGACCGGCGGCACGCTCCTGGAGCAGCGCCCCGACGTGGAGATGTACGCAAAGTCCTGGGACGACCTGACGGCTGCCGCGCTGTCCCCTGCGCAGTCCCGCCGGTACATCAGTGACCGAATCAAGCAAGAAAGCGGGTCGTGATGCCCCCCACCTCCGCCCCCACCGCCTCGCTCGTCGAAGTCGGGTCAGCGGTATGGCGAAAGAGTACGTTCAGCGGCGCGTCCAATGGATGTATCGAGCACGCCGAACTCACATCGGATCGGCGCGCAATCCGCGACACCAAGCACCGGGAGTTCGGCGCCATCGTCTTCGAATCCTCGGCGTGGCACGCATTTGTTTCAAGCATCAACTCCGGGACCCTGCCGCTATGAAAGAGAAAGAGCTGCTCTATGCGCTCGACCTCTCCGAGGCGCAATGGCTGAGTCCCCCGGGCGACCCCGCCCGGAGCGGTCCCGTGGAAGTCGCCGCGCTCGGCGGCGGCGCGGTGGCCCTACGCAATCCGGCCGACCCGCGAGGGCTCGTGCTGCGCTTCACCGCCCACGAATGGGAGGCGTTCAAACTCGGGGCGCTGCACGGCGAGTTCGACTGAAACGAAACGCCCCGGCCCACCGCTGAAGCGGTGGACCGGGGCGTACGTACGCGTGAAGTCGGTCAGCAGCCGACCAGACGGCTGGCCAGGTAGCCCTCGATCTGGTCGAGGGAGACCCGCTCCTGCTTCATGGTGTCGCGCTCGCGCACGGTCACCGCGTTGTCGTCGAGCGTGTCGAAGTCGACCGTGACGCAGAACGGCGTACCGATCTCGTCCTGACGACGGTAACGACGGCCGATGGCACCGGCGTCGTCGAAGTCGATGTTCCAGTTCTGCCGCAGCGCCTGCGCGAGACCCTTCGCCTTCGGCGAGAGCTCCGGGTTGCGGGACAGCGGCAGCACCGCGACCTTCACCGGGGCCAGGCGGTGGTCGAAGCGCATGACCGTGCGCTTCTCCATCTTGCCCTTGGCGTTGGGCGCCTCGTCCTCGACGTACGCGTCCAGCATGAACGCGAGCATCGCGCGGCCGAGACCGGCGGCCGGCTCAATGACGTACGGCGTGTAGCGCTCGCCCTTCTCCTGGTCGAAGTAGGAGAGGTCCTGGCCGGAAGCCTTGGAGTGCGCGGACAGGTCGTAGTCGGTGCGGTTGGCGACGCCCTCGAGCTCGCCCCACTCGCTGCCGCCGAAGCTGAAGCGGTACTCGATGTCAGCGGTGCGCTTCGAGTAGTGGGAGAGCTTCTCCTTCGGGTGCTCGAACCAGCGCATGTTCTCCTCGCGCATGCCGAGGCCCGTGTACCAGTTCCAGCGCTGCTCCATCCAGTACTCCTGCCACGCCTCGTCCTCGCCCGGCTTGACGAAGAATTCCATCTCCATCTGCTCGAACTCGCGGGTGCGGAAGATGAAGTTGCCGGGCGTGATCTCGTTGCGGAACGACTTGCCCGTCTGGGCGATGCCGAACGGCGGCTTGCGGCGCGAAGTCGTCTGCACCTGGCTGAAGTTGGTGAAGATGCCCTGCGCGGTCTCGGGGCGCAGGTAGGCGACGGAGCCGCTGTCCTGCGTCGGGCCGAGGTGCGTGGAGAGCAGGCCGGAGAACTGCTTGGGCTCGGTGAACGTGCCCTTGTTGCCGCAGTTGGGGCAGGAGAGGTCGGCGAGGCCGTTCTCGGGGAGCCGGCCCTTCTTCGCCTCGAACGCCTCCTCCAGGTGGTCCGCGCGGAACCGCTTGTGGCAGGAGGTGCACTCGGTGAGCGGGTCGGTGAACGTGGCGACATGGCCGGAGGCCTGCCAGACCTCGGTCGCCAGGATCACGGACGAGTCGATACCGACGACGTCCTCGCGCGAAGTGACCATGTAGCGCCACCACTGACGCTTGAGGTTCTCCTTCAGCTCCACGCCCAGCGGCCCGTAGTCCCAGGCGGCACGCTGACCACCGTAGATCTCGCTGCAGGGGTAGACGAAGCCACGGCGCTTGCTGAGGCTGACGATGGTGTCGATCTTGTCGGCGGCCACGGTGCTCTCTTCATTACGACGACGGTGAGCGCGCTGGATACGCGCTCCGGGAGCGAATGCTTCAGGTTACCGGCGGGCCCACCCCCCGAACCAAATCGGTTCAGGGGACAGAGCGGGACCGAGTGTGACGAAGACCTCGACGGACGCCTTGTTGACAACCGTTTCCAGTTTTGTTGAAAATGACTGTCATGAACGTACGACGATCCCGCCGCCTGATACCCGTTGCCGCCGTCACCGCCCTCGGCCTCGGCGCCCTGACCGCGTGCGGCAGCTCCGCCGCCCAGGACAAGGGGAGCGACGGCAAGCTGAGCGTCGTCGCGTCGTTCTATCCGATGCAGTACCTCGCCCAGGAGATCGGCGGCGACCACGTCGACGTCACGAACCTGACCGAGCCCGGCCAGGAGCCGCACGACCTGGAGGTCAGCGCCAAGCAGCGCGCCCAGCTCGAGGAGTCCGACGTCGCCGTCTCCCTGAAGGGCCTGCAGCCCTCCGTGGACGAGGCCATCGACCAGTCGGACATCAAGACGAAGATCGACGCGGGTTCCCTGACCGCCCTTGAGAAGCACGGCACCGAGGTCGACGGCCACGACCACGGGCACGGCGAGGAAACCCACGACGAGGACGCGGCCGACCCGCACATCTGGCTCGACCCGGTGAAGTACGCCGAGGTCGCCGAGGGCGTCGGCAAGGCCCTCCAGAAGGCCGACCCGGACCACGCGGCCGACTACAAGAAGAACACCAAGGCTCTGGTCGGAAAGCTCGACAAGCTGAACACCAAGTTCGAGAAGGGCCTCAAGGACACCAGGTCCTCGACCTTCATCACCACGCACGCCGCCTTCGGCTACCTCGCCGAGCGCTACGGCCTCACCGAGGAGGCCATCAACGGCCTGGACCCGGAGAGCGAGCCCAGCGCCGCCCGCGTCAAGCAGCTCCAGAAGACCGCGAAGGACGACGGGGTGGGCACCGTCTTCTACGAGACGCTCGTCAGCGACAAGACGGCCAGGACCCTCGCGGGCGACGCCAGGCTCAAGACCGATGTGCTCGACCCGATCGAGGGCATCACCGACAAGTCCAAGGGCGACGACTACATCTCGGTCATGGAGTCGAACCTGGCGGCGCTGCAGAAGGCGCTGGGCACCAAGTGACCCCGGAGGAGGGCGACATGGGTGAACGGGAAGCCGTCATCTCGCTGAGCAAGGTGACGGCCGAGCTCGGCGGGCGCCCCGTGCTGCGCGGCATCGACCTCACCGTGCACCGCGGCGAGGTAGTCGCCCTGCTCGGGGCGAACGGGTCCGGCAAGTCCACCGCCATCCGCAGCGTCATCGGGCAGGTCCCGACCACCGGCGGCGGGATCCAGATCTTCGGCACGCCGCGGCGGCGCTTCAAGGACTGGGCGCGCGTGGGCTACGTACCGCAGCGCACGACGGCCGCGGGCGGCGTGCCCGCGACAGTGACCGAGGTCGTCTCCTCGGGCCGCCTCTCGCGCGCGAGGTTCGGGCTGATGCGCAAGGCCGACCGGGAGGCGGTGACCCGCGCCCTCGAACTCGTCGGGATGGCGGACCGCGCGAAGGACTCCGTGGACGCGCTCTCCGGCGGCCAGCACCAGCGCGTGCTGATCGCGCGCGCCCTGGCCGCCGAACCCGAGCTGCTGATCATGGACGAGCCGATGGCGGGCGTCGACCTGGCCAGCCAGGAGATCCTCGCGGCGACGCTGCGCACACAGGTCGCGGCCGGCGCCTCCGTCCTGCTCGTGCTGCACGAACTCGGTCCGCTGGAGCCCCTGATCGACCGCGCGGTCGTCCTGCGCGACGGCTGCGTGCTGCACGACGGCCCGCCCCCGAAGGCCCTCGGCCAGCACGCGCTGCCCGGCCACGACCACGTACACCCGCACACGCACGCGGCCGCCGAACCGATCCGCACAGGACTGCTGAGCTGACATGGAACTTCTCTCCTACGACTTCATGCAGCGGGCACTGCTCGCCGCCGTCCTCGTCGGCATCACCGCCCCGGCCGTCGGCATCTACCTCGTACAGCGCCGCCAGGCCCTGATGGGCGACGGAATCGGCCACGTGGCGATGACGGGCGTCGGCCTCGGCTTCCTGCTCTCGACGTCGCCGGTGTGGATGGCGACCCTGGTCTCCGTGCTCGGCGCCGTGATCATGGAGTTGATCCGCTGGTACGGGAAGACGCGCGGCGACATCGCGCTCGCGATGCTCTTCTACGGAGGCATGGCGGGCGGCGTCATGTTCATCAACCTGGCGCCCGGCGGCTCCAACGCCAACCTCAACTCGTACCTCTTCGGCTCGCTCTCGACGGTGTCGCAGGACGACGTCCTCGCCATCTGCCTGCTCGCTGCCTTCGTCGTGCTCGTGACGGTGGGCCTGCGCAAGCAGCTGTTCGCGGTGAGCCAGGACGAGGAGTTCGCGCGGGTCACGGGCCTGCCGGTGCGCGCCCTCAACCTGCTGATCGCGATCACGGCGGCGGTCACGGTGACGGTGGCGATGCGCGTGGTGGGCCTGCTGCTGGTCTCCGCCCTGATGGTGGTGCCGGTCGCCGCCGCCCAGCAGCTGACCCGCAGTTTCAAGGCGACGTTCGTGATCTCGGTGGCGCTCGGCGTCGCGGTGACGCTCGGCGGCACCGCCACGTCGTACTACCAGGACGTGCCGCCCGGAGCGACGATCGTGCTCCTGACCATCGCGGCCTTCATCGTCCTCGCGCTGCTCGCGAAGCCGCTCGCCCGGTACAGGGCACGATCCGTGCCGGTGCCCGCCGAGTGCCCGATCCCGGAGCAGGCGGCGACTCCTTCCCTTCATGGATGACCCACGCTCGGCGCTGCCTGGCACAATGGCGGCCGTACGTACGTGGCAGGGATGTGAGGAGAAACCCGTGGCAGCCCCGGTTCGAGGCAGGTCGACCCGCCAGCGCGCGGCCGTGGCGGCGGCGCTCGACCAGGTGGACGAGTTCCGCAGCGCGCAGGAGCTGCACGACGTCCTCAAGCACAAGGGTGACTCGGTCGGGCTGACCACGGTCTACCGCACGCTCCAGTCCCTCGCCGACGCCGGCGAGGTCGACGTGCTGCGGACGTCCGAGGGCGAGGCGGTGTACCGCCGCTGCTCCACCGGCGACCATCACCACCACCTGGTCTGCCGCGTCTGCGGCAAGGCCGTGGAGGTGGAGGGCCCCGCCGTGGAGAAGTGGGCGGAGGCGATCGCCTCCGAGCACGGGTACGTGAACGTGGCCCACACGGTGGAGATCTTCGGCACCTGCGCGGAGTGCGCCGCCGGTTGAGCCGTTCATGCCCCGCCGGCGAGTGAGGCGCGGGGTCCGGGGCAGAGCCCCGGGACCGCAACGCCGTCCGGGCGAGCCCTACTTGCCGGCCTCCATCTGAAGCAGCACCTCGTTCGGCGTCGCCCCGCCGAACCGCCGGTCACGGGACGCGTACTCGACGCACGCCCGCCACAGATCCCGGCGGTCGAAGTCCGGCCACAGAACGTCCTGGAAAACCATCTCGGCGTACGCGCTCTGCCACAGAAGGTAGTTGGACGTGCGCTGTTCGCCGCTGGGGCGCAGGAACAGGTCCACGTCAGGCATGTCCGCGTAGTACAGATACTTGGCGAAGGTCTTCTCGCTCACCTTCGACGGGTCGAGCCGCCCCGCCTTCACGTCCTCGGCGAGCGCCTGCGCCGCGTCGGCGATCTCGGCGCGGCCGCCGTAGTTCATGCAGAAGTACAAGGTCAGCTTGTCGTTGTCCTTGGTCTGCTCCTGGGAGATCTCCAGCTCCTTGGCGACCGACTTCCACAGCTTGGGCATGCGCCCCACCCACCGCACGCGGACGCCCAGCTCGTCGAGCTGGTCGCGCGTTTTGCGGATGAAGTCCCGGTTGAAGTTCATGAGGAAGCGGACCTCGTCGGGTGAGCGCTTCCAGTTCTCGGTGGAGAAGGCGTACAGCGAGATGGCGCCGACGCCCTGCTCGATGGCGCCCTGGAGGACGTCGAGAACGCGCTCGGCGCCGACCTTGTGGCCCTCGGTGCGCGGCAGGCCGCGGTCCTTGGCCCAGCGTCCGTTGCCGTCCATCACGATCGCCACGTGCTGGGGCACCAGCTCGCCGGGGATCTTCGGCGGCCGCGCGCCCGACGGGTGCGGTTCGGGCGCTGTGTACTCACGGCGGTTTCGTCCGAGGATTCCGCGACGTGCCATGTTCCGGCCTCTCCCCTAGCTCAGCTCTAGCTTCTCAGCTAGCTTTTCTCTACGTAACGCAGGGAGCGCAGCCCGCGCTCCAGGTGCCAGTGCAGGTAGGCCGACACCAGCCCGTTGCCCTCCCGTACGAACCGTGCCTCACACGTGTCCGCCGTCTCCCAGTCTCCGGTGAGCAGCGCACCGAGCAGGACGAGGGCCTGCGGTGAGGGTACGACGCTGCCCGGTACCCGGCAGTCGACGCAAACCGAGCCGCCCGCGCCGACGGAGAAAAACCGGTTGGGACCGGGCATTCCGCACTTCGCGCAGTCGCCGAAGGTGGGCGCGTAGCCGTTCACCGCGAGCGAGCGCAGCAGGAACGCGTCGAGCACGAGGCCCGGGGCGTGCTCGCCGCGGGCGAGCGTGCGCAGGGCGCCGACCAGGAGCAGGTACTGCTGCACCGCGGGTTCGCCCTCGTGATCGGTGAACCGTTCCGCCGTCTCCAGCATGGCGGTCCCCGAGGTGTACCGGGAGTAGTCCGTCACGATGCCGCCGCCGTACGCGGCGATGGTCTCACTCTGTGTGCAGAGCGGGAGCCCGCGCCCGATCAGCTCGCTGCCCCGCGAGAAGAACTGCACGTCCACGTGGGAGAAGGGTTCGAGCCGGGCGCCGAACTTGGACTTGGTACGCCGCACACCGCGGGCGACGGCGCGCACGCGTCCGTGGTTGCGGGTGAGCAACGTGATGATGCGGTCGGCCTCGCCGAGTTTCTGGGTGCGCAGCACAACCCCGTCGTCACGGAACAGACTCATGCCACTCATTGTCCCTTACGGGCGGAGCGCGTTTGCGGGAACGGGGGCAGTGGCTCGGTCGGATCCTCCAGCCCGCCAGGCCCGGTCCGCGTCGTATATGACCTGCGCCACTCCGCAGGGGCCCGTGCACCGCTCGGGCGGGATCGCGCACGCTGTTCTTCACGGCGTCGGGCCCGTCCCTACGGGACGCACGAACCAGCCGGTCGCGCGACCAGCCCTCGCGGGCGGCTTCGGTGACGTAGAAGTCGCGCTCGGCTGCGGTCTTGGTGCGGCTCATGAGGAGGGCGATGTGGCCCCACGGCAATTGTCCAACAGGCTGTTGGACAATTGAGTCCGGCCAGGTGCGGGCCATCTGCTGCATGTACATGAGGTTGCTGCGCGAGAAGCCGCGCTGGTTCGGGAACGTCGTCTTCAGGTCGGCGGCGAGCCGCGCCACGACCTTCGACCCCCAGCCTCTTCGGCCTGCTGCCGCCGGCCCGCTGGGCGCGCAGGCGCGCGCCGTCGACCGTCTGCGCAGGTGAGAGGCGGTCACCCGGCACGGCACACGCGTGCCCGGCACCACCCGGCGCCGGGCGCTTCCTGCCCGCTCTACGGCACCTCGCCCCGGCTCCTTCTGTTCTCGTACGCCGTCGCCGCGCGCACCCGCTCCGTCGTCGACGCCACGCGCAGCACCTCCGGCGGACAGTCCCACTCGCGCCCGCCCCCGAAGGGCCGCAACTGTACGTACGGCCCCTCGTACCCCATCACTCGTCCCACCTGACCCGTACTCGTGTCGACCGCGTACGAACCGATCGGCGGTTTCATGGCGTAGCGCTCCTGTCGTCCGTGTCCGTGCCTGCGAGGAGTACGGCGGCTAGCCGGGCCGCCGCGTCAACCGAACAACGCCCCAATTCCACCAAGGGACACGGGGCACTCCGTGCGATTGACCCGGGATCGAGGCCGAGCGAGGGCAGCACAATTCCCACTCCGGCAAGTGCGGCTCGCAATGTCTCCACCATTTCCTCGGCTTCCTCCACGCACAGCGCGGCGTGCTTCGATTGTTCCGCCACGTGGCTCCCCTGCCTCATTGGATTTCACGCTTTGCGTCTCCACGCTGGCGCGCTGTCCCTACAGTGGGGAGGGGTCTGCGCACTACAACTGCGGGGCTTGACTTGGGGGTTGGCCATGGCCAAGGGTTCGCGCCAAGCGGCGTGGGAGTTCTTCGGGGTGGAGCTGAAGCGGCGCCGCGAGGACGCGGGGCTCACCCAAGTGGAGTTGGGGATACGGGTATTTGTTTCCGGCGGCTACATCGGCCAATTCGAACAGGCAATTCGCAAGCCGCAGTTGGATGTAGCCCGCAGGATTGACGAGTCACTGCAAACCGACGGTATTTTCGAGCGGATGTGGCGCGGCCTGATTCGCGACCAGCGGTATGCGGACTACTTCGCGCACGTTGCGGACCTGGAACGGTCGGCCACCAAGATTTGTGATTACGCCCCAGCCGTCGTACCCGGGCTCCTCCAGACGCCCGCCTACGCGCGGGCGATCTACTTCGCCAGCAACCCGCTCGTCGCGGAGGAGTACGTCGAGGAAATGGTGCAGGCCCGCATGGACCGTGCCGAGGTGTTGGCGGACCCTACGCGCCCGCTGTACTGGGCGATCCTGCACGAGTCCGTACTGCGCATCCCGGTGGGCGCCCCGGCCGCAACGTCCCAGCAGTTGGACGCCCTTACCGCCGCAGTCCGCGCCCGCAGGGCGATGATCCACGTGTTGCCTTTCTCCGCGGGGGCCCACCCCGCCATGGGGAAGATGATGACGCTCATGGAGTTCGACGACGCCCCTCCGGCCGTCTATACAGAGGGCGTGTTGGCGGGGAACTTGCTGGACGATCCGGCCGCCGTGAAGCGCGCACAGGCGCACTACGATCTGCTCAGGGTCGCCGCGCTGCCGCTGGAGGCGTCCCTCACCATGATCGAGTCGGCCGCAAGGGACTTCGAGAGATGCGCACCTACGAACTGAGCAACGCCCGTTGGCGCAAGAGCAGTTACAGCGGTGGCGACGGCGGCGAGTCCTGCGTCGAGGTCGCCTACGACTTTGTGGGCGCCGCTCGTTGGCGCAAGTCGACGTACAGCAACGGGCATGACGGTGACTGCCTCGAAGTCGCCGACGGAGTCCCCGGTGTCGTGCCTGTCCGGGACTCCAAGGTCGTCGACGGCGACGTCGTCGTCATCGGTGCGGACGCGTGGACCGCGTTCGTGGCCGGGGCCAAGACGAAGGCGTGAGCACGGCGACACCCCGCGGGGCCGAAGCCCCCGGAGGGGGCGGGTGGGTGGGAGATGGCGGCGGCGCCACGACCGGCGGCGGAGCTGACGCGGCGCGTGAGGCACGGTGCCGGCCGGAGCCGAGGCGGAGGCGTAAGCGCGGCGACACCCCGTCGGACCGAAGCCCGGTGGGTGGGAGGTGGCGGCGGCGCCACGACTGGCGGCGGAGCTGACGCGGCGCGTGAGGCACGGTGCCGGCCGGAGCCAAGGCGCAGGCGTGAGCACGGCGATACCCCGTGGGGCCGAAGCCCGGTGAGTGGGAGGTGGCGGCGGCGCCACGACCGGCGGCGGAGCTGACGCGGCGCGTGAGGCACGGTTCTGGCCTGGGCGGAGGCGTAAGCGCGGCGACATCCCGTCGGACCGAAGCCCGGTGGGTGGGGGTTGGTGGCTACTTCGGGGGATGCGTCGCGGCCGTGGGTGGGTGGCGGAGCTGGAGTGTCGCGTGGGTGGCCGCCAGGATGGCCACCGCCGCCAGCACCGCAGGTACCGGTGCCGTCCGCGACACCAGCGTGATGACGTACGGCGTGAACATCCCCACGTACGCCGCCGTCCAGAACTTGGCCGTCCAGCGGGCGAGTTGGTGGGGCGGGGCCAGCGCCGCCGTCCGGGTCAGGCCGTACGCGAGGCTCAGGCCGTAGCCCGCGCCGAGAATCGCCGCCGCCAGCAGGGCGAGAGGGACGTTCGACGTGGCCGCCGCGCCTGCCGCCACCCCCGCGCCCACGGCGATCGCGAGGAGGCCCGGTGTCGCGGTGACGCCGGGCCGGCGCGCCGTCAGCAGACCTGCCCCGGGGACCACCGCGGTCGCGACGCCCGTGAGGATCAGGCCCGCGTGCAGGCTTCCGGGGAGCGTGACGAAGCCGATGGTGGGTGCCGCGAAGATCCAGGGGGCCATCGTGAGGACCTGGCGACGGAACGGGCGCGTACCGGGGTGCGGGCCCGATACGGCCCGCCCCGCGTGGGCGGCCGCGGACCGCGTCTCCGGCTCCCGCGCGGCCAGCGCCCCCGCCGCGACGGCGAGCACCACGTGCGGGACGTACGCCGTCACCATCGGCCACGGCGCCCACTGCGCGATGAGCGCCGCACCGAGGCCACCGGTCGCGAAGCCCGCCGAGACGAAGAGGCCCGAGCGGCGCGGCGAACCGGAGAGTTCCTTGATCCACGCACTGCCCGCCGCGAGCAGCGCGCCCGCGCTGACTCCGGTGAGGAAGCGGCCGGGCAGCAGCAGCCACGTGGCCCAGACACCACCGGCCATCAACAGCAATGTGGAGAGGACGTTCAGCGCCAGGGCCGTGAGCGCCACGACCCGACGGCCCTTCCGGTCGGCCATCGGGCCCGCCACGAGGAGTGCCGGGATGAGCCCCACCACGTACACCGCGAACAGGCCCGTCACCGTCGACTCGCTCAGGCCCAGGTGGCTGCGGTAGGCGCCGAGCAGGGCCGAGAACTGGTTGGCGCTCCAGCCGGACGCCAGCATGATCCAGGCTGCCCGGCCACCTCGGGACACCCTTGGCGACTCCTGCCTCCCGCCCCGCAGCATGGAGTGCCCTCCGGAAAATGTCGCAGTCTTACGTATAACTGCGACATTTTCCTGAGCAGGTGCGGTCGGCGGAGAGGTCGCTGGTGGGGTCTCGGGGCGGGTCATGGCCCCAGTGGTACGTCCCCGATCGTTCGGCGCGCACGGGGCCTTCATGAATCGTGAACGGCCCGTGCCGACCACCCCGCTCTCCGCCTACGCTGGGCGTATGGCGCTTGACCTGCGACTTTTGTCGTCGTTCCTGGCGGTCGTCGAAGAAGGGCACTTCGGGCGGGCCGCCGGGCGGCTGTTTCTGTCGCCGGCCGCCGTCACCCAGCACCTGCAACGCCTGGAGAGCCAGGTCGGCGCACGGCTGCTCGACCGGACGGCGACCCCCGTCGTGCCGACAGCCGCCGGAGTGCGCCTGGCCGGGCACGCGCGCGTCCTGCTCGCCGCCGCGAACGCCGCGCTCGACGACGTGGCGGAGGTCACGGCCCGGGAACCGGAGGCCGGTCGCCCGCTGCGGGTGGGGATCATGGGGCACGGCTCGGCCGAGCTGACCCCGGCCGCCATCAACGCGTACCGGCGGGCCCGCCCCGATGTGAAGGTCGAGATCCGGCAGCTGAACTTCACGGAGCACGTGACCGGGCTCCTGGAGGACCGGGTCGACGTCGCGTTCGTGCGGCCGAGCCCGGACGACGAGCGGGTCGTCGCCGATGTGCTCACCACGGAGCAGCGGATCGTCGTGGTGCCCGAGCGCTCACCGCTCGCGGACGCCCGCGCGACCGGTGTGGGCGTCACGGACGTGGCCGACCTGCCGTTCTTCCGGGTGCCCCGGCACACCCCGCACACGTTCACCGACTACCTGTACTTCGACGACCGGGCGCGGCGCCGCAGCACCGAGTGCGCGCTCACCCCGCAGGAGGTGCTGACCGGCGTGGTGACCGGGCGGGCCGCCGGATCGGGTCTGCGGTCCTTCGCGCGGTACTACGCGTGGCCCGGCGCGGTGTTCGTGCCGGTGCTCGACGCCCCGTGGGAGAGCAGTTACCTCGCGGTGCGGGCGGGCGACGACAACCCGGAGGTACGCATCTTCCGGGCGCTGGCAACGGCCTTGGCGAAGGACCTGGGCCCCATCATCAACGCCCACCCACTGCACGCCGGTTGAGTGCCCACGCCCCCAATCAGAGCCCCTGCGGCGATTGAGCAGCGGGGTCCGGGGCAGAGCCCCGTGGCCTCTGGCACGCCGCCCCGCCGGCCCGCGGCCCCGAACCCCACCCCTCAAAAACCGGAGGGCCCGCGTGCGCACCGCTCTCACACAGGACCAGCGCCACGTCATCCCGCAACGGCCCACCCGTGTGCGCGGCCACCTCCCCGTACAAACGGTCGAGCGCCTCCCACGGCAACGCATGCGCCAGCGCCTCGCGGGCGCGCTCGAAGAGCGGGAACTCCCCGCCCGCCGCGTCCCGTGCCTCCACGAGCCCGTCCGTGTAGAGGAGCAGGCGGTCACCGGACTGCAGCCAGTAGCGGGACTGGGTGGGCTCGCAGCCGAGGCCCAGGGGCAGCGAACAGGCCACCGGAGAGAGGAACTTGGGGTGGACGCCCATCCGCAGGGGCGGCGGATGGCCGCAGTTGACGAGCCTGACCTCGCCCGGCGCGAACTCGGCGAACACGGCCGTGACGAAGTCCTCCGGGCCGAGCACGGGGGCGATACGGGCGTCGAGGCGCACGGCGAGTTCCGTGAGGTCCGGGGTGACGTAGGCGAGGTCGCGGAACCCGTCGGCGGCCGCGGCGTTGACGCACATCGCGTCGAGGCCGTGGCCCCGTACGTCGCCGATGAACACCCGTAGCCCGTACGGGGTGTCCGCCACGGCGTAGACGTCGCCGCCGACCGTGGCCGAGGCGACCGCGCAGTGGTGGCGGGTGTGCACGTTGATGTCGCCGAACCGCGCGTCGACCGGGCGCAGGAGCGCCGCCTGGGTCGCCTGCGCGACCTCGCCGAGCTGGCGCAGCCGGGAGGAACGGGCCGCCGCCCCACGGGCGATCCGGACCGCGGCGAGGCCGCCGACGAGCAGCACGAGGTACTCGACCACGAGCTGCGGGCCGACGTCGGCGTGCCGGACGATGCCCACTGCCACCGCGAGGGCCAGGGCCCAGGCAGCCGTGGCGAGCGTGGCCCGCGCGCCGAGCCGGGTACAGGCCAGGACGGGGCCGATGAGCAGGATCGCGACAGCGGGACGGGCTGGCTGCCAGGCGCCGGCGCAGGCCGCGAGTGCGGCGCACAGACCGAGGAGAGAGACCCACAGCACGTGGGCTCCCCACCGACTTCGTAGCATTCCTCGACCTCGCCGCTCCGCCCGCCCCGCGTGAGTGAACGGCCCACTATGGACCAACACGCCGACCGACGCACTCCGTTGAACCCCATCGGACCGGCAAGGACCGGCAAGGACCGGAACTGGTCACTCTCGGTCGCATTCCGTCCGATATCCGGGGCGAGGCGCGCCGCAGGTGCTCAGCTCGGCGGATCCCGGCGAGTCGGCGCGCCGGGCGGAGCAGACTGTGGGCGTGGAAACCCTGCCCGTCGAGGCCACTCAGTTCATCGGTCGCGAGGCCGAACTCGCGTACCTGGACCAGGAGCTGAGCGACCATCGGCTGCTCACACTCACCGGCGTGGGCGGGGTCGGCAAGACGCGGCTCGCCGCGCGCCTGGCCCTGCGCACGGGCCCGCGCCTGGCGGACGCGGTGTGCTTCGTGCCGCTCTCCCCGCTGCACGACCCGACGCTGCTCGGCAACGTACTCCTGGAGGAACTGCGGCTCGCCGACAACTCGAACGAGGACGCCACCGACGTCGTCGCCCAGTGGCTCGCCGACAAGCGGGTGCTGCTCGTCCTCGACACGTGCGAGCACCTTCTGGACGACTGCGGCCGCCTGGTCCGCAAGCTGCTCGACGTCGCGCCGGGCCTTCGCGTCCTGGCGACGAGCAGGCAGCCGCTGGGGCTCGCCGACGAGCACCGGTTCATGGTCGCGCCGCTGCCCGTCACGGCCGAGGGCGACGAGGGGCGGCCCGGCGACGCGGTCGCGCTCTTCGCCGACCGGGCGGCGCTCGCCTCCCCCTCCTTCCGGCTCGGGCCCGCTGAGCGGGGCGTCGCCGAGGCCGTCTGTCGGCACCTCGACGGCATCCCGCTGGCGATCGAGCTGGCCGCGGCCCGGCTCGCCGAAATCCCCCTGGAGCGACTCGGCTCCCTGCTCGGCGACCGCCTGGACGCGCTGACCGCGGCGGACGGGCACACCGGTCCCCCGCGCCATCGCACACTGCGCGCCACCATGGGCTGGAGCCACGAACTGTGCACGCCGCTCGAACGGTTGCTGTGGGCGCGGCTCTCCGTGTTCAGCGGCGGCTTCGACCCGGCGGGCGCGCGGGTGGTGGGCCGCGGCGGGCCGCTCGGCGAGAACGCGGTCTCCGGGGCGCTCGAAGGACTCGTGGCCAAATCACTGGTGCGGCGCAGGCCCGGCGGGCGCTACGACATGCTCGACACGGTCCGCGAGTTCGGGGCGTCGTGGTTGGAGCGGCTCGGGCCCGAGGAGGTGGCGGGGGCGCGGCGCAGGCACCGGGACTTCCACCTGGAGCTCGCGCGGCGGGCCGACGCGGGCTGGATGGGGCGCGAGCAGGAGCAGTGGTACGAGCGCCTCGTCACCGAGCACCCCAACTTCCGGATGGCGCTCGACTTCTGCCTGGAGACCCGCGACGGGCCGGCCGCGCAGCAACTCTGCGGGCATCTGTGGATCCTCTGGTTCCCCTGCGGGTTCGCCCGCGAGGGCCGGCGGTACGCGGAGGCGGCGCTGGCCCTGTCCGAGCGGCCGGGCCCCGAGTACCTGCTCGGCCTGTGGGCCCGGGCGACGGCGGCGCTCTCGCAGGGCGACACCGAGACGGGCCTGAAGGTGGCGGGGATGTTCCGCGAACGCACGCTGCCCGCGCCCTCACCGGCCCAGGTGATGGCGGCGTCCTATCTGGAGAGCACCTCACTGTGCCTGATGGGGCGGCTGTCGGAGGCCGCCGATGTGCTCGACGCAGCGCCGGACCTGCGGGGATACATCGGGCCCTACGACTCGGCCTGGTGTCTCTCGACGGCCGGACGCGCGCTCGTGCATGTCCTGTCGGGCGAGTTCGCGGAGGCCGCCGTGGTGGCGCGCAGGCTCAAGGAGGAGTGCGGCCGACGGGGCGAACAGTGGTCACACACCTGGGCCAGTTGGGCGGCGGCCCTCGCGGCGAACGGCCAGGGCCGCCCCGACGAGGCCGCGCGGCACGCGCTGGCCACCATCGCGGGCAAGTCCCGGTTCCGCGATCGCGTCGGCGTCGCGCTGGCGGTCGAGGCCCTGGCCTCCTCACTGAGTACGCTCGGCGAAACCCGGCGCGCCGCCCGGCTGCTCGGCATCGCCCAGCGCATGTGGCACGGCCTCGGCCGCCCCCAGCTCGGCTCCCCCGACCTCGTGGCCACGCGGCACCGCACCGAGCACCGCATCCGGGAGACGCTCGGCGACCGCGCGTACGACGAGCAGTACGCGGCGGGCCTCGAAATGGACACCGCGGACGGCATCGCCTACAGCCTGGCCACGGAAACCGGTGTCGACACCCGCTGACCGCGCACCCGCCCCGCTACGCTCGCCCGCATGATCACAGGAGCGCACACCGTCCTCTACTCCTCCGACGCGGATGCCGACCGGGCCTTCCTCCGGGACGTCCTCGGTTTCCCGCACGTCGACGCCGGGGGCGGCTGGCTGATCTTCACGGCGCCGCCCTCCGAGATCGCGGTGCACCCGACGGAGGGCGCGCCCAAGCACGAGCTGATGCTGATGTGCGACGACGTGGACCGCACGATCGCCGAACTGAAGGACAAGGGCGTCGAGTTCACGTCCCCCGTCCAGGACCAGCGCTGGGGCCGCCTCACGTCGCTGCGCCTGCCGGGCGGCGGCGAGATGGGCCTGTACGAGCCGCTGCACCCGACGGCACACTCCTAACCCGACGGGGCCACGAGCCCCGACTCGTACGCGGCGATCACCAACTGCGCCCGGTCCCGCGCGGCCAGCTTGCCCATGATCCGGCTGACGTGGGTCTTGGCGGTGAGCGGGCTGAGCCCGAGCGTCTCGGCGATCTCGGAGTTGTTGAGCCCACGCGCGACGAGCGCGAGCACCTGGCGCTCGCGCTCCGACAGTTGACCGAGAGCGCCGGCCGTCGACGGCGCGGGCACCTCCGGGGCGCGCAGCACACGGGCGATGAGCCGGGCGGTGGGCCCCGGCGACAGCAGCGAATCGCCCGCGGCCACGATCCGTATGGCATCGAGGAGTTCGGCGGGTCTGGTGTCCTTCACGAGAAACCCGGAGGCACCGGCGCGCAACGCCTCGACCACGTGCTCATCGGTGTCGTACGTGGTCAGCACCAGTACCTTCACGCCTGCCAGGTCCTCATCGGCGGCGAGCAGCCGGGTCGCCTCGATGCCGTCGAGATCGGGCATCCGGATGTCCATGACGACCACATCGGCCCGCGCTTCCCGAGCCGACGCTACAGCCTCCCGCCCGGTCCCGGCCTGCCCCACCACGTCCATGTCTCCGGCGGACTCGACAAGCATGGCGAAGGCGGCCCGAACGAGCGTCTGATCATCAGCAAGCAGCACACGAATGGAACTCACCGGCCACTCCCTTCCGCGGGGGCCGGGGCGGAGCCGGATGACGTCAACGGCAGGCTGGCCCGAACCTCGAACCCACCCGCGGCCCGCGGCCCCGCCTCCAGCACACCCCCCACACTCCGCGCCCGCTCCCGCATCCCCACCAACCCGAACCCCGGCGCGGCGGCCTCATCCAGATCCACACCGCTCCCCATCCCGTCGTCCACCACGGAAACCTCCACCACCCCGGGAGCCGCGCGCAGCGCAACCCGCACCGACAGACCCGCCCCACCGTGCCGCACCGCGTTGGTCAACGCCTCCTGAACGATCCGGTACGCCGCCGCGCCCACCACCGCCGGCACCGCGGAATCCTCAAGGTCGCACCGCACCGAAACCCCCGACGCACGCGCCGCCTCCGCCAACTCCGGTATCCCGTCCACCCCCGGCAACGGCCCCCGCGCATCGTCCGGCGACGACCGCAACACCTCAAGTGTGGCGCGGAGTTCGCCCCGCGCCGCCCGACACGTGTCCGCGATGTCGTCGAGCGCCTTGGCGACGGTGGCCCGGTCGAGCCGCTCGGGATCCGCGTTCAGGACATGCGCCGCGACGGACGTCTGCACGCCGACCAGGGTGATGCTGTGCGCGAGCAGATCGTGCAGATCGCGCGCCACCCGCAACCGCTCCTCCGCGACCCGCCGCCGCGCCTCCTCCTCCCGCGTCCGCTCTGCCCGCTCGGCCCGTTCCACGACGGAGGCGAGGTACTGCCGGTGCACCCGCGCGTACACGCCGAAGAGGACGACGGTGACGATCCAGCCGGAGACCCGCAGCGCCTGCGCCCCCTCGGCCATGCCGTGGCTGAACTTCACGAGGAGCATCAGCCCGATGACGGCGGAGCCGACGAGCACGGACCGCAGCGGCCGCCCCGTCCGGGCGACGGTGAACAGGCTGACCAGGGAGACGGCCACCGGCGCCGAATCGGTGAAGCCCATCGCGTGGTACGGAACGACGAACGCGGCCACGCCGAGCAGCGACAGGAGCGGGGCACGCCGCCGCCAGAGCGCCGGAACGTGCGCGGCGAGCAGCAACACCCAGCCGACGGCGTTCAGTTGGCGGCCGTCGGCCCGCACGATGAGCGCGAGAACCACGGCACCGGCCGCCAGCACCGCGGCGAGCACCGCGTCCTGGCGGAACACGCGGCCGGGGTCCGGCGGCCCGGCAGGACGCACGGGCCCCGGGACGACCCCGGGCATCAGGAACAGTCGTTGGACGTCCACCGGTTCATCTTCCGTCAGGGAGACGCCCCTCCGGGAGGGAGGAGCGTCCTGGTGTGCGTTTCAGGGGGTGCGGGTGAGGGCGGGTTCCTCGGCCGGCGGGGCGGCGGGCGCCCCGGGCAGCCGCCGGGACAGCGGCCCGGGCCACCACACCTTGCGGCCGAGCGCGTAGGACGCCGACGTCACGAGGTATGTCCGTACGAGGAAGGTGTCGAGGAGCACCCCGACCGCGATCACGAAGCCCAGCTCGACGAGTTGGACCAGCGGCATGCTGGTGAGCACGGCGAACGTGGCCGCGAGCACCAGGCCCGCCGACGCGATGACCGCCCCGGTCGTCCGCAGCGCGGTGAGCGCCGCCGCCCCGGTCGGCGCCCCGCCGAGCACCTCCTCCCGCATCCGGTGCATCAGGAAGATCCCGTAGTCCACGCCGAGGGCGACGAGGAAGACGAAGGACAGCAGCCCGAGCCCCGGATCGGTGCCCTCGAAGCCGAACAGCGGCCCGAAGACGAGCCCGCCGATGCCGAGCGCCGCTCCCCACACCGCGACCACGGCGGCGAGCAGCAGCAGCGGCGCGACCAGGCTGCGCAGCAGGACGACCAGGATCAGCAGCACGGCGGCGAGCACGATCGGCACGACGACGAGCCGGTCGCGGGCGTTGGTGTCCTTCAGGTCGAGTTGCTCGGCGCTCGGCCCGCCGACGTAGGCGCCCCGCCCGTCGAGCCCGTCGCGCAGCGCCTCGATGGTGGCGGTCTCGGCGGCGGTCTGCGGCGCGGCCTTCGCGACCACGTTGATCTCGGTCCAGCCGCTGCCGCTGCGCCCGCGCGTGACGTCGGTGACGCCGTCGGTGTCGCGCGCGGTCGCGACCGCCTCGGTGGCCTTTCCGGTGGGCGCGATGACGGTGATCGGCTGGCTGCTGGCCTCCGGATAGGCGGCGGCGAGGGTCCGCATCGCGACGACCGAGTCCGGCCTGTCGGTGAAGGAGTCCTCCTGCTTGAGGCTGCCGGGCAGCGCGAAGGCTCCCAGCGCGAGCGCCCCGAGCAGTACGGCGCCGACGCCCAGCACGGTGAGCGGCCTGCGCCCCGCCGACGAGCCCATCGCCGTGAACAGCGACCTGCGCTCCTTGGGCCGCGAGCCGAACGCGGGCACCAGCGGCCAGAACACCCGCCGCCCGAGCAGCACGAGCACGGCGGGCAGCAGCGTCAGCATGGCGACGAGCGCGCACAGCACGCCGACGGCCCCCAACGGGCCCATGCCGCGGCTCGAATTGAGGTCGGCGGCGAGCAGGCAGAGCAGCCCGGCGGCGACGGTCGCTGACGAGGCGAGCACGGCGGGCCCGCAGCCGCGCAGAGCCGCCCGCATGGCGTCGTAGGGCCGCTCGAACCTCCGCAGCTCCTCCCGGTACCGGGCCACGATGAGCAGCGCGTAGTCGGTTCCCGCGCCGAAGACGAGGATCGTCATCACGCCCTGGCTCTGCCCGCTGATCGTGGTCCCGAAGGCCTGGTTGAGGCCGTACGCGACGCCCATCGACAGGAAGTCGGCGACCCCGGCGACGGCGAGCGGCACGAGCCACAGGAACGGGCTGCGGTAGATCAGGATCAGCAGCAGCGCGACGACGGCCACGGTGGTGTAGAGCAGCGGCCCGTCGAGCGACTGGTACACCTCGGACGCGTCGGTGGCCAGCGCTCCGGGCCCGCCGACGTCGACGCTCAGCCCGGCGCCGGTGTCATGGGCGAGGTCCCGTACGTCGTTGACGAACGCGTCCCGGGCCTTCTCGTCCTGCCCCGGGCCGGTGCTGGCGACGGGGTACATCACCGTGTCACCGCTCCTGGACGGCACCCCTTCCGGTGTCCGTACGAGGCTCAACTTCCGGTCGATGTCAGCCACTTGCTCCGCAGCTGCCGCGCGGTCGGCGGAGCTGAGCCCGCCTTCCCGGTGGTACACGAGCACCAGCTCGGTGGTCTCGCCGCCCGGCAGCCGGTCCTGGATCTTCGCGACCTGCGTCGAGTCGGCGCTCGCGGGCAGATAGTCGACGGCCCGGTTGTGCTGTACGTCGCCGAGCTTGCCGGCGAAGGGGCCCGCGAGGGCGAGCACGGCGACCCACAACGCGAGCACCCCCCAGGGAACCGCGATCCGCCTCATGGGTTGACCCCTCTCTGGTATCGAAATCCAACGTGTCCAGATTCCGACCCAGGGGGGCCCGATACGTCGACCGCGGGGCCGAGTTGAGGTGTACTGCGCGGGGCGTCATGGCCGGGGCGCTACTCCCCGGGGAGTAGCGCGGGTGGGCAAATCAAGCCCCTGCGGCGATTGAGCAGCGGGGTCCGGGGCGGAGCCCCGAGACGTGGGATCAGCTCGGCGTACGCGCAGCGACAACCAGAAGCTCTCCGACCTCATCCGTGCACAAGGTCAACGCCGCCCCCACCGTGCCAAGAACATCCCTCTCCCCCGCCGAATACATCCCGTCCGCGAGCGCGATCCGCGCTCCCTGCAGCAGGATCGACTCCCGCCCCGCCGGGGCGAGATGCTGCGCGAGCGGATCGAGCGCCTCGTGCAGCTCTATGGCGAGCCCGGCCCCCGCCCCGCACTGCTCGGCGACCCGCCCCGCGTCGGTCACCAAGGCCTCGACGAGCGCGGCGAGTTGCTCCTCGCAGGTGTCCTCGAACCCGGCGTCCCGCAACGTGACCACCGCGCATTCGAGGGCCGAAGGCGACGTGCCGCCGCCCGCGAGCACCGCGAGCACCACCGTGTGCACGGCGTCCCGGAGCATCGCCGAGAAGCGGCGCGTGGTCGGGTGGTCGAGCGCGTCCGTGCCGAACCGGCCCTCGCAGGCCGCGCATTGGACGACCGGGCCCGCCTGGCCGCGCGGCACGACGGGAACACCGAGCAGGACCAACCGACGTTTCCCGGTCCGCCGTTGGTAGTTGCGGTCGCCGCCGCAGCCCGGACAGAAGAACTCGCCGTCGCCCACGGTGGTCCATATGGTGTGCACCCCGAACACTCGCGAGAGCCCGGTCAGTCCCATGCGTCCATGATTCGGCAGCACGTCGCACACCTCCCGTCGTGGCGCCGCATCATCGCGGCGTTGGCGTGATGTTAGCCACATTGTTGATGCGGCGTCAGTACCTTGGTCACGCCGAGGTCACGGAAGTTCTCGCTCCTGGCCGGGACACGACGCGGCCCCGCACACCCACAAAAGGTGTACGGGGCCGAGAAGTTGCAGCTCAGCGGTGTCAGCGGCTCGCGCGGTTGACCGCGGAGACGACCGCCTTCAGCGAGGCACGTGTCGTGTTCGCGTCGGTGCCGATGCCCCACAGAACCTTGTCCCCGATGGCGACCTCGATGTACGAGGCGGCGACGGCGGAGGCGCCCTCGCTCATCGTGTGCTCCTGGTAGTCCAGGAGACGGGCGTCGATGCCGATGCCCTGCAGCGCGTGGAAGAAGGCGGAGATGGGGCCGTTGCCGGTGCCCACCAGCACCTGCTCCTGGCCGTCCACCTCGGCCTCGACGGTCAGCGTGTCGACGCCGTCCGTGTCGGTCGTGGTCTGGCCCGTCTTGACCTGGATGCGGCCCCACGGGTTGGCCGGGTTGGGCAGGTACTCGTCCTGGAAGACGCTCCAGATGTCCTTCGGAGTGACCTCGCCGCCCTCGGCGTCCGTCTTCTGCTGAATGACCTTGGAGAACTCGACCTGCATACGGCGCGGCAGGTCCAGGTTGTGCCCGTCCTTCAGGACGTACGCGATGCCGCCCTTGCCGGACTGCGAGTTGACCCGGATGACGGCCTCGTAGGAGCGGCCGACGTCCTTCGGGTCGATCGGCAGGTACGGGACGGCCCACTCGATGTCGTCGACGGTGACGCCCTTGGCCTTGGCGTCGGCCTCCATGGCGTCGAAGCCCTTCTTGATGGCGTCCTGGTGGGAGCCGGAGAAGGACGTGTAGACCAGGTCGCCCACGTACGGGTGGCGCGGGTGGACCTCCATCTGGTTGCAGTACTCCCACGTACGACGGATCTCGTCGATGTGGGAGAAGTCGATCTGCGGGTCGACGCCCTGCGAGAACAGGTTCATGCCCAGGGTGACCAGGTCGACGTTGCCGGTGCGCTCGCCCTGTCCGAACAGGCAGCCCTCGACGCGGTCGCCGCCCGCCATGACGCCCAGCTCGGCGGCGGCGACGGCGGTGCCGCGGTCGTTGTGCGGGTGGATGGACAGGCACACGTACTCGCGGCGCGACAGGTTGCGGGACATCCACTCGAAGCGGTCCGCGTGCGTGGAGGGCGTCGAGCGCTCCACCGTGGCGGGCAGGTTGAGGATGATCTCGCGGTCCGGGCCCGGCTGGTAGACGTCCATGACGGCCTCGCAGACCTCCAGGGCGAAGTCCAGCTCGGTGTCCGTGAAGATCTCGGGGCTGTACTGGTAGCCGAACGTCGTCTCCGGGCCCAGCAGCTTCTCCGCGTACTCCATGACCAGGCGCGTGCCGTCGACGGCGATCTGCTTGATCTCTTCCTTGGAGCCGCGGAAGACGACGCGGCGGAAGACCGGCGCCGTGGCGTTGTACAGGTGGAGCGTGGCGTTCTTGGCGCCCTTCAGGGACTCCACGGTCCGCTCGATCAGGTCCTCACGGGCCTGGGTCAGTACGGAGATCGTGACGTCGTCCGGGATCGCGGCCGGGTCCTCGATGATCGAGCGTACGAAGTCGAAGTCCGTCTGCCCCGAAGCGGGGAAGCCGACCTCGATCTCCTTGTAGCCCATCTTGACCAGCAGGTCGAACATCGCGCGCTTGCGGGCCGGGGACATCGGGTCGATCAGCGCCTGATTGCCGTCGCGCAGATCCGTGGAGAGCCAGCGGGGGGCGGTGGTGATCCGCTTGCCGGGCCAGGTGCGGTCCGGGATGTCGACCTGGTCGTACTGGCCGTACTTGTGGATCGGCATGCTGCTGGGCTGCTGGCGGTTTGCCATGATGCGTGGGCTCCTCGGAGGTGGCCTTTGAAGGCGGCCGACGGCGCAACACCAAACTCCGCGGGGAGGGAGCCGGCCTTGTCTACAGGCCCTCGCCGCGGCAGCTAAGGAGAAGCAGCCCGAAACGCATGATGCACCGCACCTTAGTCGAGTACCGCCGGAAGCGAAGACCCGTATCAGTATGCGGGACCGTGGACAGGTAACGGGTAAGAGGTGATCAATACCTCTATTTCGCTAATCATGGTGGCAGGTAGTGACAGCGGCATGACCCGGTGCCACATTGCCTCGCATGACCGCCAACCCAACGGGGAACCCAGCGGGGTTCGAGCCCGTTTTCTGCACCATCGTGCCGCCCCACGTCCTCGACAAGGCAGCTCAGAGCGGGGACTCCGCGATCGCTGCCAAGGCCCGCCGCTCCCTGGAGCGCGACGCCTTCGAGCGCACGCACCGCCGGCTGACGACCGTCATCGGCGCGCCCTCCGTCGCCCCGCCCGCGGGCATCGACGGCCAGAAGCCGCACCGCACCATCTACGACGCCCGGCACCGCACGGAGCTGCCGGGGCGGAAGGTGCGCGGCGAGGGGGACAAGCCCGGCAAGGACGCGACCGTCAACCGCGCGTACGCGGGGCTCGGCGCGACGTTCGAGCTGTTCCTGGAGAAGTTCTCCCGCCACTCGATCGACGGCAACGGTCTGCCGCTGAACGCGACGGTGCACTACTCCGAGGAGTACAACAACGCCTTCTGGAACGGCGAGCAGATGGTGTTCGGCGACGGTGACGGCGAGATCTTCCTCGACTTCACCATCCCCGTCGACGTCATCGGCCACGAGCTGACCCACGGCGTCACGCAGTACACGGCGAACCTGACGTACTTCGGTCAGCCCGGCGCGCTCAACGAGTCGATGTCGGACGTCTTCGGCTCCCTGATCAAGCAGTACACGCTCGGCCAGACGGCTGCCGAGGCCGACTGGCTGATCGGCGCGGGCCTGCTCGCGCCGCGCGTCACCGGCGTCGCCCTGCGCTCCATGAAGGCACCCGGCACGGCGTACGACGACGATGTGCTCGGCAAGGACCCGCAGCCCGCCGACATGGACCACTTCGTGAAGACGGGCCGCGACAACGGCGGCGTGCACATCAACTCCGGCATCCCCAACCACGCGTTCTACATCCTGGCCGAGTCGCTCGGCGGGCACGCGTGGGAGCGGGCGGGCCAGATCTGGTACGACACGCTCACCGGCGGCGAGCTCGAGCAGGACGGCCTCTTCGTCGACTTCGCCAAGGCCACCGTGAAGGCGGCGCAGGCCCGCTACGGCGGCGGCGAGGAGTACCAGTCGGTGCTCAAGGCCTGGGAACAGGTCGGCGTTCCTACCCAGTAGGCGCCGGTTGGAGTAGACAGGGACCCATGCGTATTCAGGTATCGCGCACGGGCGGATTCGCCGGCATCGACCGGCACGCCGAGGTGGACACGGCGGGCCGGTCCGATGCCCACGAGTGGCACGCGCTGGCCGAGAAGGCGGTGGCCTCCGGCCGGAGCACGCCGCCGATAGGGGTACCCGACGGCTTCAGCTACACACTCACGGTGGACGGGAAGACCGTGTACTGCGCCGACCCCCGGCTCACCGAGGAACAGCGCAGGCTGATCACGCGGGTGCTCAAGGAAGGGGCGTAGCTGAAGGGGTGTAACTCCCGGCAGCCGCATGGGCGTTGACTTCCTACCAATCGGTACGGATGATCCCGGCCATGGCAGCTACCGAGGACCCGCTCCCGACGTTCCCGCCCGGTTTCCTGTGGGGCGTCTCCACGTCGGCCCACCAGATCGAGGGCGCCGCGAGCGAGCGTGCGCCCTCGGTGTGGGACTCGTTCAGCGCGGAGCCCGGCCGGATCAAGGACGGTTCCACGGCGGCGGTGGCCTGCGACCACGTGGCCCGTTACCGCGAGGACGTGGGCCTCGTCCGCGACCTGGGCGTGGACGCGTACCGCTTCTCCGTCTCCTGGCCGCGGGTGCTCGCGCCCGGTGGCCTCGACTTCTACGACCGGCTCGTCGACGAGCTGTGCGCGCAGGGCGTGCGGCCCGTGCCCACCCTCTTCCACTGGGACCTTCCGGCGGCCCTTGAGGAGGCGGGCGGCTGGCTGGAGCGGGACACGGCGGCCCGGTTCGCCGAGTACGCGGCGACGGTCGCCGCCCGGCTCGGGGACCGCGTAGCCAAGTGGATCACCCTCAACGAGCCCGCGGAGCACACCCTGCTGGGGCATGCGCTCGGCGAGCACGCGCCCGGCCACAAGCTGCTCTTCGACGCGCTGCCGGTGGCCCACCACCAGCTCCTCGCGCACGGTCTCGCGGCGCGGGCACTGCGCGCGGCGGGCGCCGACGACATCGGCATCGCCAATTCGCACGGCCCGACCTGGGCGGCCTCCGACGACCCGGCCGACACGGCGGCGGCCGACCTGTACGACATCATCCTCAACCGGCTCTTCTCCGACCCACTACTGCTGGGCCAGTACCCGGACGGATTCGGCGAGTTGATGCCGGGCGACGACATCGCCGCCGACCTGAAAGTGATCTCCGAGGACACCCTCGACTGGTACGGGATCAACTTCTACCAGCCGACGAAGGTGGGCGCGCCCGGCACGACGGACGTCGAGTTCTCCGGGCTCACCCTCCCCGCCGAACTCCCCTTCTCCGTACGGGAGATAGCGGGCCACCCGGTGACGGACTTCGGCTGGCCGGTGGTCCCGGAAGCGCTCACCTCGCTCCTCACCGGCTTCCGCGACCGCTACGGCGACCGGCTGCCGCCCCTCGTCGTCACCGAGAACGGCTGCGCGTACGAGGGGATCGACGACCAGGACCGGATCGCGTATCTGGACGGCCACATCCGGGCCCTGCACGGGGCTCTCACGCAGGGCGTGGACGTACGCGGCTACTTCGTCTGGTCGCTCATGGACAACTGGGAGTGGGCGGAGGGGTACACGAAGCGGTTCGGGCTCGTGCACGTCGACTACGCCACGCAGGCGCGCACGCCGAAGGCGTCGTACGGCTGGCTGCGAGGCGCGCTGCGGGCCCAGCGGGCATGACGGCGCCCGCGCTGCAGGACCCGCTGCGGGAGCCGACGGAGCGGGTGGGACGGGCCTGGACGAGCGCGCTGTCGCTGGCCAACGGGGCGATCTGGGTGGGCTGGTACGGGCCGCTGCAGATCCTGCTCGCCAAGCAGTCCGAGCACTTCGCGCCGGGCACCGGGATGTCCAAGGAGTCGCTGCTCGCGTGGGTGACGGGCGTCGGCGCGGTGGTGTCGTTGGCCGCGAACCCGCTGTTCGGCGCCCTCTCCGACCGCACCGTGTCGCGGTTCGGGCGGCGTACGCCGTGGATCGTGGCGGGCACGGCGGGCGGTGCGCTCTCGCTGCTGCTGCTCGGCGGCGCGGACGCGGTGTGGGTGCTGTTCCTGGGCTGGTGCCTGGTGCAGCTGACGCTGAACGCGGCGTTCGCGGCGGTCACCGCGGCCGTGCCCGACCGGGTGCCGCGGCTCCAACGGGGCGCGGTGGGCGGCTGGTTGGGGGCCGCGCAGATCCTGGGCGTGGTCGGCGGCACGGGGCTCGCGACGGCGGCGGGCGGGGTCGGCGCCGGATACGCGGCCTGCGCGGTCTTCACGCTGGTGGGCGTGGCCCCTTACGTGCTGCGCCACCGGGACCCGCGCCTCGCGCGGGACGCCCGTCCCCCGTGGTCGTGGCGCGGTTTCGCGCGCGGCTTCTGGCTGAGCCCGCGCCGCTACCCGGACCTCGGCTGGGCGTGGCTGACCCGCTTCCTGATCAACCTGGGCAACTCGCTGGTGCTGCTGTACTTGTTCTACTACCTCCGCGACCAGCTGCGTTACGAGGACCCGGACTCCGGCGTGCTGATCCTGACCGCCGTGAACGGGGTGACGCTGCTCGCGACGGTGGTGGTGAGCGGGGCGTGGTCGGACCGCGTCGGGCGCCGCAAGCCGTTCGTGCTGTGGTCGGGCGTGCTGATGGCGGTGGCGACGGCGGTGCTGTCCGGCTGGCAGACCTGGCCGGGGGCGATCGTCGCGGCGGCCGTCCTGGGCGTCGGCTTCGGGGTGTTCACCTCGGTCGACTTCGCGCTGATGACGGACGTGCTGCCGACGGCCCTGGACCGCGGCAAGGACCTCGGCGTCATCAACATCGCCAACGCCCTTCCCCAGGTGGCCGCCCCCGCGCTCGCCGCTCCGCTGGTGAACCAGCTGGGCGGATACCGGGTGCTGTACCTGGTGGCGGCGGGGGTCGGCCTCGCGGGCGCGATCCTGGTGCGGCGGATCCGGGGCGTCGCGTAGGGACCTGCCGCCCAGCGGCCCGTAAGCCGAGCGGCCCGTAAGAGGAGCTAGAAGCCGAGCTTGCGCAGCTGCCGCGGGTCCCGCTGCCAGTCCTTGGCGACCTTGACGTGCAGGTCCAGGTAGACCGGCGTACCGAGGAGCGCCTCGATCTGCTTGCGGGACTTGATGCCGACGTCCTTGAGGCGCTTGCCCTTCGGGCCGATGATGATGCCCTTCTGGCTGGGCCGCTCGATGTAGACGAACGCGTGGATGTCGAGGAGCGGCTTGTCCGCGGGCCGGTCCTCGCGCGGCAGCATCTCCTCCACCACGACGGCGATGGAGTGCGGCAGCTCGTCCCGCACGCCTTCGAGCGCGGCCTCGCGGATCAGCTCCGCGACCATGACCTGCTCGGGCTCGTCGGTGAGGTCGCCCTCGGGGTAGAGCATCGGTCCCTCGGGCAGCATCGGGATCAGCAGATCGGCCAGCAGGCCCACCTGCTGGTCCCCGACCGCCGACACCGGCACGATCTCCGCCCACTCGATGCCCAGCTCTCTGCCGAGCTGGTCGATGGCGATGAGCTGCTCGGCGAGGGTCTTGCTGTCGACCAGGTCCGTCTTGGTGACGATGGCGACCTTCGGCGTCTTCTTGATCGACGCGAGTTCCTTGGCGATGAACTTGTCGCCGGGGCCGAGCTTCTGGTCGGCGGGCAGGCAGAAGCCGATCACGTCGACCTCGGCCCATGTGGTGCGCACCACGTCGTTGAGGCGCTCGCCCAGCAGCGTGCGCGGCTTGTGCAGGCCGGGGGTGTCCACCAGGATCAGCTGCGCGTCCTCGCGGTGCACGATGCCGCGCACGGTGTGCCGCGTGGTCTGCGGCTGGTCGGCGGTGATGGCCACCTTCTTGCCGACCAGAGCGTTCGTGAGGGTGGACTTGCCCGCGTTGGGGCGGCCGACGAAGCAGGCGAAGCCGGCGCGGTGCGCGGGCTCCGGAGAATTCGACGGCTGGGACGGCTGGGTACGAGCGCTCATGGCGCCCATTGTCCCCGATGGCGGGGGTGCCGCAGCACAGTGAGGCCCAGGTAACCGCCCGGCAACAAGAAACACGGCGGAAACCCACCCGTGCGGTTCCGGAAACGCGGACCCGTGACGCTGATCCGCATGCCTGCCACGACCGTGCCCCTCGCCGCCCCCGCACTCGATACGGGCGACACCGCCTGGCTGCTCGCCGCCACCGCCCTCGTGCTGCTCATGACGCCGGGACTCGCCCTCTTCTACGGCGGCATGGTCCGCACGAAGAGCGTCCTGAACATGCTGATGATGAGCTTCGTGTCGATCGCCCTCGTGACGGTGGTGTGGCTGGTCGCCGGCTACTCGCTCGCCTTCGGCGACGACGCCTTCGCGGGCCTGATCGGTGGCCTGGGGCACGCGGGCATGGCCGGCATCGGCCCGGACTCGGTGACCGGCACCGTCCCCACCTTCCTCTTCACGACCTTCCAGCTGACCTTCGCGATCCTCACGGCCGCGCTGATCAGCGGGGCGGTCGCGGACCGTACGAAATTCGGGGCGTGGCTGGTCTTCGTACCCGTCTGGGCGCTGCTCGTATACGTTCCCGTGGCGCACTGGGTATGGGGTCCCGGCGGCTGGATCGCGAACCACCTGGGCGCCCTCGATTTCGCGGGCGGCCTGGTGGTGGAGATCGCCTCGGGCGCGTCGGGCCTGGCCCTCTGTCTCGTCCTCGGCCCGCGCATCGGCTTCAAGAAGGACGCGATGCGCCCGCACAACCTGCCGATGGTGGTTATGGGCGCGGGCCTGCTGTGGTTCGGCTGGCTGGGCTTCAACGGCGGCTCGGCACTCGGCGCGAACGGTATCGCCGCGGCCTCCATGTTCAACACCCTGATCGCGGGCTGCACGGGGCTGCTGGGCTGGCTGTTCGTGGAGCAGCGGCGGGACGGGCACCCGACGACGTTCGGCGCGGTATCGGGCGCGGTGGCCGGCCTTGTCGCGATCACCCCGGCCTGCGGGGTCGTCGGCGTGCCGGGCGCGGCCGTCGTCGGGCTCGTGGCCGGTGTCGTCTGCTCGTACGCGGTCGCCTGGAAGCTGCGCCTCAACTACGACGACTCCCTCGATGTCGTCGGCGTGCACTTCATCGGCGGCGTGGTGGGCACCGTCCTCATCGGCCTGTTCGCGACGTCCGCGATGACCGGGTCCGCGGCCAAGGAGGGGCTGTTCTACGGCGGCGGGTTCGGCCAGCTCGGCAAGCAACTGCTCGCGGTGCTGGTGGTCGCCGCCTACACCTTCCTCGTCACGTACGGGATCGGGAAGGGCATCGACCGGCTGATGGGCTTCCGGGCCGAGGCCGAGGAGGAGCTGACCGGGCTCGACCAGACGGCGCACGCGGAGAGTGCGTACGATCACGGCGTCCTGAGTGCCGCCCCCGTCGCCCGAAAGGTCGCGCCATGAAGCTGATCACCGCGGTCGTGAAGCCGTTCCGCCTCGACGAGGTCAAGACCGCGCTGCGGGAGCTGGGTGTCGACGGCCTGACCGTGACCGAGGCCAGCGGCTACGGCCGCCAGCGCGGGCACACCGAGGTCTACCGGGGCGCCGAGTACCAGGTCGACCTGGTACCGAAGGCCCGGATCGAGGTCGTCGTGGAGGACGCGGACCTGGAACCCGCTATGGACGCGATCGTTCGGGCCGCACGGACCGGGAAGATCGGCGACGGCAAGGTGTGGGCGGTTCCGGTGGACACGGTCATCCGCGTCCGCACGGGCGACCGCGGCCCCGACGCCATCTGACCTCCGGCCGGACCCGGCGAATCAAGCCCCTGCGGCGATTGAACAGCGGGGTCCGGGGCGGAGCCCCGTGCCGTTGAGCGCGCGGCACCGCCGGGGCCCTGCCCCGGACCCCGCGCCTCAATCGCCGGCGGGGCTTGATGGTGCCCACCCGCCGACGAGGCTTGATGGTGCCCACCCGTCGCAAGGGCTCGAAGTCACTCAGAGGCCGGCCTTGGCGCCGCAGACCGGCCACGCCCCCGGCCCCTGCTCAGCCAGAACATGGTTGGCGACAGCCATCTGCTCCTGCGGAGTGGCCAGATTCGCAGCGGACGCGTACTGCGTACCGCCGTACGCCGCCCACGTGGACGGCGTGAACTGCAGCCCACCCGAGAACCCGTTCCCCGTGTTCGCGGCCCAGTTCCCACTGGCCTCGCACTGGGCGACGGACTGCCACTGGGACGCCGACGCCCCGGTGGCCGCCGAGGCGCTGCCGGTACCCGCGAGCACCAGCATCCCGCCGGCACCGGCCAGCACGGCGGCGGTGCCCAGACGGCGGGTACGGGACATACGGGCGGTGGGACGACGAAGCGCGGTGGAGAACACGAAGCGGAACCTTTGTTTGGGGACGTGGTGGGTCGCCCGGTGCGGCGGCCGGTCGGTCGGCTGCCGCAGCGGGCGACCTCTCCACCGTGAGCCACGCCGAGCCCCGGTCCCATGGGCCGCCCGACCCACCGGCCCACCCTTCGGTCCCCGCCCCGGGTCCCGCTCCACCGGGACCGATGACCCGGGGCGCAGGTCCCGGCGGCCGCTCCCCCGGCCCCCGTGCCCCACGCACGACGCCCGCCGCACCGGGCCGTCGGGCCCTGCTGTGCGGCGGGCGTGAGGGTACTCACAAAGCGGTGCGGAAGGCGTGAGCGTGCTCACAGAACCCCCGCGGCGGACACGGCGGTTCAGCCCGCCGGCAGCGTCTCCTTCACCGTGCCGTCGCCCCCGGCCAGGAACACCGGCGTACCGGCCCCGCCCAGGTCGCGTACGGCCGCGAGGTCCTCCGCCGAAAGCTCGTCGGAGGCGGAGACGACGGCCGCCGCCTCCAGGGACTGCGCGCCGGACGCCACCGCCATGGCGACGGCCGTCTGCAGCGCGCTCAGCTTCAGGGAGTCGAGGGCGACGGTGCCCGCGACGTAGGTGCGCCCGGTCTCGTCACGCACGGCCGCGCCCTCGGGCACACCGTTGCGGGCCCGCGTGGAGCGGGCCAGGGTGACGATCTTGCGGTCCTCGGGGCCGAGGTCGGTGCTCTCAGTCATGGGGTGAGCATAAGGAAGCGGGTCGGGTTCACCCTGCGACGGGGTACATCGCCCCGCGCCGCCCCTGGGGCGAGGCCAGCCACTCCAGCTTCGCGGCGGTGTCCGCCTCGGCCAGCGGGGTGTGCAGCACGACGGTGAGGTCGGGCCGCGCGGGGATCTTCATGGCGGTCGACTCCAGGTGCAGCAGCCCGGCCACGGGATGCGTGAGCTCCTTGCGGACCTGCCCCTGCGGCTTGATGTCGCGGCGCTCCCACAGCTCCACGAACTCCGGGCTCACCGCCTTCAGTTCGGCCACGACCTCCTGGAACCCCTCGTCGTCGGGGCACTCGGAGCAGGCGGCGCGGAACTGGGCGACGACCGTCGCCGCGTTCTGCTCCCAGCTCTCGCTGCGGGCGCGGTAGAGGGAGTCGGTGAAGAAGTCGATGACGCAGTTCTGCCGGTTCTCCGGGCGCATCGCGAGGACGATCGCCGCCGCGTCGTTGTACATCACGCAGTTGTAGTACGCGTCCATGATGTGCGCCGGGTACGGCATCCAGGCGTCGATGAGCCGCTGCAGCCCGTCGCACATCTGCTGGTCGCCGGGGTCCACCTCGTACGCGGGCGGGTTGAGTCCCGCGAGCACGTACAGATGGCGACGCTCCGCGCTGGTCAGCTTCAGGACGCGGGCCACGGAGTCGAGCACCTGCGGCGACACCGAGATGTCCCGGCCCTGCTCCAGCCACTGGTACCAGGAGGCGCCGACCCCTGCGAGCACGGCGACCTCCTCGCGGCGCAGGCCCGGCGTGCGCCTGCGGGCGCCGCCGTCGGGCAGGCCGGCCTCGGTGGGCGAGACCCTCGCCCGGCGGCTCATCAGGAACTCCCGCAACTCACTGAGCCGGTGCTTCTTGAGCGCTGCGCTCTCCGCCACGTGCGACTCCCCCGGTTGTCTGGTGGTGCGACCACCAGCATAAGTTCCCACTCTCCACGGATATTCCGGTCGTACGAAGCTCTTGGCCATGGCGATCGACACCGCAACCTCCACGGCTCCCCTGCCCCAACCACCCACCGCGCCCCGCCTCTCCGGCCGGGACAAGCTCGTCCTGTTCGTCCTCTGCGCCGCCCAGTTCATGGTGGCGCTCGACTTCTCCGTGCTGAACGTGGCGCTGCCGGTGCTCGGTCCCGACCTCGGCATGAGCACGTCCGCGTTGCAGTGGGCGGTGACCGCCTTCGCCCTGCCGTCCGGTGGCTTCCTGCTCCTCTTCGGCCGGATCGGCGACCTGTACGGGCGGCGCCGGATCTTCCTGTCCGGGCTCGCCCTGTTCGGCGCGGCCTCGCTGCTCGCGACGTTCGCCTGGGACCCGGCGTCCTTCCTCGCGGGCCGCGCGCTGCAGGGCATGGGCGCGGCGGCGATCGTGCCGACCGGCATGTCGCTGCTGACCACGACGTTCCCCGAGGGCCCGCAGCGCGACAAGGCGATCGGCATCTCCGGCACCCTGATGTCCCTCGGCTTCACCGTCGGCATGGTGGCCGGCGGGGTCCTCACCGACGCGCTCGGCTGGCGCTCCACGATGGGCCTGCTGACCCTGTTCGCCGTGCTCGTGCTGCCGCTCGCGCCCGGCCTGCTGCCCGAGTCCCGCACCCCGGACCGCCCGCGCCTTGACGTCCCCGGCGCCGTCACGGTCACCGGCGGCCTGCTCGCCCTGATCTACGCGCTGTCCACGGCGGCGGAGGTCGGCTTCGGCCGCGCCGACGTCCTCGTCACGCTCGTCGCGGGACTCGCCCTGCTCGCGGCGTTCGGCTACGTCGAGTCCCGCAGCGCCCAGCCGCTGGTGTCGCTGCCGATGCTGCGCCGCCGCACCATCGCGTGGGGCAACGTGGGCGGCCTGGTCACCTTCTCGATGATGTCGACGATCGTCTTCGTGCTGACGCTGTACCTCCAGGAAGTGCTGCACCTGTCGGCCTTCGAGACCGGCCTCGTCTTCGGCGTCCAGGGCGTCCTGTCGGTGGTCGCGGGGGCGTACACGCCGAAGGTCGTCGGCCGCTTCGGTGCCCGCCGCACCCTGGTCGGCTCGCTCGTCGGACAGGGCGTGCTCATCGCCTCGCTCCTGCAGATCGGCACCGGCGGCGCCTCGGTCTGGCTCGCGACCGCCGGAGTCTCGCTGGCCAGCGCCTTCCACCTGGGCGCGATCATCTCGTACGGCCTCACGGTCACCTCGGGTGTGCCGAACGAGGAGCAGGGCCTGGCCACGGGTCTGGTCACCTCGACGCAGCAGGTCGGCATCACCGTCGGCATCCCGCTGCTCGGCGTCCTCGCGACGACGTCCACGGACCTGCTGACCGGGGTGCACACGGTGATCGCGCTGGACGCGGCGATCGTGCTGGTGGCGGCGGCGCTGGTGGCGCTGGGGCTGCGTACGAAGCGGGGCTAGGACCGGTCGAGGCGCAGCCGCTCCGCCTTCGGAAGGCCCGCCACCACCAGGTCGTAGGAATCCTCGATGAGCTCCCGGACCACCCGGTCCGGGAGCTCTTCGGGCCGGTCCACGGTCACCGTGTTCCAGTGCCGCTTGTTCATGTGCCAGCCGGGCACGATGACGCCCTCGTGCTCGCCGCGCAGCCGCAGCGCGTCCTCGGGGTCGCACTTGAGGTTGACGGTGAGCGGGCGGCCGTCGAGGTGCGAGAGCGCGAACATCTTGCCGAGCACCTTGAAGACGGACGTCTCCGGGTTGAACGGGAAGTCCTCCACCGCCGCGTTGAACGACAGGCAGAACGTTCGCAGCTCCTGTGGCGTCACCCGGCGCTCCCCTCCCGGTCGCCGCCGACCGGCTCCGAGAGCACGGTCACGATCTTGTTCCGGCGGCCCGCGGCGGCCTCCGCGGTCAGCCGCAGCTCCCGCCCGTCGGGCAGCGTCACCATGGACGAGGCCCCGGCGATCGGGACCCGGCCGAGGGCCTTGGCCAGCAGCCCGCCCACCGTCTCCACGTCCTCGTCGTCGAACTCCTCGATGCCGTACAGCTCACCGAGGTCGCCGATGTCGAGCCGGGACGTCACCCGGAACCGCTCGTCGCCGAGCTCCTCCACGTTGGACACCTCGCGGTCGTACTCGTCGGTGATCTCGCCGACGATCTCCTCAAGGATGTCCTCGATGGTGACGATGCCCGCCGTGCCGCCGTACTCGTCGATCACGACGGCGACGTGCGTGCGCAGCTGCTGCATCTCGCGCAGCAGGTCCCCCGCGTTCTTGGTGTCGGGGACGAAGGTCGCGGGCCGCATGGCGGTGGACACCAATTCGGCCTCGGCGTCCCGGTTGATGTGCGTCTTGCGCGCGAGGTCCTTCAGGTAGACCACGCCGACGACGTCGTCCTCGCTCTCGCCGACCACGGGGATCCGGGAGAACCCGGAGCGCAGGGCGAGGGTGAGGGCCTGCCGGATGGTCTTGTACCGCTCGATGACGACGAGGTCGGTGCGCGGCACCATCACCTCCCGCACGAGGGTGTCGCCCAGCTCGAAGACGGAGTGCACCATGCGGCGCTCCTCGTCCTCGATGAGGGACTCCTTCTCGGCGAGGTCGACCAGGGCCCGCAGCTCGGCCTCGGAGGCGAAGGGGCCACGCCTGAAGCCCTTGCCGGGGGTCAGCGCGTTACCGATCAGGATCAGCAGCGGCGGGATCGGCCCCATGATCCGGGCGAGCGGCAGCAGCACGTACGCGGCCGCCGTGGCGGTATTCAGCGGGTGCTGGCGGCCGATGGTGCGCGGCGAGACGCCCACGGCCACGTACGACACCAGCACCATCACGCCGATGGCGACGAGCAGCGCCTGCCAGGTCTCCTTGAACTCCTCCAGGCACGCGTACGTGACGAGCGCGGCGGCGGCCATCTCGCAGGCGACGCGCACCAGGAGCGCCACGTTCAGATAGCGCGTGGGGTCGGCGGCCACCTGGGAGAGCTTGGCGCTGCCGCGCCGCCCGGACCGCGCGGCCTCCTCGGCGCGGAAGCTCGACACCCGCGCGAGGCCGGCCTCGGCGCAGGCGGCGAGCCAGGCGATCACGACCAGCGCGACGGCCCCGGCGATCAGCGAGAAACTCATGACACGGTCGGCGCCGGCGACGGCCCCGTCATTCCCTTCTCCGCACGCCAGCCGTCCACGATGCCCGCCTGGAGACCGAACATCTCGGCCTTCTCGTCGGCCTCCTCGTGGTCGTACCCGAGCAGGTGCAGCACCCCGTGCACGGTGAGGAGCTGGAGCTCCTCGTTCATGGAGTGCTGCGTGGGCGCGTCCTCACCCTGCTTCTTGGCGACCTCCGGGCACAGCACGATGTCGCCGAGCAGACCCTGCGGGGCCTCGTCCTCGTCCTTCATCGGCGGCCGCAGCTCGTCCATCGGGAACGACATGACATCCGTCGGCCCCGGCAGATCCATCCACTGCACGTGCAGCTGCTCCATGGCGTCGCCGTCGACGACGATCACCGAGAGCTCCGACAGCGGGTGGATCCGCATCCGCGCGAGCGCGTAGCGGGCGATGTCGAGGATCGCCTGCTCGTCGACCTCGGTTCCGGACTCGTTGTTGACGTCGATCGACATGGCGCTGTGGGTTCTCTACTTTCCTCTGGGACGGCCGTTGCCCTTTTGGGTGCCGTTCTCCGTACCGTGCTCGGTGTCGTACTTGTCGTACGCGTCGACGATACGGGCGACCAGCTTGTGCCGGACGACATCCTGGGACGTGAGCCGCGAGAAGTGCACGTCGTCGAGGCCCCCCAGAATGTCCTGCACCTGCTTGAGGCCGCTCTTCGTGCCACCCGGAAGGTCGACCTGCGTCACGTCACCGGTGACCACGATCTTCGACTCGAAACCGAGGCGCGTCAGGAACATCTTCATCTGCTCGGGGCTCGTGTTCTGCGCCTCGTCGAGAATGATGAAGGCGTCATTCAGGCTTCTGCCCCTCATGTACGCCAGCGGCGCCACCTCGATCGTCCCCGCCGCCATCAGCCGCGGGATCGAGTCCGGGTCGAGCATGTCGTGCAGGGCGTCGTACAGCGGACGCAGGTAGGGGTCGATCTTCTCGTAGAGCGTTCCCGGCAGGAAGCCGAGCCGCTCCCCCGCCTCCACCGCGGGACGGGTCAGGATGATCCTGTTGACCTGCTTGGACTGGAGGGCCTGGACCGCCTTGGCCATCGCCAGATAGGTCTTGCCGGTGCCCGCCGGGCCGATGCCGAAAACGATCGTGTGCTTGTCGATCGCGTCGACGTACCGCTTCTGGTTCAGCGTCTTCGGGCGGATCGTGCGGCCCCGCGACGACAGGATGTTCTGCGTGAGCACCTCGGCGGGCGTCTCCTGCCCGTCGCTTCCGTCCGCCTTCAGCATGGCGATGGAGCGCTCCACGGCGTCCTCGGTCATCGGTGCCCCCGTCCTCACTACCAGCATCATCTCGTCGAACAGGCGCTGGATGAGGGCGACTTCCCTCGGATCCCCCGACGCGCTGATCTCATTGCCCCGGACATGGATATCGGCCCCCGGGAAGGCCTGCTCGATCACTCGCAGCAGCGCGTCCCCGGATCCCAGAACCTCCACCATGGGGTGCTTGGCCGGGACGGTGAACTGTGCGCGGGCGCTGGATGGTGTCTGCGTCATGAGCCGGGCCTGTGGCCCTTGCGTCCTCCCCGTACGGGACTTTCTCTGCGGTGTGTCCTGCGGTATTGCCCTGCACCGCCAAGGGTACGGCGCGGGTACGACAACGCCGAGTGGGTTTCGTGACGTCACCAGGGCCGGTCAGCGGTTACCGGCTACGCCGACCGTCCGAAACCGATCGTCGGGACCGCTCGTCGCAGCGGCCAGGCCCGGGAGGTGTCGGGGAGCAGTGGGGCCAGGAAGTCGTAGCGGTCCAGGGCGCAGCGGTTCTGGTGCTCGTTCGACCGGACCTCCTTCCACCACACCGCGATCTCCGACCAGCCCGGCGCCGACAGCGAGCCGCCGAACTCCTGGACCGAGAGGGCCGCGGTGAGGCCGGCGAAGGCGAGGCGGTCGGCGAGCGGCCAGTCGGCCAGGGTCGCGGTGACGAAGCCGGCGACGAAGACGTCCCCCGCCCCGGTCGGGTCGAGGGCCTCGACCTCGATGGCCGGTACGGACGCGGTCTCGCCGGTCCGCCCGTCCACCGCGTAAGCGCCCTCCGCGCCGAGCGTCACCACGGCGACCGGCACGTGCTCGGTCAGCGCGTGCGCCGCGGCCCGCGGGCAGGACGTGCGGGTGTAGCGCATGGCCTCTTCGGCGTTCGGCAGGAACGCCTCGCAGTGCCGTAGCCCCGGCAGCGCCGCCAGGTCCCAGCGGCCGGTCTCGTCCCAGCCCACGTCGGCGAAGATCTGCGTTCCGGAGCGCGCGGCCGTCGCGACCCACGGCTCCTCGGCGCCGGGCACGAGCGAGGCGACGGCGGCTCTGGCGTGCGGCGGGCAGTCCGGCGCGGGCTCAACGGGCGGCGGCTCGTGGCCGTGGCTCACCATCGTGCGTTCGCCCTCGTACGCCATGGACACGGTGACGGGCGAGTGCCAGCCCGGCACGGTCCGCGCGTAACTGAGGTCGATGCCCTCGCCGTGTTCGAGGGCGTCCCAGCAGTACTCGCCGTAGTGGTCGTCGCCGAAGGCCGCGGCGAGCGAGGTGCGCAGGCCGAGCCGTGCGAGCGCCGTCGCCATGTTCGCGATCCCGCCGGGGCTCGACCCCATGCCGCGCGCCCACGACTCCGTGCCCCGCACGGGCGCGCTGTCGAGGCCGGTGAAGATGATGTCGAGGAAGACCGTGCCGGTGAGATAGACGTCGTAGGGCGGATCGGCCGTCGTGCGCAGCGCCGCGAGAGGGTCCGTTCCGGGTCGTGTGGAGGTCACGTCGCGCTCCTGAGTGGTACGGGTTTGGACAGTGTGCACGACCCGGTCCCGTGCCACGGTGGACGACATCAACCTGTCACGAAGCGGCGCCGAGGGGCCCCTGGCCTGATCGTGCGCGGATTACGATCGGCGCATGTCAGAGAGCGTCAACAGCGAGCCGCCGCGCGGAGTGCGCGAGGTGAAGTCGGCCGCCCGCACCGTCGACCTGCTCGATGTGCTCGCCGCCCGCGGAGACCGTCCGGCCCGCCTCCAGGAGCTCGCGGACGAGCTCGGGGTGCCGCGCAGCTCCATGTACGCGCTGCTGCAGACGCTCATCGCGCGCGGCTGGGTGCGCACGGACGTGACGGGTTCGCTGTACGGCATCGGCATCCGCGCCCTGCTGACCGGCACCAGCTACCTGGACACGGATCCGTACGTACGCTCCGTGCGCCCGTTCCTCGACGAGGCGTCGGACGCGCTCGGCGAGACGATCCATCTGGGGCGCCTCGACGGCTTCGACGTCGCGTACCTGGCGACCCGTGAGTCGCACGAATATCTGCGCACGATCAGCCGGGTGGGCCGCAGGCTGCCCGCGCACATCGGCGCGCTGGGCAAGGCGCTGCTCGCCGAGCGCCCGGACGACGAGCTGCCGCCGGGCCCGTACGAGCAGTCCACCGGGCGCACGCACACGACGCGCGAGGCGCTCGCCGCCGACCTCGCCGGGATCCGCGAGCGCGGCCACTCGGTCGACCGCGAGGAGGGCGTCGACGGCATCGTCGGCTTCGGCTTCGCGCTGCGCTACGCGGACCCGGCGCACGACGCCATCAGCTGCTCGGTGCCGGTGGTCCGGCTGACGCCTGAGCACGAGGAGCGGATCGTGGCGGTCATGGGCGAGACCCGCGCGAAGATCGAGGCGACGGCTCACCGGGGGACCTCCGGCGTCCCCGACTGGCGCTGACCACGACCGCCGCCCCACACAAAAATTGCTCGGATACCCGGCCGAACCACACACAAACCAAATGTGTCACGCGTCACAGGGCCCCGGCTTCCATGCACCCCCCATGGACTTGATACAAATTGGCGGCGCCCAACGTCCCCGGTTCGGTCCCGTTCGCAAAGACGTCGCGCTCCCCAACTCCCCTGCCTTACCACCCCCTTGCCCAAAACAGCGTCCAAGGCAAGAGGCCCGTCCTCAGGAACGCCCGTGTCCTCGCGCACCTCCCGGCCCGCGCTCGTCGCCCTCTTCACGGCCGGCTATCTCGCCGCCTATCTCCTGCCCACCATCGTCGGCAGAGTCGCGGTCAGCCTGCATCTCTCCCCCACCCAGGCCGGTCTCGTCGGCAGTGCGCTGCTGCTGAGTTCGGCCGCCGCGGGGCTCACCCTCGCGGCCCGCGTCGAACGGATCGGCGCCCGCCGCGCGGCCCGCGCCGGACTGCTGCTCGCCGCCGTCGGATACGGCACCGCGGCCCTCGCCGCCACCACCCCGCTACTCGTCGCGGGTGCGATGGTCGGCGGCTTCGGTTCGGGTACGGCGACGGCGGTCGCGGCCACCGGGATCGCCGCCCAGAAGGACCCGCACCGCGCCTCGACGCTCGGTCTGCTGACCGTGTCCGCACTCGCGTGCGCCCTGTACCTGACCATCCCGCGGATCAGCGAGGGCAGCTGCCTGCCGTTCGCGGCGCTCGCCGCCACCGCGCTCGCCGTGTGGCCGGCGACGCGCGCCCTCGCCGACCCGGCCACCCTGGACAACTGCGCGGCCCCGGCCCCCAAGTCCCCGCTCCCCCATGCCCGTTCGGGCCTGATCCTCGCGGTGACGCTGGTGTGCTGGTCGATGGCGCAGAACGCGCTGTGGGGCGTCAGCAGCCGCATCGGCACCGAACAGGCCGGCCTGTCCGAGGTCGCGGTCGGTTCGGTCTTCGCGGTGGCGCTCGGCGTCGGGCTGCTCGGCGTGATCGGCGCGGGCGCGGTCGGCGTCCGCATGGGCCGCGCGCTGCCCATCGGCGCGGGCACGGCCGCGATCGCCTGCTGCGTCCTGCTCAGCGCCCGCGCGGACGACCTCGCGTCCTTCGCCACGGGCGAGATCGCCTGGAACACCCTCTACCCGGTGGTCCTGTCCTACGTCCTCGGCCTCGCGGCCTCGCTCGACCCGCGCGGCCGCTGGGCGGTCCTCATGGGCTCGGCATCCTCGCTCGGCACGGCCTGCGGCCCCCTGGCCGGCAGCCTGCTGGCCCAGGCGACCGGCTTCCCGGTGATGGGCGTGGTGCTCGCCGTCGCGCTGCTGCTGCTCGCGGTGCCACTCACCGTGGTGACCCTGCACACCGGTGGCCGCCCGCTGTTCGCGGGGGCGGCACGGCGCCACAGCGGCGCCCCGGTCGGCGCGATCGTGCCGCCGTCGGGTGTGCTGGAGCAGCCGGTGGTCGAGCTGTTCGACATCGAGACGACCGTCGAGACGCCCGCGTACACGGTGTTCACCGCGGTGGGCCCCGACGGCGTCGAGCCGGAGCCCCTCGCACAGGATCAGCCGGAGATGTCGTCCAGTTCGTACGCCTCGACCTCGGCGATGTAGCGCGCCCGCAGCGCTTCGTCCTCCGCGCTGCCGTCGAGGAACGACGCCACGAACGAGTTGCGGGCCAGCTCCCGCACTCGTTCGTGGTCGATGCCCAGCGCCTCATGGACGGCGTGGAAGGTGTCGCCGACGTAGCCGCCGAAGTAGGACGGGTCGTCGGAGTTGACCGTGCACAGCAGGCCCGCGTCCATCATCTTGACCAGCGGGTGGTCCTCCAGCATGTCGATGGTGCGCAGCCGCACGTTCGACAGCGGGCACAGCGTGAGCGGGATCCGGTCCCGTACGAGGCGGGTCACCAACTCGGGGTCCTCCAGGGACCGCAGCCCGTGGTCGACGCGCTCGACCCCGAGGATGTCCAGGGCCTCCCACACGTACGAGGGGTCGCCCTCCTCGCCCGCGTGCGCGACCTTGCGCAGGCCGAGCGCGCCGGCGGCCTCGTACACCTCGCGGAACTTGGACGCGGGGTTGCCGACCTCGGCGGAGTCGAGGCCGATGCCGACGATCCGGTCGAGGTACGGCTTCGCGGCCTCAAGGGTCTCCATGGCCGACTCGGCGGACCGGTCGCGCAGGAAGCACATGATGAGCTTGGTGGAGATCCCGTGCCGCGCCTCGCTGCGCGCGAGCGCCCGGTGCAGCCCCTCGACGACGGTGCCCATCTCCACGCCCCGCGCGGCGTGCGCCTGCGGGTCGAAGAAGATCTCGGCGTGCCGCACGCCCTGCTCGGCGGCGCGCGCGAGATAGGCGTCGGCGAGCGCCTCGAAGTCGTCCTCGGTGACGAGAACCGCCATCAGCGAGTAGTAGAGATCGAGGAAGGACTGCAGGTCGGCGAAGAGATACGCCTTGCGCAGTTCCTCGGTGTCGGCGTACGGCAGGGTGATGCCGTTGCGAGCGGCGAGTTCGAAGGCGAGCTCGGGTTCGAGGGTGCCCTCGATGTGCAGGTGGAGCTCTGCCTTGGGGATGCGCGCGAGTGGTGCGAGTGACATCCGACCAGCGTACGCAGGGTGCTGACTCAGCGGCGCTTCGGCACGGGGACGCGGTCCAGGTCGCGGGCGACCGTCAGCTCCCCGTCGAACCCGGCGGCGCGGGCCTGTCGGGCGAACTCCTCCGGGTCGGTGTAGCGCTGGCTGAAGTGGGTGAGGACGAGGTGCCGCACACCGGCTTCCCGGGCGATGCGGGCGGCCTGCGAGGCGGTCAAGTGGCCGTGGTCGGTGGCGAGTCGGGCATCCGCGTCGAGGAAGGTCGACTCGATGACCAGGAGGTCGCAGCCCTCGGCGAGCGCCTCCGCGCCCTCGCACAGCCGGGTGTCCATCACGAACGCGACGCGCTGTCCGCGCCGCACCTCGCTCACCTCGTCGAGCGTGACGCCCCGCAGGGAGCCCTCCTTGTGCAGCCGCCCGACGTCCGGCCCCTTGATGCCGTGCGCGGCGAGCCGCTCGGGCAGCATGCGGCGCCCGTCGGGCTCGACGAGCCGGTAGCCGTACGACTCGACGGGGTGCGAGAGGCGGCGGGCCTCAAGGCGGTACGCGGGGGTGTCGGCCAGCACCGCGCCGTCCCCGCTCACCAGTTCCTCCGCGATGTCGACGTTCTCCCGGTACGCGGTGGAGTACCGCAGCCGGTCGAAGAACCGCTGCCCGGACGCCGGGTAGTGCGCGGTCACCGGGTGCGGCACGCGGTCGAGGTTGATCCGCTGGATGACGCCCGCGAGGCCGAGGGAGTGGTCGCCGTGGAAGTGCGTGACGCAGATCCGGTTGATGTCGTGCGCGGCCACACCGGCGCGCAGCATCTGCCGCTGGGTGCCCTCGCCGGGGTCGAAGAGGATGCCTTCGCTGTCCCAGCGGAGCAGGTAGCCGTTGTGGTTGCGCTGCCGGGTCGGCACCTGGCTCGCGGTGCCGAGCACGACGAATTCACGTACGGACACGGGTTATCCGGGGGGCCACTGCAGGCCACGGCCGCCGAGGACGTGGGCGTGCGCGTGGAAGACGGTCTGGCCCGCGCCGCTGCCGGTGTTGAACACGATCCGGTAGCTGTCCAGCTTCTCCTCCTTGGCGACCTCGCCGGCCTCACGCAGCACGTCGGCGGCGATCTCCGGTTCGGCGGCGGCGAGCGAGGCGGCGTCGGGGTGGTGGACGCGCGGGATGACCAGGACGTGGGTGGGTGCCTGGGGGTTGATGTCCCGGAACGCGACGGTGGACTCCGTCTCGCGGACCAGGGTGGCGGGGACGTCCCCCGCGACAATCTTGCAGAACAGACAGCCGTCCATGTGGGTCCCCTCGGCGGTGGAGTGTGGGTACATCGGCATCGTATCGATCAGCCCCGACGTGGTTGACGCCCCGGACCCCGCTGCTCAATCGCCGCAGGGGCTTAAATGGCTCAGCCGCCGCGGGGGCTTGATTTATCAAGCCCCGCCGGCGATTGAGGCGCGGGGTCCGGGGCGGAGCCCCGGGGGCGCAACCACTACTCCGCCGAAGCCCGCGGCAGCGTCGGCGCCGACTTGGCCGGGTTCTCCGTCAGCGCCGCCAGGGCGATGCGGATGGCCTCGTCGAGCTGGGGGTCACGGCCCGCCGCCGCGTCCTGCGGGGTGAGGACGACCTCCACATCCGGATCCACCCCGTGGTTCTCCAGCCCCCACCCGTAACCCTCCATCCAGGTCGCATACTTCGGCTGCGTGACCAGCGTCCCGTCCACCAACCGGTACCGGCTGTCGATGCCGATGACGCCGCCCCACGTACGGACGCCCACGACGGGACCGATGCCGAGCGCCTTGATCGCCGCGTTGACGATGTCGCCGTCCGAGCCGGAGAACTCGTTCGCCACGGCGACCACCGGGCCGCGCGGCGCGTCCATCGGATACGTGAAGGGGCGGCTGTCGCGCGGCAGGTCCCAGCCCACGACGCGGCGCGCCAGCTTCTCCACGACGAGCTGCGACGTGTGCCCGCCCCGGTTCTCCCGGACGTCCACGACGAGTCCCTCCCGCGCGACCTCCACGCTCAGGTCCCGGTGGATCTGGGCCCAGCCGGGCGCCTGCATGTCGGGGACGTGCAGGTAGCCGAGACGGCCCTCCGAGTGCTCGTGGACGTACGCCCGCCGGTCCGCGACCCACGCGTGGTACCGCAGCGGCTCCTCGTCGTCGACCGGCACGACGATCACGTGGCGCGGGTCGCCGCCACCGGCCGGCGAGACCGTCAGCTCGACCGGTTTGTCGGCGGTGCCGACCAGCAGCGGCGCGGGCCCGGTCACCGGGTCGACCGGCCTCCCGCCCACCGCCACGATCGCGTCCCCCGCGCGCACGGCGACACCGGGCGCGGTGAGCGGGGAGCGGGCGCGCGGGTCGGAGGTCTCGGACGGCAGCACCCGGTCGACGACCCAACCGCCGTCCTCGTGGCGGGAGATGTCGGCGCCGAGCAGCCCCTGCCGGCGCGCGGCGGACCCCCGCCCGCCCGTCGGCGCCACATACGCGTGCGAGGTCCCCAGCTCACCCTGCACCTCCCACAGCAGGTCGACGAGGTCGTCGTGCGTGGCGACCCGGTCGAGCACCGGCCGGTACCGCTCCAACACCCCGTCCCAGTCGACCCCGTTCATGTCGGCGCGCCAGAAGTTGTCCCGCATGAGGCGCCCGGCCTCGTCGTACATCTGCCGCCACTCGGCGGCCGGGTCGACGATCTGGCTGACCCGGGACAGGTCGACGGTGATGTTCGTGTCGCTGTCGTCGTCGTGCGCGGGCCGCCGGTCGCTGGGGACCACCTTCAGGACCTCGCCGGTCCACAGCAGCACCCGCTTGCCGTCCCCTGTGACCTCGAAGTGGTCGGCGTCGGCGCCGATCTCCTCGATGCGCTGCTTGCCCAGGTCGTAGCGTTCCAGGCGGGTCTTGGGCTCCGGCGCGTCGAGACCGGCACGGGAGTCGCCGAGCACGCCGCGCACCGGGTGCCGCAGCCACAGCACGCCGTCCTTGGCCGTACGCAGCCTGGAGTAGCGGGCGGCCTCCACCGGGAACGGCACGATGCGGTCGAGCAGGCCCTCCAGGTCGACCCGGGTCGCGGGCGCGCCCTCGCTGTCGGGCGTCTCGGCCCGCGGGCTGTCCGGGGCGTCGAAGGGGCGGCCGTGGCGCTGCGGCCCGAACGGCGACGGTGTCGTCGCGGCGAGCGTGATCAGGTGCGGCCGCGAGCCGCTGACGAACGCGAGGTCGAAGGCGTGCTCGTCATAGACCGGGTCGAAGGAGCGCGCCGACAGGAACGCCAGGTGCTTGCCGTCGAGCGTGAACGCGGGCGCGTAGTCCCGGAACCGCAGCGGGGTCGCCTCGCTGACGGAGAGGTCGGTGGCGTTGGCGAGCTTGAGCTGGCGCAGATCGTGCGGTCCTGCGTGCGACCAGGCGAGCCACGCCGAGTCCGGGGAGAACGCGAGGCCTGTGGCGTTCCCGTCCTCGCTGCGGTCCACTTCCCGTACGTCGCCGCTGTCCCGCTCGACGAGCAGGACGCGGCCGTCGTGCGAGGCCACGGCGACCCGGCCGCCGTCCGGCGCCACCGTCAGGGCGAGCACCCGGCCGAGCCGGCCCGCCCCGAGCC